>CAZGIH010000007.1:0-14138 GCA_964526195.1 uncultured Chromatiales bacterium | reverse complement strand
AATCAAATACTTATGGTAGGAATTTCCGGCTGCGTCAGCTTGGGCCTGCCCATTTCTTCTTTTTTTAGACCTCGGACATGGTCTCGCGCGAAAATTAACGCTCCTCCAGCCAGATCAAAGTCGCCATGCGACCAGTTGTTCGATCTCGACGGTACGAATAAAAAAGCCGTTCGTCCCGAAAAGTACACCAACTCCCGCCGAAACAGTCCACAACCCCAGCCTGCTCCAGTTGCCATGCGGCGGCAGAGGCCAGATCCAACAACCAGCGCCTCGCCCGACTGGATGGACGCAATGCTACCGATGAAAGTCCTTCGCCCAACGCCTCCCTCACCGGTTCATCCACTTCGTAGAATTCTGCGCTAATGACCGGACCCAGCCATGCCAAGAGATCTGCTGGTAATCCAGGATAAGCACGAACCGTCGCTTCCAAGACATTTGCGGCGATACCTTTCCAGCCGGCATGCGCAGCAGCCACCCAGTCCCCCTTACGGGAGCACAGCAGGACCGGCAGGCAATCTGCCGTCTGCACGACGCAAACCGGCCCCGCAGATGTCGTGTGGCTTGCATCCGCCGGAGCAGTTTCAGGCATGATCCGTGCCTTCCGAACTCCGGCACCATGTTGTTGATCCAGCCAATCGGGTTCACTCGGCAGCTGAAGAGCCTGCATCAAGATTTTTCGGTTTTCTGTAACGTCTTCAGGTCGATCACCCACATGCGCAGCCAGATTCAATCCGGCATAGGCACCGCGGCTGAGGCCTCCTACTCGGGTGCTTGTAACTGCTCGCACATGGCCGGGAACCGGCCAATCAGGATAGATGAACTCCAGTTCAGCCACGGCCTTCTTCCAGTTCCACCAACAAATCCCGAAAATCCTCGGGCAGATCAGCTTTCCAGTCGTATAGAGTCCCATGGGACGGATGCTGGAGTTGAAGGCTGCAGGCATGCAGCGCCTGTCGTCCGAACCCCCGTACTGCGTCGCGCACGGAAGCGGACGCTCCAGCCGGGCTCCGGGCACGGCCACCATAAACAGGATCCCCGACTACCGGATACCCCAAGTGAGCTAGATGCACCCGAATCTGGTGCGTGCGCCCAGTCTCGAGTTGAATATCAAGAAGAGTCAAACCATTGAATTTCCGATGCACTCGATAATGCGTTATGGCTTCTCTACCGCCCGCGCGTACACACATTCGCTGGCGTTGACGAGGGTGTCGTCCAATCGGCTCCTCAATGGTTCCGCCTGCAACCAAGTCGCCCTGGACCAAGGCCTGATACCGTCGCCGGATTTCACGTGTCTGAAGTTGCCGGGTCAATGCCGTGCAGGATTCCGGATTGTGCGCTACTGCCACAAGCCCGGTCGTGTCCCGGTCCAGTCGATGCACGATCCCTGCTCGTGGCACTCTAGCGGTAGCCGGAAAGTGATGCAGGAGAGCGTTCTGGACCGTCCCGTCCGGATGTCCGGGAGCCGGGTGCATGACTTGCCCAGCCGCCTTGTTCAAGATGATCAGGGCTTCGTCAGCATAAACAACAGCCAAGGGCAGGTTCTGTGGCTCGCACTGTGAGGACGCAGGGGCCTGCGGCCAGACCTCGATCCGTTCGCAACCTTGCACCGGATCTCGGGGGCGGGCAGTTTCTCCTTCAATTAATACGCGCCCTGCCCGAATCCAATCCTGAAGCTGTCGGCGGGAAAACTGTTCGAACATCTGTGCCAACGTGACGTCCAGGCGCTTTCCGGCCAAGTCTTCCGGCACTTCCCGAACCAGCGGCAAACTGTCCAATTGCCTAATCCGACTCACCCAAAAAGCCCATACTATCATCGCAATATATAATTCGGAGGGCACCCCCGATCCTTTGTGATGCGTCTTTTACCTGCTGTTCTTTTGCTTGCATCGTCACTGATGATGGCCGGTTGCGGGCTATTGCCGGATGCGCCAGAAACCGAGTACGAGGGCAAATCTGCAGCGCAGTTGTACGCTATGGGCCTCTCCTACCGTCGCGGAGGCGATTTCACCAAGGCAATCGAAGCTTTCGAACATCTGGAATCCGGGTATCCCTTCGATCCGTACGCCCAGCAGGGCTTACTGGAAATGGCGTATTCCAAGTACCGGCAAGAGGAATACACCGAGGCCATCGTCATACTCGACCGCTTTATCGAACAAAATCCGTTACACACGCATATCGCGTACGCAAATTACATGCGTGGCGTCGCCTATCTGGATTACGGTCGGACCCTATTGCACTACGTTCTTCCCTATATCCGGCATAACAAGGACCCGACCCCATGGCTGTTTGCGTTCAAGAGTTTTTCCCTGATCGTGACAAAATACCCGGAATCGCGATACGCGACGGATGCTCGCCAACATACCATTTTCCTGCGCAACCTGCTGGCACGTTATGAGCTGCACGTCGCGGATTTCTATCTGCGCCGCAAAGCTTATGTCGCGGTTGTCAACCGAAGCAAGCAGGCAATCGCCCGCTATCACGGTGCGCCGAATATGGATGACATGTTGTGGTATCTGGAACAAGGGTACCGACACCTGGAGATGCACCAACTCGCGGATGATGCACGGAGCGTTCGAGATCTCAACTTCCCGGACTACGAAGCCCGCAAGGCCGCCGAGGAGAAAGAACCGACCTGGCTGTCGAACACGGGTGAATGGATCAGCGATACGGTCGACAGCGCTGCCATCATGGTTGGGTTCGACATCGAGGAATTCCCTCCGCCCGATTTCAGCGGCAAGTATCAGAGAGTCGCACTCAACCTCGGCGAAGCCGAGGAGTTCGTCGCTTCGCATGAACCGGATAAAATTGTAGTCAGCGAGGTCCCGAGCGGTCACATCCCGGATTCGGATATCGATTCCCAAGACCTTTGGTATCAGTTGCGGCAATTATTCAGCTCGTCGGACGACGAAGAATTGCCAAGTGTCCCAGGCGACACCCCGGAGCCTGTTGTCAGTTCAGAGACTCCCGAAACACCGGCGGAAGAAAGCGCACCAACCCCGGCGCCATCGAACTGATCAAACTAATCAGGCTTTATACCCGGACGTGATCGGGTAACGCCGGTCTCTTCCAAATGCCCGCTCTGTCGTCTTCACTCCCGGCGGCGCCTGTCGACGCTTGTACTCACTCTTGAGCACCCGGGCGACCACATCGTGAACGAGGTCAGAATCAAATCCCTGCGCGATAATCTCCGAGGGCGAGCGATCTTCCTCAATGAACAGGCGCAGCACAGTATCCAGCACGGCATAGTCGGGGAGTGAATCAGAGTCTTTCTGGTCCGGCTTCAATTCCGCTGACGGCGGTCGAGTGAGGGTTCGCTCCGGGATGATTTCCTGGTCACGATTACGGTGGCAAGCCAACTGATAGACCCGGGTCTTGAAGATGTCTTTAAGTGGCGCAAATCCCCCTGCCATATCACCGTACAGGGTCGCATAACCGACTGCCATCTCGCTTTTGTTTCCAGTCGTCAGCAGTAGTTTGCCGCTGTGGTTCGAGCGGGCCATCAACAGCAAGCCGCGGATACGTGCCTGCAGGTTCTGACAAACCAGGTCGTCCTGTTCGGCTTCCGGTCCCAAGGTTTCAAGCATGGACTGGAATGCAGGCTCAATTGACAGATTCAGAAAGGAAACGCCCAAGCGCTCGCACAACAGCATAGCGTCCTCAATGCTGGCTTTCGATGTATACCGCGAGGGCATCAGCACCGCCTCCAGCCGTTCCGTTCCCAAGGCATCTGCCGCAATGACCAGCGTCAAGGCCGAATCGATTCCGCCAGACAGACCCACCAGCGCACCGGGGGCACGGTGTTTGTTCACATAGTCGCGCACGCCCAATACCAGTGCCTGATATAGGGTCGCATCCTCATCCAGATCTTCGACATCCTGCCGGGAACTGATCCAGCCCAAATCTTCGGGCGTCAGTTCCAGTTCGGCCTCGACGAACGAAGGAAGTTGCGCGATCCGCTGCCCGGAGGCATCCAGGACAAAACTTGCGCCGTCGAAAACCAGTTCATCCTGCCCTCCGACCTGGTTGACGTACCAGACAGGGCAACCCGTCTCTAGCGCGCGCGCGCGTGCGACTTCCAAGCGCTTGGACGCCTTACGGAGGTCGAACGGGGAAGCGTTCAGGCAGACCAGGACTTCGGCCCCGGCCGCCGCCAAGTCTGCGGCTGGTTCCGGCTGCCACAAATCCTCGCAGATCAGCAACCCCAACTGCCGCCCGGCCTCGATGACGAAAGGCTTCGATCCCGGAACAAAGTAGCGCTGCTCGTCAAAGACATCGTAGTGCGGCAAGAGCTTCTTGCATGCAAAACTCACCTGTCGGCCCTGATGCAGCACACAGGCCGCGTTGTACAGAGCACCGTTTTCGCGTACCGGAGCCCCCACGATCACCCAGTGTTCGCCAACTTGATGCGCCAACTCTTCTAGAGCAACAGCGACCTGGTCGATGAAATCATCCCGCAGCAGCAGATCTTCCGGAGGATAGCCGCACAACGCAAGTTCCGGAAAGACCCAGATCGAAGGTTCTTCCCGAGTTTCCAGCCACGCTTGAACGCGGGTCCGGTTGCCATCGATATCGCCGACCAGCGGATTGAACTGGACAAGTCGGGCGGGTGGGAGACTGGCCATAAAAATATACAAAATACCCCGATTAATTGTATGCCGCTGGAACCAATCGCAGCAGTTGCCCGTCCGCGTCGTCCGTCAGCAAGTAGATCAGGCCATCCTCCAACACTCGAATGTCGCGAATTCGGTGGCCTTGGGGCTCCGGTAGAACCTGCTCGTGCACTCCGCCCTCTTGTCTTAGCTGCACCCGGTATACACTGCGTAACTTCAGCGCGCCAACCAGCAAGTGCCCGCGCCATGCGGCGAAAGGCTCCCCGTCGTAGACCGCGAACCCTGAAGGGGCAATTGACGGCGTCCAGTGCCACACAGGCGGCTCGATGCCCGGCGCATGTGTCTGTTCGCTGATGATTCCACCGGTGTACTCGCGTCCGTGCGTCACCCGGGGCCAGCCGTAGTTGGCCCCTGCCCGAATCCAATTCAATTCATCCCCGCCCTTGGGTCCATGCTCGTGCAGCCAGAGTTTGCCGTCGAAAGGGTTCCACGCCAATCCCTGTGGATTGCGGTGGCCGTAAGAGTACACCTCCGGCAGGACATCGGCATCCCCGACAAATGGATTGTCCTCCGGAATTCGCCCATCCGCGTGTAAGCGAATCAGTTTGCCCCAATGGCTGTTCAGTTCTTGCGCATTCTCGCGCTCGCCCCGGTCTCCCACGGTCAGGAACAGGTATCCGTCGGCATCGAATGCCAACCGTCCTGCAAAATGCCAGGTCAGCCCTCCGCATGGATGCGCTTCGAACAGCAACTGGCCGTCTTCGAGTCGGTAACCCTGCAGGCGGTAGCGACTCAGCGCCGTAGTAAAACCCGTGGCGCAGACCTTGCTATAACTGAGATAGATCCAACGGTTATCCGCTTGCCCGTATTCTGGATGCAAAACCACATCCAGAAGCCCCCCTTGTCCGACCCAGTCCACCTCCGGCACACCTTCGATGGAATGGCGGCTTGAAAAGTCAGCATTCAGGTGCAACAGGCGTCCGGGCTTTTCCGTAACCAGCAAGGAACCGTCCGGCAACTGTGCCAAACTCCAGGGATATTCCAACCCCTCTTGCAGCACCTCTATCTCATACGCCATATCGCCCGACTCTGCCACTGAAATTCCCGGCGCGAAAACACCTCCTGCGAGCATGAGTATTGCGCCAAAAAAGGATGACAATGATCCCCCCGAAATTACAGGACGGAAAAGGCCTCTCCCTCGGGTACAGACCCACAACTTCCGGCAACGTGAAACCTTCACTGCTCTACTCTCCTCGCGGAGCAATTGCAATCCACTCACCCCCTACAATACACTACGAACATCCGGTCACATCAATGCCGCATTCCGAGATTTTCTGGCTCTGCACCGCATTCGTGGCCGGAACTGCCGTGGGCAGTTTTTTGAACGTGCTGGTACACCGCCTCCCCGTCATGGCGCGTGGAGAGAACCCTGAATTGACTCTGTGGTCCCCACGTTCACGCTGCCCCCATTGCTGCCAAACGATTCGCTTACGTCACCTGGTTCCGGTCCTTAGTTATCTTGCCCTGCGGGGCCGTTGCGCCTCCTGCAAAGTCTCTATCTCTTTACGATACCCCGTCCTGGAACTAACAGCGGGATTGCTTGCTGTCGGCGTGGCCGCGAGTGCGGACAGTCTGCTCGAAGTCGGTGCCTATGCCGTACTGGGTTGGGGGCTTCTGGCGCTTGTCCTCATTGACTGGCAGACACAACTGTTGCCGGACTTGCTTGTCTACCCGCTCCTATGGCTAGGGCTGCTGGTGAATACATCCGGATTATTTGCGCCGTTGCATGAAGCAATCATCGGGGCCGCTGCAGGCTATCTGTCGTTATGGCTGCTGAACCACCTGTTCTACTTCTTGAGGAAAGAGCCCGGCATGGGTTATGGTGACTTCAAGATGTTTGCCGTATGCGGAGCCTGGCTGGGCTGGATGATGCTGCCTTGGGTCGCTTTTGCCGCTTCGATACTGACGCTCCTGCTGTGGCTTGCCCGACGTATGTGGAATCACACCGAACGCGCCCTGCCTTTCGGCTCGGCCTTGGCATTGGCGTTGTTTGGATTTTTAATCTGGCGGGATGCCGCCCGATCACTGATTGGCGGAGCCGGGTTTTGAGGAAGAGCACGTGATCAAGGTCGGCATGACAGGAGGCATCGCTTGCGGCAAGTCGCAGGCCGCCCGGTACTTCGAAGAACGAGGCACCCCGGTCATCGATGCCGACGAGGTGGTGCGCGAACTGACGATCCCGGGTGGCCCACTCCTTGAAGCCGTCGTCGAGCGAGCCGGTTCGGAAGTGCTGGAAAGCGATGGCAGCCTGAACCGGACGCTGCTGCGGACGCGTCTTTTCCTCGATTCGGCCCTGCGCCGTGATCTTGAAGCCCTGTTGCACCCCCCTGTGCGGGCTGCCATCCGCAATTGGTTTACACAGCAAGAAAAACCTTATGCCATCGCGACAGTCCCCTTGCTGATCGAGGCTGGCTGGCAGGACGACATGGACCGAATCTTGGTCGTGAATTGCCCCGAAGACCTGCAGCGCCAACGGCTACGGAAGCGCTTCCCGAAAATGGATAATAAGCAAGCCGATGCCATCCTGGCAACTCAATTGTCGGCGGACGAGCGTCTGCGACATGCCGATGACGTGATTGAGAATGCAGGGAGCATGGACGCGCTTGCTGAGGCCGTAGACGAGTTGCACCAAAAATATCTGGCGGCATGAACGAAACCCCTCCCACCATAATCTACGAGCAGGCCGTCAACGAACGCATGCGCACGTTCTTGCGGATCGACTTCCTAGCGCGACAGTTCGAATATCACTATGCCCAGCCCTCGCTGTGGGGGACCCGGGCCACGGTCGCGACTCTTCTGGAATTCGTCAGCCTGATCAGTCGACACAACATCAAGATCGAACTGATCCGAGAACTGGATCAGCGGCTGGCCTGGCTGGAAATGCTGAGTTCGTCCGATAATGCAGACCTAGATCTCCTGAAAGAAATTGTCGAACTGCACCAGAACCTGCGCAACGATGCGCACAACCTTCAGTATCCGGTGCACCAGCATCTGACCCAGCATGACATGCTCAACACGATCAGCCAGCGCATTCGCATGCCCGGCTGTACCAGCGAAACCGACATTCCGCTGTACCACAATTGGCTGACCAGCCAGCGAGCCGACCATGCTACCCAGTTGAAGCAATGGTACGAACCATTCGCACCAATTATTCAGATCGCGCGAACCGTATTGGAAATGGTTCGAAACAGCGCCACATTCGCCCCCGAAACCGCCAAGGACGGTTGGTTCGAACAGGGGCTGGATCCCGGCCGGATCCATCAAATGATCCGGATCCGGATGCCTGCGGAGTCAGAGTTCTACCCAGAAATCAGTATCGGAAAACGTTCTTTCAGTATCGTGTTCCGCGAGGACGGCGATCTGGACCAGCGGCCCGCCCAGACCGACCAAGAAGTCAAGTTCGAGTTGGCCTGCTGCCTGTTCTAGGGCGTCACCAGGCTCCAGAGCATCAGACTGAACCCAGGCTCCGGGAATCCCCGAGCCAGCGTTCCATGATGGGTTCCACCGCCTCCGGATCTTTCCGGATGAAGTCCTGGGCGATCCGCTGCACTCGTTTCAGCTGTTGCTCATCTCGGGAAAGGTCCGCCACCCGGAACACCATTTCCCCGGCCTGACGGACTCCCAGCAATTGACCCGGCCCGCGCAGATGCAGGTCCCGTTGCGCAATTTCAAACCCGTCGGTCGTCTCCCGCATAATCTGGATGCGGGTTCGGGCATTTTCTGACAGCGGCGACTTGTACAACAACACACAACTGCTCTGTTCGGAGCTACGCCCAACCCGACCGCGAAGTTGGTGTAATTGCGCAAGCCCCAGGCGTTCCGCATTCTCGACCACCATCAGTGAAGCATTCGGGACATCCACGCCCACCTCGATGACCGTGGTCGCCACCAGAAGCTGAACCTCTCCACTTTTGAAACGCTGCATGACCCGGTCCTTGTCCGGCGCCTTCATCCGTCCGTGCACCAAACCCACCTCAAGCTCAGGTAACGCCTGACAGAGTTTCTGCCAGGTGCTTTCCGCAGCCTCGCATTGCAGTGCCTCGGATTCTTCCACCAGCGTACAAACCCAGTATGCTTGCCGCCCTTCCCGGCAAGCCTCCCGAATCCGCTCCATCAGTTCATCCCGCCGATCTTCTGCCATAACAGCCGTCTTGACCGGTTTTCGTCCCGGGGGCATCTCATCCAGGATCGAAGCGTCCAGGTCAGCATAGAACGTCATGGCCAGACTGCGCGGAATCGGGGTGGCCGTCATGATCAGTTGGTGAGGATGAGTTTCTTTCCCCTCGCCTTTTCGCCGCAAGGCAAGACGCTGGTGTACCCCGAACCGGTGCTGTTCATCGATGATCAACAATCCCAATCGGTCGAAACTCACGTCTTCCTGGATCAGGGCGTGTGTCCCAATCACGATACGGGCCTGATGGCTTCGAATGCGCGCCTTTTCTTCTGCTCTCTGCTTACCTGTCTGGCTGCTCGACAGGAACGCCACCGGAATATTCAACGGAAACAGCCACTCCCAAAAACTGCGGTAATGCTGCTCTGCCAACAACTCGGTCGGAGCCATTACCGCCACTTGTGCATTCGAGGCGGTAACACACAAGGCGGCAACCAGCGCAACGATGGTCTTCCCGGAGCCCACGTCGCCCTGCAACAGGCGCATCATGGGGTGGTTGCGAGTCAAGTCCTGCCGAATCTCCTCGATAACCCGCTCCTGTGCCTGAGTCAGCTGGAAAGGCAGGCGTTCTAAGAATTGACGGATTAATTCGTCGTCCCCTGGAAATGAATCCGCTTGCCGTTGCTCGACCCGACTGCGCAGACGGATGAAACTCAAATGGTATGCAGCCAGCTCCTCCACGATCAGCCGCTGCCGGGCCGGGTCGGATTCCGAAAGCAGGGTCTCCATATCCAGCCCCACTTCCGGTTCGTGGAGGCGGCGAAGCGCCTCGGTAAAGCCAGGCAGGCCCTGCTTCCTGAACAGGTCTTCCCAAGCCGGATGCTCCAGTTGCGCCGGGTGAACTTCAGCCCACTCCAGTGCACGGCGAATCAGCTTGCGCAAAGAAATCTGTGCGAGCCCCTCTGTCGCCGGGTACACCGGGGTCAGACTGGTGGCAGCATGCTCGGAAGTGCCGGGCGTGACAAGTTCGTATTCCGGGTGAAACATCCGGAACGTGCGACGCCATAGCTTGACTTCTCCGAAGCAGCGCACTCGCGTGCCCGGAACCAGTTGTTCCTGCTGAAACGGGCTAAAGCGCATGAAACAAAGTTCCAGCATGCCGGAAGAATCATCGGCCAGTTTGACCCGCAGCCTGCGCCCCCTGTAGAACTCCACACGAGCATCCTGCACGATGCCCTCGACCATGCAGCGGACGTTCGGACGCAATGCGTCCAGGGAGATCACGCGGGTTCGATCTTCGTAGGCCCGAGGCAGATGCAGGAGCAGATGATCGATCCGGAAAATGCCCAAACGGGCGAGTTTCTCGCACACCCGGGGGCCAACACCGGGCAGTGCGCGAAGTGCCGCCTCTGCTGGATCGGAAGCGGGTGAGTCAGTCCGGGTCATCCGGGCCGGTATCAGGCACGTAGATTCAGGATCGCATCCATCTCGACCGCCGCGCCTTTCGGGAGCGCCGCCACGCCCACCGCTGCGCGCGCCGGATACGGCTCTGAGAAATACTCGGCCATCACTTCGTTGACCAACGGGAAATGATTCAGGTCGGTCAGGTACACCGTCAACTTGACGCAGTCCGCCAGACTGCCGCCGCTGGCACCGGCGACCGCACTGAGATTATCGAACACCCTGCGGATTTGCGTCTGCATGTCTCCTTCGACCATTTGCATGGTTTGGGGATCCAAGGGAATCTGACCGGACAGGAACACCCAATCCCCACTGCGGACCGCCTGAGAATAAGTGCCGATAGCGTCAGGCGCGTCGGGCGTGTGGACGGGTTCAACAGGCATGTGCAAAGAAAACGGCGGATGCGCCGGAATTATACGCAAGAGTGACGTGTAACCGCTTCTTCGAAGCCTTACAGTTTAATGACCAAAGTGATCACACCCACAACAAAACCGGCTGCAAGACTGGCCGTCATATACATCCGCACAATCAGACGTGTTTCAAGGGCAGTCAATTCAGTTTTTAGTTCGGCTCTCGTCACCATGTTCTGGGAAATGGAGTTGAATGCGGAGGCCACCGCCTCGACCTGCGGTTCAGAAAACCCGCCTTTCTTCAGGTCGCGTGCCACTTGGAGGGTGTCGAACATGGGACGTTGCCTAGATTCCCGGGTGCCCGAGCTCTTGGAAGCCCGGGCAGATGCAGTCGGGCGTTCGGGTAGGGCTTCCTCCGGAATTCGGTGAGCTTGGGTCACAATGATAGCACCTCATAAATGAAATGGAAAAGTGCTGTTGTAACTGAACCCCTTCTTCATTGCAAGAAAAAATGGTCGGTTTTTCAGACCATTTTTTATACCATTCAAATAATTGATAAGTATAGACTTTAGATGTAAAAATCTAGGAAATGTAAAGTCTTTTTGATTATGTAAAGTTTGATGTGGCGACCCTGCCCGAACTGCTGCTACTAACCTCTCCCACCCATCTTTAGCCCGACAGGCGTACTACCTTGCGCACGTCCGGCAACCGCCGAACCGCCTTGATGATGGCAGCCAGATGAATCCGATCGCGAACGTTCAGGATGAATCCCATGTTGATATGGGCAGACCCCTTCGCTTCTTCCAGGTCGACCCCCTCAATATTGCAGCCTTCCTCGGCAATGGCGGCAGCAATACGGGCCAAGAGCCCACGGCGGTTCTTGGTGGAGACCCTAATCGAGACCGGATATTCGCCGTCTACCGTTTCCGCCCATTCGCAGGGAATCCACTGCTCCGGAGATTTGCGGAACCGCTTCAGGTTGGGGCAGTTGCTCTGGTGGATGACAAGCCCGTGCCCGGCTGATGCGATACCGGTAACGGTGTCGCCTGGAATCGGCCGACAGCACTTGGCAAACGTGACTGCCATGCCTTCCGTACCCTGCAACGCGACCGGCTGATCTTGCTTCCGCCTCAGCATGCGATCCAACCAACTTGTCGAGCTGCGGGGTAACGCTTTCGCTCCCATTAATTGATGCGCCACGATCGGTGCCATCAGGCGGCCTAATCCGATGTCTCGAAACAACTGTTGTGCATTCTCCACTTTCATGGCTTCCAGCATTTTCGACACTTGTTCGCCCGGCAGGTCCGTAAAGGTTTTCGCGGACCGGGCCAGTGCCTTGTCCAGCAATCGCATGCCCAGTTCCTCCGCCTGTTCCTCTTTCAAACCTTTCAGGTACTGGCGAATGGACGAGCGGGCCTTGGCGGTTACCACGAAGTCCAGCCAAGCCGGAGAAGGTTTACCGTCCGAAGCGGTCAGGACCTCGACCGTCTGGCCGCTACTCAGTTCCGTGCTCAGGGGAGAGGCGACGCGGTCGATTTTGACCCCCACGCAGGCATTGCCCACACCGGAATGAACCGCATACGCGAAGTCCAGCGCAGTGGAGCCCTGCGGCAAGCGAAGAATGTCCCCCGCCGGCGTAAACACGTAGACCTCGTGCGGGAAGAGGTCCACTTTGACGTGCTCCAGAAACTCTACGGAATCCGGAGCAAGACGCCGGATATCCAGAATGTTCTGCATCCAGGTCTTGGCATGTGCCGGCAAATAAAGACTTGCGCCGGACTTGTAGTTCCAGTGCGCCGCAACCCCTCCCTCGGCCACCAGTTCCATTTCCTGCGTACGGATCTGGATTTCCAGCGGCACTGCGTCCGGACCCTGCAAGGCAGTATGCAGTGACTGGTAACCGTTAGCCTTCGGGATCGCGATGTAATCCTTGAATTTGCCCGGGAGCGGCTTGTACAGGCTATGGACGACTCCCAGCACTCGGTAGCACTGATCCGCCGTGTCTACAATCACCCGGAACCCGTAGACGTCGAAGACCTCGTTGAACGACAGGTGCTTGTCCCGCATCTTGCAGTAAACGCTGTAGACGCTTTTCTCCCGCCCTTCGATCTGTGCCTTGATCCCTCGCTCCTCAATATGCCGAATCAGGTTCTCGCGAACTTTCTCGACTCGGTCTTGCTGGCGCCCCCGGTGCGCCTGAATAGCTTCCTCAAGGACACGGCTGCGCATCGGATAGAGCGTTTTGAAGGCACGTCCCTCCAGTTCCAGACAGAGTGCGTTCATCCCCAGGCGACGCGTGATTGGCACATAGACCTCAAGGGTTTCGCGGGCGATTCGTTGCTGCTTTTCTCTCGGCAATACATCCAACGTGCGCATGTTGTGCAGGCGATCAGCCAGCTTGACCAGCATCACCCGGATGTCGCGCACCGTCGCCAGCATCATCTTGCTGAAATTGGCCGCCTGTGCCTCGCTGCGCGAGACCCCGTCCAAGTGCGTCAGCTTGCTGACCCCGTCGACCAGATGGGCCACATCCTCGCCGAATTCTTCCCGGATCTGGTCGCGGGCGGTCGGCGTGTCCTCGATTACATCGTGCAGCAGAGCCGCGACGATCGTGTCCGCGTCCAGATGCAGGCCGGCCAACGTACAGGCAACCGACAGGGGATGAGTAATGTAGGGCTCACCGGACAACCGGTACTGCTCGGCGTGCCGCTCGGCACTGAATATATACGCCCGGTAGACCCGCCGGACCTGTTCCAGTTCCAGATACTGGTCGAGCTGATCGCAGAGGCTGTGGAAGCGAACCGGGTTCGGCGAGGGGCTGTCAACCGGCGTGGGAACCGATTCTATCGCCGCGGGCATGGCTCAGAAAGGCAGGGGTCAGGCTCCCTTCGCAGGTTCTTCGCCTGGATTCGGCTCATTGGAAGCCTCCGCATCTTTGGCCTCTTGATCCTCCGATGATGCCGCGCTGGCAGAAAACTCCGTGTCCCCGTCGTCTTCGTCTTCGCTCACGTCGAACTCGTCGTCGAAATCCTCATCGTCGTCATGTGCCGCTGAGACATCCTCGACCACCATTTCCGCCGCCTGTTGGTGGATGGCTTCCAGATCCGAAGGATCGATCTCGTCATCCGGCTCCTGCATCGGCTGATCCAGAATGTCAGGCGTCACTTTTCCAGCGGCGATTTCCCGCAAGGCAAGCACGGCGGGTTTGTCGTTGTCCCAAGGCAGCAATTCGGATGCTCCTTTCTTAAGCATGTGGGCACGGCGGGCCGCCACCAGCACCAGGTCAAAACGGTTATCAATCCGTTCCAGACAATCTTCGACAGTAATACGCGCCATTTCTTCAAAGCCTGAAAAATGAACGGATAATTATACCCGAGATGCAGAACCAAAAGACCCGTATAGCGGTTTTTGGCTCTTCACGGTTTCGTGTGGAAAGGCGGTCTGGGATGCAGGTCCAATCCGCCGAGGTGAAAGTAGATGGCCTGGCGGAAGCGTTCGCGGCTGCGGTAGCCACACGCCTGCCGCTTGATCCACTGCACCTTTGAG
>CAZGIH010000006.1:0-37641 GCA_964526195.1 uncultured Chromatiales bacterium | reverse complement strand
CTCGCGACCCTCGAGGAGATGCTCGACGGGCACGGGGCCCCGCCGCCGCCCGACACGCCCGTCCCCGCCGCCCGGGAGATCCCCGCCTCGGACCCCGGGGAGCCGGGGACCCTCCCGCTCCTAGAGGACGTGGTGGCGCCGGCCGCCAACGGCCGTGCGGAGGACGCGGTCGGCGGGCCCGGGCCGGACGCCGCGCCGGGACCGGACTCCGTGCCCCGGGCGGAAGCCGTGTCGGCCCTGGACGACGTGCCCGGGGCGGAGGGGCCGGCGGCGCCTCTCGCGCGCGAGCCCCTCCCCCTCGGCTTCGAGTTCATCCCGGACGACCCCCTTCCGCGGATCGGCGATCTCGACCTCGGCCCCCTGGACGGCGGCCCGGCAGGCGAACGATACGGCGACGCGCCGCCGCCCGCGCTGGACCCCGAGGTCTACCGCCACCTCATCGATCGGCTCGCGAACGAGATCGACGTCATCATCCAGACCGGGACCGAGGAGGCGATGGAGCGGGCCGCGGCGGAGATCGCCGCCCGGGTCCGCGAGCACGTCGCGATCATCCTCCCGGAGGTCATCGAGGAGCTGGTCCGGATGTCGGGCCGGGAGCCCGGCTGAGCGCCTCCGTCCCGTCCCTCGCCCTCACCCTCACCGTCCCCCTCACCCGTCTTTCGGTTCTCAAGCACCTGTCACATGGAAACGACCTACGATCCCCGCCGCATCGAGAGCGGCACATACGCCGCCTGGGAAGAGGGCGGCTGGTTCGCACCGCGCGGCGACGGCCGCCCGTACTGCATCATGATCCCGCCGCCGAACGTGACCGGAACCCTGCACATGGGGCATGCGTTCCAGGACACGATCATGGACACCCTCGTCCGCTACCACCGCATGCGGGGCCGCGACACCCTGTGGCAGGTGGGGACGGACCACGCCGGCATCGCGACCCAGGTGGTGGTCGAGCGCCAGCTCGAGGCCGAGGGGACCGACCGGCGCGCGCTCGGCCGCGAGGCGTTCGTCGAGCGGGTGTGGGACTGGACCCGCGAGTCGGGCGGGACCATCCGGCGCCAGCTTCGCCGGCTCGGCGCCTCCGTCGACTGGGAGACGGAGCGGTTCACCCTGGACGAAGGGCTCTCCGAAGCGGTGCTGGAGACCTTCGTGCGCCTGTACGACAAGGGGCTCGTCTACCGGGGCCGGCGGCTCGTGAACTGGGATCCGGTACTGTGCACCGCCGTGTCGGACCTCGAGGTCAAGTCGGAGGAGGAGGACGGCCACCTCTGGCATATCCACTACACCCTCTGCAACCCGCCCCCGGGCGGCCCCGAGCGCGTCACGGTGGCGACCACCCGGCCGGAGACCATGCTCGGGGACGTGGCGGTGGCCGTCCACCCGGAGGACCCGCGCTTCGCGGACCTCGTCGGGCGCGAGGTCGAGCTTCCCCTCTGCGACCGCCGAATTCCGGTCATCGCGGACGACTACGTGGTGCAGGAGTTCGGAACCGGCTGCCTCAAGATCACCCCCGCCCACGACTTCAACGACTACGCGGTGGGTGAGCGGCACGGGCTTGCGTCGATCGACATCTTCACCGACACCGCCTCCCTCAACGAGAACGCGCCCCCCGCCTACCGCGGCCTCGATCGTTTCGAGGCCCGCGATCGGATCGTGCAGGACCTTCGGGAGGCGGGTCTGCTCGACCGGGTGGAGGCTTGCCGGCACCAGATCCCGCGCGGCGAGCGCACCGGCACGGTGGTCGAACCGCGCCTCACCGCGCAGTGGTTCGTGCGGGCCGCTCCCCTCGCGGAGCCGGCCATCCGCGCCGTCGAGACGGGGGCGGTGCGCTTCGTGCCCGAGAACTGGGCCAAGGTCTACTTCCAGTGGATGCACGACATCGAGGACTGGTGCATCAGCCGCCAGATCTGGTGGGGCCACCGCATCCCGGCCTGGTACGGCCCGGACGGCGGCATCTACGTCGGAAGGAGCGAGGCGGAGGTCCGGGAGCGCCACCACCTCGGGCCGGAGGTGCTCCTTCAGCGCGATCCGGACGTGCTCGACACGTGGTTCTCTTCGGCCCTCTGGCCGTTCTCGACCCTCGGATGGCCGCGCGAGTCCGAGCGGCTCGAGAGGTACTACCCGACCAGCGTCCTCGTCACCGGCTTCGACATCATCTTCTTCTGGGTCGCCCGGATGATCATGATGGGCGTGGAGTTCATGCAGGAGGTGCCGTTCGACGACGTGTACATCCACGGACTCGTGCTCGACGCGGACGGGGAGAAGATGTCGAAGTCGCGGGGGAACATCCTCGACCCCCTGGACCTCATCGACGGCATCGACCTCGAGTCGCTGGTGGTCAAGCGCACCACCGGCCTCATGAAGCCCGAGGACGCGCCCCGCATCGCCGAGGCGACCCGCCGGCAGTTTCCGGACGGGATCCCCGCGTACGGGACGGACGCGCTGCGCTTCACGTTCTGCTCGCTCGCGACCCACGGGCGCAACATCCGCTTCGACCTCGGCCGCATCGAGGGCAACCGGAACTTCTGCAACAAGCTCTGGAACGCGGTGCGCTTCGCGCTGATCCATGCCGAGCGGCTGGATGGGTCGGCGCCCTCAGCCGAAGCGAGCCTGGTTGATCGCTGGATTGCGGCTCGCGCACAGGCGGTCACCCGAGAGGTAACCGAACATCTCGACGCCTATCGTTTCGACCTAGCCGCGAAAACCCTGTACGACTTTGTCTGGCACGACTTCTGCGACTGGTACCTGGAATTCACCAAGGCGACCCTGAACGAAGAGGCGCCGGAGGATGCCGTGCAATCCACCCTGCACACCCTTTACACAACGCTGGATCGGATTCTGCGCCTGCTGCACCCGTTTATGCCATTCATCACAGAAGAACTCCACCAGCAATTGCCGCAGCGCCAAAACGAGACGGATGCGTTCCTGATGACTCGCAGTTGGCCCGAAGCGGAAGACATCAAGGAGGATTCCGAAACCCTGGAGACGATGCACTGGCTCCAGGAATTCATCAGCGGCATCCGACGAACCCGCGCCGAAATGGACATTGCGCCGGGCCGTCCGGTCCCCGTACTCCTTGAGAACTGGACGACGCAAGACCAGACACGTTTTGAAGCGACTCAAGCTTGGATCCGGAACCTTGCCCGTCCGGAATCGGTGCATTGGATGGAACCAAGTGAAACTGCTCCAGAAGCCGCCACGATTTTGATCGGGAACATGCGCTTGCTGATTCCGCTTGCCGACCTCATCGACCGGGAGGCCGAGTTGGCCAGACTGGACCGAGAGCTGAAGAAACTGGACGGCGCGCTTGGTACGGTTCGCAGCAAACTAGACAACGAAAAATTCGTATCACGAGCCCCGGAAGCGGTTGTGCGAAAGGAACGTGAACGACTGGGAGAACTGGAAACCGCGCATGCGCAACTTGCGGAACAGCGCAAGCGCATCGCGCAGATGTAGGAAAACTCAAAAATTGTCCCTGCTGGCAGGCAGGACATCTTCGAGAAGATTTCTCAGACCAGCGTCAGCCCGAGGACGGCTTCCAATTTCTCTCCGGTCTCCGACTTGCCGGTGCGACTGTCGCCGACCAGCGCCACCGTCACGTCGACTTCCTTGGCGTCACCACCGAGCCGTTCGCGTTTCTTCACCGCAATCTGCTTAACCATCTGGATCAGTTCGAGCGCCAGGCGCTCCGGTGCGACCTGCTCGATCTCCTCCCGGTTGGCGAAACCGCAGCGCGTGACGTCATCGTCTTCGACGCCCTCGTACACTCCGGCCATCAGCTGGCTGTAGGCAACGCCAAGATACATTTCCTTGCGCTCCACCAGCGCCTCGACATCCTTCATGAAGGAGGCCTCGGTCTCGCTGAACTGCTCATACAGGTCGGGGTGCAGCACGTCACCGTCGTTGCTCATCAGGGCCGGGAACGGATTAGCCCAGTAACTGGATTCCTTCTTGCCCCGATGCGTCTGGGTGCTGCCCGCGGCAACCCGTTCGCCCTTGCGGAAATGTTCGATGGCTTCGGGAATCGGAATATCCGTATCAATGCAGGACTCGTCCTCTTCCTTGATATCGAAGTTGTTCAGGTACAGCAGCACGTCCAGATTGCTACCCAGCGCCACTTCGGACTCCTCGGCCACCGGCACGACCTGCCGCGCGTTCGAGCCCATGTGGTTGTTGTAGCCGACCTCCCGACCTTCCATGGCCAGCTTCGCCTGCTCGCTGAAGCCGTCCAGGCAAGCGAAGGCGCCGATTTCGGTACCGTAGAAGATCGGCCGTCGGAAAGACGCCCCGTTGGCACGTTCCAGCACGACCCGACCCATGTCGTCCGCCTTGATCAGCATCTCCGAAATGTACGGCTCGTCGCCCTCGAAACCTACGAGATAGCGGGTGCAACCGCAGTGCAGCGGAACATCGCCGCAACGGATCGAAAGCACATTGTGCAGGGTCAGGATGGGTTTCTTGCAATAACCGAAGTACTTGTATTCGTCATGCTGCGGAACCAAGCCGATCAACAACTGGTTGTCCTCATCCCAGTAGTAGCCGAGATCCTCGCCGAAGACCCCGTTCGGATCCCCGAAGAAGTACAGCCCGTCAGGGCGCGTCGCCGGGAAAGTCTGTTCGACATCGGCGAACGGGAACAGGTTCAGCAGGCCTGGCTCCATTTCGATGCAGCCGCGCGACTTGTGGATATACGCGATGATCAGCCAGCGTCCGACCCGCAACGGGACCGACACCCATTCTTCCGGGTTGAAATGCTCAAGGTGCAGCGGGTTGTGATCCAGTTGGAAGAACGGATAGGCGCGCCGGTTGGCCGGCGTGCGGTAGTCCACTCCCGTGCGGATGTCCGCCGCCATGGTCAGGGGCACATGGCACAGGATGCTGTAGGCGGCGGGGATGTTGCAGTAGTGGCCGGAGATCTCGCCGGCCGTCACGTTCGGCGAAGCATCCATGCCCGGCGTGCGGCGGACCCCGTAACCCAGCCCGACTTGCGACAGCAGCCGGCGGCGCGTCTCCAAGACCAAGTCGTTCAACTCGGCGGCCTTCTCCGTCACCTTGTCCTTGATCGTGCCCTGGCTTTCCGTACCGGAACTGACCACTTCGTTCTGCAGGCGCACCAAGCGCGAGTAACTCTTGTTCCGGAAGTGATGAAAACCGCCGTCCAGAAACTTGACGACCGAGCGCGCGTGTTCCAGTTCGTCAGGAGAAAAATGGTTGGCGTCCAGAATCTTCGTGATGTCCCGCAACGTGATGTTGCGGATCATCTCCGCCTTGTGCTGGGCTTCGTCGCGATTCTTTTCGCGGCTCGTCAGGTCCGTGACGAACTCTTCTTTGTAGATCTTCAGGTAGCGGGCAAACGCGAGACTCCGGAGCAGTTGCTCCGGAGTATTGCACCCGTCTCTAATTTCGAGGACTCCCTCCATACGATCAACCCCTAATTATGTTTGTTATTGGGGATAACTGGGAACTTATTCTACCGCATTCCCTGCGTCTCCTAGGTCAATGTTTTATAAAGACTTTTAACGCCGGAAGGCGGCTATTTTGTCGTATAATGAGGGTCTTTCTCTGTCGAAGAAATTGCCGAAAATGTCACATTTGAGTTTCTTTCGCCCTTGCTTTTTGACGCTCGGCATGACCCTCCTGACTGCCGCGCATGCCGACTTCTACGTCGGTGCAGACATCGGCCTGGCCGACCCTCGCACGCTGAATTCCACGTCCTTCGGAACAAGCAGGCCGACACGCTGCGATGTCCTGATGTACAGCGACACGACCCGTCCGTCCGAAGCGATCAACAACGATCCCGCCTGCGGGAACACCACGCCCAGAAGAAAATGGGATTCCCGGTGGGATGTGGGCAGCGGCGTGGCCGCCGGCCTTCACGCGGGCTATGTCCGCGACCGACTTCGCTTCGAACTGGAGTTCATGCACGTCAAGCCCGGCTCGGCCAGCCAGCCCATCATCACCGCCTCGACGCACTCGGGTCTCGCCGGCAAAATTTCGGAGTGGAGCGAAACCGCACCACCTTATGAATGGATCTCGGATTTCCGCATCCGCCAATACTTCGCCAACGTGTTCTACGACTTCGCTTCGGAATCCAGATGGACGCCGTACGTCGGCATCGGTGCCGGATGGGCGCGGGTGAGGATGCAGCACCAACGACGGTTTCTGCGCAAGACCGTGGAAGAGGGCTATCTGAGGGTGGCCCCGGACATCCCGCAGGCACAGCAGGAATATGGCTGGATTCAAAATACGTGGGACGAATGGCGGGAGAACGCCGCCGGTACCCTGAGCGCCATGGACACGGAACTATCCGATACGCTGTTCGGGTTTCAACTGCTGGCTGGCGTGGACTACGCCCTGACCGGCCAGACTTCCGTCGGCATCAAGGCGCGTTGGACCCAGTTCGACAACCTCAATGACCGTGCGCCCTACTACCAGATTCGCGACCACGAACCGGTGGATGTTGACGGAATTACGCCTTTCGGGGACCAGATCAAGATGGATAATATCGAGTATTGGGCGATCACGGTCGGGTTCAAACGCCGGTTCTAAAACTACCCGCCCGGAGCCCGAGCGAGTTCGGCACGTTCCTTGCGCAAGTTCGCCAATTCCTCCTGTTCCACCTGACTGAGGGCTCCCTTTTCGGCCTGCTTATCTTCCAGAATACCGATTCGCTGCCTGACCCCCTGGAGTCTGAACCGGCGCATGCCCTGCTCAAAGACAGCGTGAACCTCTTCCTCATCCCTCACACCGGACAATTCGACCGGCGTCCAGCGCATCAGGCTGTTTAGATGCTTCTCCGCTTCCTGACCCCGGAACGATTCCAAGATCGCGCCCGCCGTAGTGTCAGGGTTCTTTTTCGATAGCCCCACGACCTCAGCGAATAAGTCGAACCCCGGAGCTGAAATAGCCTTCAGGTCTTCTGGCGACGGGGCCAAGCGGGCCAACCCGGGATATTCCAGCAATAAGCGAATCATCACGCGTATCGCCGAAGGCCGCCCAGGCGGAGCTGGCCTGGAGCGTCGGGCATCCGTCTGGCCTGAACCCGCCGGTTCCAGCCGCAACTGATCTTCCCTCAGTCCGGTCGTGTCGCACAGCTTCCGGATCATCAGGTCACGGAAAACCGGGGCGCCCACTTTCTCAAGCAACGGTCTCGCTTTTGCGACCAGTGCCGATTTCCCGGACGCCAAGTCCAAGTTCAGGTCTTTCTCCAAGTGCGTGAAGAAATAGTCCTCCAGCGGCACGGCCCCCCGGATGAATTCTTTCCAACCGGACGTGCCATGGGCGCGAATGTAACTGTCCGGATCCTCGCCTTCCGGCAGATGCGCAAAACGAACCTCGTCGCCTTCGCGCAGAACCGGCAGCAAGTTCTCAAGGGCGCGCCAACCTGCTGCCCGACCGGCCCTGTCTCCGTCGAAGCAGAACGCGAACGTCCGGCAGAAGCGCCCCATCTGCCGGATGTGGTCTTCGGTCGTGGCAGTACCTAAAGTTGCGAGGGCGTTCCTGACCCCGGCCTGCGCCAAACTGACCACGTCCATGTACCCCTCCGTCAGGATCAAGTAATTGACCTTGCCACGACGTTGCTGAAGCTCGTGCACGCCGTACAGAACACGACCCTTATGAAACAGCGGAGTTTCCGGCGAGTTTATGTATTTGGGTCTGTCTTCGGGATCAATGACCCGCCCGCCGAAACCGAGCACCCGCCCACGCGAGTCTCGGATCGGGAACATCAGGCGATTGCGGAACTTGTCGTAGACCCGGTTTTCCTTTTCCGACAACAGGCCCACCTTCAGCAGCAACTCCTTGGAGAACCGTGCCGACAGCTTCTCTCCAAGGTTCTCAAAGCCTGGCGGCGCATAGCCGATCCGGTATTCCTCACGAATCTTGTCCGAAAGGCCTCGCTCATGCGCATACGCCTGCGCCGGCTTGGAGCGTGTCAATTCTTTCTGATAGAACTGGCATGCCGTTTCCATGCATTCGTACAACGGGTCGAGTTCCTGACGCGGCGCGGCACTCCCACCGATACGCGGAACCTCCAGCCCTGTCTGTTTGGCCAATTCTTCGACTGCGTCGGGAAACGAATACCGGCCGTACTCCATCAGGAACGTTATCGCGGTGCCGTGCGCACCGCAACCGAAGCAATGGTAGAAACCCTTGCGCGGGCTGACCGTAAACGAGGGCGTTTTTTCGTTGTGAAATGGACAGCAGGCCTTGAACTCCGCCCCGGCCTTCTTGAGCGGGACGTAACGGCCGATCAGGTCGGCCAGATCAGCCCGAGCCAGCAGTTGCTGGATGAATTCGGAAGGGATGCGCCCGGCCATGGCGGAATGATAACGGGGCCGGACCTAAACTTACGCCGCCTCTCGAAACCCGTCTAGAAGAGTTTCGATTCGTGCCTCCTTCGGGGCTACCAGCCAGAACCGCGGCAACCAATCCTCCAGCTGCTCCAGGATCTGCTGTGCCCGTGTGCTTCCCGTTTCACCGCTGTATTCCATCAGCACTCCGCGCAAGTACTGGACATAGTCTTCGCAACCCTCTGATGTCAGGGGGTGCCACTCGATCATCTCTCCATTGCAACGCTCGGGGAAGTTCTGTTGCTCGTCCAGCACCAGTGCGAATCCACCGGCCATGCCCGCTCCGAAATTGACCCCAGTCGAGCCCAAGATGATGACGGCGCCACTGGTCATGTACTCGCAACCGTGGTCACCCACGCCTTCGATCACGGCCATGGCACCGGAATTGCGGATCGCGAAGCGCTCACCGGCGGTACCAGCGGCAAACAGCTTGCCCCCGGTTGCACCGTACAGGCAGGTATTGCCCATGATCGGAGTCTTATGCGTCGGCAATGACAGGTTCGGCCCCGGATGCAGGACCAGCTTGCCACCCGCCATGCCCTTTCCAACGTAGTCGTTGGCATCGCCCTGCAGGTGAAGGTGCAAGCCATCCGCGTTCCAGACCCCGAAGCTCTGCCCCGCTGTACCGGTCAGGCGAATTACGAGTGGTGCCGAACGCATGCCGTGATCGCCGTGGCGGCGCGCAATCTCGCCGGAGACCCGCGCGCCAATCGAGCGGTTGGTGTTATTGATCTCGTAGTGAAACTCGCCACCCGTCATGTTCTCGATCGCCTCGCGGGTGTCTCGAACCATCTGCTCTGCCAACTCTCCCTTGTCGAAAGAGGGGTTGCTCTCGGTCTGACAGTAACGCGGCACATCGGCCGGGATGCCGCCGTCGGACAGCAGCGGCTCAAGATTCAAGCCATGTTGCCGGTCCGTGACCCCGGGACTGATCTCAAGCAGGTCCGTACGTCCGATCAGGTCGACCAAGCGCTGCACGCCCATCGCCGCCATCCACTCCCGGGTTTCCTCGGCGACCAGCGTGAAGTAGTTGACCACCATGTCCGCTTCGCCGATGAAATGGTCGCGCCGCAGGATCTTGTTCTGGGTGGCAACCCCGGTGGCACAGTTGTTGAGGTGGCAGATCCGCAGGTACTTGCACCCCATGGCAATCATCGGCGCGGTGCCGAAACCGAAGCTCTCCGCTCCCAAGATAGCCGCCTTGACTACGTCGAGGCCCGTCTTCATGCCGCCGTCGGCCTGCAGGCGGATCTTGTCGCGCAGGTTGTTACCGCGCAACGCTACCTGCGCCTCGCTGATTCCCATCTCCCACGGGCCGCCCGCATACTTGATGCTGGTCAGCGGGCTGGCGCCGGTTCCGCCATCGTAGCCGGAAATCGTAATCAGGTCCGCATACGCCTTGGCCACCCCCGCGGCAATCGTGCCCACGCCGGCAGACGCCACCAACTTCACCGACACCAGGGCCTGCGGGTTGACCTGCTTGAGGTCGAAGATCAACTGGGCCAGATCCTCGATCGAGTAGATATCGTGGTGCGGCGGCGGGGAGATCAGGGTCACACCCGGATTGCAGTAGCGCAGCCGGGCAATCAGTTCGTTCACCTTGCGTCCGGGCAGCTGTCCACCCTCGCCCGGCTTGGCGCCCTGGGCGATTTTGATCTGCAGCACTTCTGCGTTGACCAGGTACTCCGGCGTAACGCCGAACCGCCCCGAAGCCACCTGCTTGATCTTGGAGGTCCGGTCGGTGCCATAACGCGCCGGGTCTTCGCCCCCTTCCCCTGAGTTGGAGCGGGCGCCCAAGCGGTTCATGGCTTCTGCCAAGGTCTCATGTGCATCCGGCGACAGTGCGCCCAGTGACATGCCGGCCGAGTCGAAGCGCGGGGTGATCGCCTCCACCGGCTCCACTTCCTCAAGCGGGATGGATTCGACATCTTCGCGCAATCGCAACAGGTCGCGCAACACCATGGGCTCCCGGCTATTCACCAGGTCCCGGAATACCCGGTAATCCTCCATCGCGCCGCTGCGCGCGGACGCCTGAAGAGCCTGAACGATGTCCGGGTTGAATGCGTGGTATTCCTCGTCATGGACGTACTTGAGCAACCCGCCCTGCCGCAGGTCCTGGCGGCTCCAGGCATGAGCCGCAAGTAGCCGTTGGTCGGCAGCCAGCTCCTCAAAGCCGGTTCCCTCGATGCGGCTGACCGATCCCACGAAACACAGGTCCACCACCTCGTCGCCCAGGCCCACGACTTCGAACAGTTGTGCGCCACGGTAGCTAGTGATCGCCGAAATGCCCATCTTGGAGCAGATCTTGAGCAGGCCCTTGTCGATACCACGGCAGTAATTACGCTCGACCACCGAGAATGTCTCTTTGTCGATCTCGCCCTGACGCACCATGTCGGACAGCGACTGCAGTGCGAGGTACGGATGAACCGCGGTGGCGCCGTAGCCAATCAGAACTGCAAAGTGGTGGGGATCGCGCGCGGTGCCGGTGTCGACAATGATGTTGGCCTGGCAGCGCAGCCCTTCACGGATCAGTGCATGGTGTACGGCGCCCGTCGCCAAGAGCGCATGCACCGGAACCTTGCCCGGAGCGATGTCGCGGTCGGACAGGATGATCAGCACGTTGCCGTCCTTGACACCCTGCACGGCCTGCGCGGCAATCTCGCGGACGACTTCCTCAAGATCCCGGTGTTCGTCGTAGTTGAGGTCGATGTAGAGCGGCTGATAATCGGGATCGTCAATCGCCTTCAAGTGTTCGTACTTCTTGTGCGGCAGCACGGGCGACTCCGACACCAATCGCACAGCATGGCTCAGAGTTTCATCGAACAGGTTGAGTTCGGGGCCAAAGCAGGTTTCCAGCGACATCACGATTTTCTCGCGCAGCGAGTCGATGGCCGGGTTGGTGACTTGCGCGAATTGCTGCCGGAAATAGTCGTAAAGGGACCGGACCCGACCGGACATCACCGGTAGCGGCGTGTCGTCGCCCATCGAGCCGACCGCTTCCTGTCCAACATCGGCCAGCACCCGGAGCACCTGCTCACGTTCCTCGTAACTGACGTCAAAAATCTTTTCGTGGCGCCGCAGGTCTTCGCGGGAAAAGGCCTCCCATTCCGGCACCCGATGGTTGACCAGAGAGCGGGTGTGCCGAGATCCCTCATGCAGCCATTGCCAGTAAGGGTTCCGGGTGCTGTTGATGCGGTCGATCTTTTGCGATGTCAGAAGTTCGCCCGTCTGGGTGTCGGCCGCCAGCATCTCGCCCGGCCGCAACCGCCCTTTCTCCACCACGTCGGCGTCCGCGAACTCATGCACGCCGATTTCGGAAGCCAGCATGATGCGCCGGTCCCGGGTGATGACGTAGCGGGCCGGACGCAGGCCGTTTCGATCCAGAATGCAGGCGGCGTAGCGGCCGTCGGTCAGAACGATCCCGGCCGGTCCGTCCCACGGCTCCATGTGCATGGAACTGTACTCGTAGAACGCCCGCAGATCCGAATCCATCTCTTTCGCGTTCTGCCAAGCCGGCGGGATCAGCAGACGCATCGCCCGGAAGATATCGATGCCCCCGGCATGAAGGATCTCCAGCATGTTGTCCAACGCGCAGGAGTCCGAGCCCTCCGCGGAGACCAGCGGTCTTAACTGCTCGAGTCCGGGCAGGTTGGCGCTGCTGAAGGTATGTGCCCGGGCCTCGGCCCAGTTGCGGTTGCCCCGGATGGTGTTGATCTCGCCGTTGTGCGCCAGGTAGCGGAACGGCTGCGCCAACGCCCACTGCGGCAGCGTGTTGGTGGAGAACCGCTGGTGGAAGACGCAAATCGAGGAAGTCAGTTCCGGGTCGTTGAGGTCGGCGTAGAAGTGCGGCAGCCACTCCGGCATCATCAAGCCCTTGTAACTAACCACGCTGGACGACAGGCTGCATACATAGAAATTCGGGTCGTCCGCCATCGCCCGTTCCGCCTTCCGTCGCGCCAACAACAACGGTGCATCGCTGTGCCGGGGATCGCTGCCGACCAGGTCGACGAACAGTTGCTCGATGCGCGGCATCGAAACCCGGGCTTGCTCGCCCAACACCTCCGGATTAACCGGCACCTGCCGCCAGCCGCGGGGCCGGAACCCCTGCTCGGTCAGGTATTTTTCAAGGGCGTCCCGACCCGCCTGCGCACGGGTCTCGTCTTGACTCAAGAACACCATGGCCAACGCATTGTTCTCGCCCAACTCAATGCTGTCGCGTTCCGCGACCGCCCGGAAGTAGCCGGTTGGAATCTTGAGCAACAGGCCACAGCCGTCGCCGGTCTTGCCGTCGGCGGCAATGGCGCCGCGGTGGGTCATCCGTTCCAATGCCCGGATGGCCGTCTGCACCAGATCGTGGCTGGCCTCGTCGTCCATCTGTGCGATCAGGCCAAAGCCGCAGCTGTCCCGCTCGAACTCGGGACGGTACAGGCTATCTTTCGGCCTTTGGCTTATAGGCATAGCAGCGTTTCCATGGGCATATGTCGTGTTTAGCCTTTCAAGTATATTACAGGCGATGCTGGGCTCCGGCGGGGAGAATTTCGTCCGCCGGCATGCTCAACCGCGCCAATGCGCGGCATCGTTCCTAGGGCTGTGATTCCTGCGGACGGCCGACGAAGCCTTCCAGCAGGCCTTCCATTCTGGCCATGCGTTCTCGGAGATCGGCAGTGTCCCGGCCGAATTCCTGACGCAAATCCGCCATGTCCTTTCGGACATCGGCAATGTCTTTGCCGACATCCTTGCGGAAATTGCCGACATCTTTATGCAAATTGCTGACCTCGCGGTGAAGCGTCCACATGAAACCGAGGAGCGCCAGCACCGCGACGATCTGGAATATGTTCGCATCCATCATCGTGATGATCCCTTATCGGTCAGTCAGCCTTAATTTATTCCAACCTTGAGTTGATTCGGAAAGCCCCCGTCAAGTCCGTTTTCGGAGAGCGTGAGAATTGGATAGGAGTTTAGCACGACCATGCGATTGAAGTCGGCGTCAGTCGGGAGCAGATTATTTCTTATTGATAATCCCTGTGGCTTACGTGAATAAACCACCAATGCTGCCACACAGCACTGTTGATCAGGACTGTGATTCCCGGGAACAACCAACCTGTCTTTCTAGCCGGGTTATGCGCTCGCGCAAACCGGCAATATCCCTATGAATCCTCTCCTGCCGAAAAATGTCGCGGTTTCGCTGGAAATCGGCATTGCTCTCTACATTTTCCTCGTGCATGTCTCTGACTTCGGCTCGGATAATCCATATGTAGACCAGAATCACCGAGGTCGAAATAATCTGAACCGAAACAATATCCATGGTGATTCGTGTCCCCGGTCGATCAGCCCCGTTTATTCAACCTTCGATTATTAGCGAAAAAGTCCCCCGTCAATTCCGTTTTCGGAGGGCGTTCGAACCGGGCGAGACGAGTTTAGCATGGCCGGATTAAACTATCGAAAAGCCTCAGTTTTAGGGGGGTGTTTGGCTAAAAACCGGCTCAAACGTCAATTCCGGTACGACCACCTCCCAAGCATCACATCGAGGGGCGTTATACTCCGGCGACGCTTCCTCGCGGCTCCGCCTGACGATGGCCCGAACAGCGGCATACCGGCACCGTGTTCCGGGTGGCGGCACAAAGTTTTTCGCCAGACGCCCTACGACCATGCCTGCCGGATTCAGCAATTCCCAGCGTCCGTCACCCGAAACCCGTATCTTCAGCAGGTCGCCGGGCGACAATGCGGCGATGGTGCGGTGAACCAAGTGCTCGGCGTTCCGGCGCCCGGCAAAACCCAAGTCCACGTCTTTCAGGCCGACCCGGATATGGCGATGTCCAAGTTCTGGAGGGGCAGGTAGAAGTTCGGGCGGATCGCGGACTACGACCGATGGATGCTCCAGCAATTCGCCGCGCAGTCTCTGGAATCCATCCCCTTTTGCAAGAATCAGGGTCATGCGGGCACGTGTCATGGCCACATAGTACAGCCGACGCGACGCATCCGGATCCTCGTCGGGATTGACGCGACCCCAGCCTCCATCCAGCACGGCAACATGGTCGAATTCAAGTCCCTTGGCACCATGCGCGGTCAACAGAAGCAATCCGCGCTGTCGTCGCCGTATGTCCCGTCCCCATTCTGCCAACCATTCGATGAAGTGGAGTACCGGAATCTCTCCATCTCCGATCTCCAGCGTGTGTTCTTCGATGGCCTGCCTCAGCAATCCATACCAGCGACCAGACGAGTGGGCTTTCGCCCATGCCTTTAGTTCAGCGCCATCAATGCAATGGGATTCCCGATCACGCAACCATTCAACGAATTCGTGAGTCTCACGCAATCGCCAAAAACCTGGAATTTCTTCGTTTCCCATTTGCGCCGGAATCCCATGGACCTCGCAGAACGCGCGCACCGGGTCCAGATATTTCCACTCCCGGGCGATGACGGCACAACGCGACCAATCCCAATCCGACACAAGCCCGGCGAGGCGCTGAAACTCTTCCATGACGACCCGGGTCTGATGAACGGGATCACGACCCACTGGCAGGATCTGCACTCGCCCTTGGGAGACGGGATCCAGTGCTTCCCATGCGCCTCCTAGTGCATCTTTTCTGCGCGAACGGTTGACCCGAATGGGATTCTCGGTCTTCATCCGTTCCCGTGCCAGATCAATAACCGCGTTGGCAGCCTCCACGATGTAGGCAGTAGAGCGATAGTTTTCGGTGAGATAGGCGGGCTTGGATCCGTAATCCTCCTCAAACTGGCGGATGAACGCCACCGAGGCACCCTTGAAGGCATAGATGTTCTGGTCGTCGTCCCCCACCGCGAAAAGGGTCAGCTTGCCGGAATCATCGTCAATCGTACGCCCGGCCAAAGCCGATATCAGGTCGTACTGATCCGAGTCGATATCTTGGTACTCGTCCACCAGAATCCATCGAAAACCCGCCAGCAGACGATCGCGGCGCTCATCCGCCTCTTCCGGAGGCAACCCCTCGCCACGCAACAGCTTTGTGGCCTGATGAATCACCTCTTGAAACACCTCATCGTCAGGGCTTGCCATCCTTCCCGTAAAACTGGCCCCCGCTAGGCGCATCGCCAAGGCATGACAGGTAAGCACGGTCACGCTCCGGGCATCGTCACCGATCAGTTCCATGAGGCGGCGACGAATATCTACCGCTGTGTGGCGGTTGTACGCCAAGGCCAGGATGCCACGAGGATTTTCTCGTTTTACGCGTACCAGATAGGCGATTCGATGCACCAGCACCCGGGTCTTGCCTGAGCCAGGGCCAGCCAATACAAGAACGTTCGTCTGCTCCCGATCATCGGCCACGATTCGCTGTTGCACGGGATTTTTCAGGTTCTCGACAATGGTCCGCCATGACTCGGGCGTTGTCTCCCGCCCGATCTCCTTATCCCGATCCGGCAGCCAATTGCGAAGGAATTCCTCTTCCTTGAGGACAAAGTAGTCCATGGCCATGCGCAGCGCCTCACCTATGGCGGCAAGGCCGCGTTGGGCATACTCCATCATCACGTGAACCTGCAAAACCTGCCCTTTGTAATGAAGCGCAAGGGGTTCGTAGTCGGTCTTGGCGAAGCCACGCCTCTCCTTATGCTCCAAACGAAGGGTCATGGCCGGGCGGAATACCGCCAGGCCCTTGTGGAGGCGAATGACCTCCTGTTCGTGCAGCCAAAGCAGGGCGCGATCCAGCAGTTTTGAGAAATTCCTGACCTTGCCTTTCAGGGCCACATCAGATTCGATGGTCTGCAACAGATTTCCAAGTGTGGTCTCGGCGAGCAGATCCGTACCTCGGCTCCCGGACGGCAGGCAGGAAAGCAGGTGCTCCAGTAGTAGGTCGGCAGCTTCGCGCCGGATTCGAGCGGCTTCTTCTATTGCGGCCCATTCGCGCTGCAACGTCACCCACACCCTCTCCGCATCCTGTTTTCGCACCGCCAAACTGCCTACGGTTCCATCTTCTCCACGACCGTCATAGGAAAGGCTACGGATGATGCGCCACAGCCGTTCCGGTAAAGGATCGGCGAGACCTTCGTCCCGAAGCGTCTGTGCAGCGATACGCAAGTGCAGAGGGGATGAATCTCCCTTGCCTTGATCCGGAGCCTCTTCGCGCATGTGCGCGATCAGGGCAACCTCCAGCGCTTCCGCCTGCTCGAAACGCCTGCGGGAATGGCGCTCCACGCCTGCATGGACAAACGCGGTCAGAGCCGTGTCGTTGCTAGCAATCCCGAGCCGCTCGAGATCGTACAGGGCCTTGCGTACGCCTTCGGAACTCAGATCCGACGCGCCCATCAACTCGTCTGTCGTGATGCCTTCATCCGCATCTGCCCTGATCATCATTTCGGCGATGCGCAGCAGTTGCTGCCGGTAGGTGGTTGCGATGGATGCCCTGTCAAGCCGTTCCTTGGCCTCCGCGATGGAACTTACTCGAAGCGAAGACGGAAATACCTGGACCTGGTTCTCCTCCCGGGTCAACAACTCCGACTCCTCCAGCCAAGCAATAGCGGTACGCACGCGGGTGTCGTTCGTCGCGGAGTCCCGTGTGAAGGCATGCTCCTCGTCTTCGCTGAGAATCTCGCCGGCAGTCGCCACCACTTCGCCGCCCAAGCGTTTCTTCCGGTTCAGATTTCGCAGCGCCCTGAGAACGCCATGAATCTCTTCTCGGGTCAACCTCGAACGCGCCGACATGCCAAACTGGCGCTCCACATCATCGACCACGTACAGCAATACACATCGCGCCGGCTCCCGGTCTCGCCCGGCCCGCCCAGCCTCCTGAAGATAGTTCTCCAGAGACCCTGGAATGTCGGCATGGACAACTAGCCGCACATCAGGCTTGTCGATACCCATTCCGAAGGCGTTCGTTGCCGCAATCGCGCGGAGCTCGCCATCGGTGAATCGTTGCTGCACGTCCTTTTTCGAGTCCGGCGGCAAACCGGCGTGGAAATGGGCGGCTGCGACATCCTTCTCTTGCAGATATTCCGCCATGTCCTCGCTCTGCCGGCGCGTCGCGCAGTAGACGATGGCACCACCTGGCATGTCTGGAGGCAGGTGCGAAGTCAAGGTCTGATAGATGTCTCCAAACTTGCGGGCCTCCGTGGTTGGAATCACTTCGAATTCGAGATTAGATCGCCCAACCCCGCCATTGAAAACCTCCAATTCGATTTCCAACTTGTCCCGAAAATGCCGAACGATGTCTTCGCACACATCAGGTTTTGCGGTCGCTGTCAGGCACAGAACCGGCGGCGGCTTTCCAGAACCTGCCGATTCCCGAATGAAGCGGCCCACATAGCGGTAATCTGGCCGGAAGTCGTGACCCCAGCGCGATAAACAGTGGGCCTCGTCCAGAACCCAGCCACCAATCTCGCGCTGTTCGAGTGCCCGGCGCAGGGTGTGGGAACGTAACTGCTCCGGTGAAATGAGGAGAATCGCTGCGGAGCCTAGCCGAACCCGGTCCAGTGCATCGGCCCGCTCGGGCATCGACAATAGCCCGTTGACCGTCACGCAGGCATCGATTCCCTTCTTTTCCATACCGGCCACCTGATCCGCCATCAGCGCGACCAGAGGTGAAATGACCACCGTCAGCGCACCCGTCCGGTCGTAGCGGGACAGCGCCGGGACCTGGTAGCAGAGCGACTTGCCCGTGCCCGTGGGCAGGATGCCCAGCACATGTTTCCCAGCCATCGTCGCCTCGACGATCGCCTGTTGCATGGGACGACCGCTGTGATCCATGGGCTCAGGCCGAAATCCAGAAAAACCGAACCAGCGGGAGAGTTCCTTTTGGGCATCGTGCCGCTCCCGACACCAACTGCAAGCGGGATCGATGCAGGCGGAATCCCTGAGCCAGCGCACCAACTTCGCTGCCTTCGGGAACTGATGGCGTACCCAAGGCGGCATCACCGAGTTGCCGCCCGCAACCGAAAGCCATGCCAGCGCGTAAGCCAGTTCCCAGCCGACCGACTTCGCCTTCGACACGGCTTCGCGCCCGTGAGTGGCGCAGACGGCACCCTCCAGACACCGATCTATCGCCGCCCGAGCCTCAGCGTCCAAGGGGCGGCGCGAGCTGCGAAGTTTGGTAAACAATCCGTCAAGGGCGCGATCAACGCCTCTAGGCTCCGGCGTACTCAGCCAATGCCATGCCGTCAACAGGTCCGCGGGCGTATCCTTCAATGCCCTGCACTGGTCCGCGAATACCCCCAGCGCGAGGCGTGCGTCCAACTCTGGGACATTGATTTGTCCGCGTCTGAATCCGCCGTCCTTGTAATGCTTTACGAGATGGTGGTAGGGATTGCGCGGGAAAGCGAGCGGGCTGAGCCGCAACGTGTCTACCACCGGCAGTTTCAACAGGCGCAAGCTGGGCTTCGCCGCCGCCAGATGCGGCAGGTCGAAAGCAATCAGATTGTGGCCGAGGATGAAGGATGCGTCAGCAGCGAAATCGTCGAGTTTCAATAACGCCGCCGCAAGCCCGCTTCCTGAATACGCGAAACTTTCGTCTGTGTCAGCCCGTACCGCGCCGAGGGCGTGGATTCTCCCATTCTTCTTCCCAACCTCGATGTCCAGCGATACGCAGCGAGGCAAGAAAGTCTTGCTCACTCTGTTCTCAACCATCTCGAATCTGCTTCCGCTCAGGAGAAGTCATGCCCGTATTTCTCACAGCCAACCCACGCGTTGCATCAAATCGCAACTATGTCGATCTTTCAGCCTTCGACCCGGAAGCAAATCATATCCAAACTTCCAGCACATGAATCGCCCAGGCCCCTTCATCTCGGTCGAATTCGAACGGGATGAACTCGAAGTGGATCAGGCCCTCCAGCATCTCGGAAAACCAAGCCGGAAAGACCTGGTAGGCCACCACCAACCCGATCAACAGGACGGCTAAAGCCACCATATAGCCGATACGAGTCTGCTCGAAAAACGCGAGGAAGCGGTTTCGCCGCGCCTGCCCTTCCGGCAACAGCGCGTCAAGTCCTTCATGATCGTCCGTACTGAACGCGAAATCGTTGGAAAAGTAGATCAGCCGATCGGAACCCGCAACGCGGGCCGTCACGCCCTTCATGTGGCCAAGGAAAACGGTCTTGCCTTCGGAGACGACGACTGCGGTGAACTCCCCGCCTTCAGTTCGGGTGAGCGCCGCTTCGCGGGCCAGGGTGGTGCCCCCTTGGTACAACTTCCCGCGTACGCTCACAACCCGACCTCGTAGCCTTCAATATCCGCATATTCGGAGGCAACGGCGACCCCCGCGGCATGCTGCGAGTCGATGAAGTGCTCAAGCGACCCGACTGGCCTCAAGACCATGGCTTCGGCCAGATAGCGCCAGCGGCGCACCTGCGCCCATGGCCACAGCAGTCCCAGAGAAAACAAGATGGCCAGCATGTTGGTCACACTGATCCAGATGATCGTGGCACCGGACAGGCTGCAACCGAAGTGATGCCCCGGCTGCAGAACGAGCCGGTTGACGATGATATTTCGCGTCAGGACCATGAACAACTCGCCCCCGGCATAGGCCGCCAACGGCGCTGCCAGTAAGGCAATCAACTCGGCTCCCCCAATGACGAAAGCATCAGACGCCAACCCGAATCCCAGCAATGCCAAAACGACGCTGAGCACGGCCGCAATGACACTGCCACCGAACAGGAAGACCAAAAGCGTCACTCCTGCGGCAAGGTAGTACTCCGCAACACCCGTGCGCGCCGAAAACCTCGCATGCCCGAACGCCTGGCTGTTGGCGACGTACTCGCGCATGGCGCGGGCGGCAAAGGGAAACGCGATACCCAGCGTCAGGATGCTGGCGACCGGCCACAGGACGAACACCTTGAAAGCCTGCGGATAGGTCCCGTGCCAGTCAAATCGCACGGTGCGCCATGCCGTCATGCGGCTATTGAAGCGCAGAGAGCGGTAAATGACCCAAGGGTAGACCGGAATGAACCCAAGGGTCAGCAAGAAACCAACCGGTGGCGAGAACCAGAGGGTCGCGATGTAAAGCGACAGGACGGCGGCCACCAGAAGCCGGGCACGCAACAGGACAATGGGACGCGCCAGATAACTGAACCCGTCGCCCGCCAAGCGGGTGTTGCCGTAGAAAAACTGCAATCGGCGGACTTTTGCCCAAGCCGAATACACTCCAAGCGTGAGAATCGTGAACAGCAGATTCACGATCCAGATCGCGAAATAGTCCTCGGCGCGCCCTTCGAACGCGAAAGGAATGGGATCGGAAAGCGATTCTTGCGTCTCTGCATCCATGCCGATCTGCCGACGCCAACAGGAGTCGGTCTGACGTGTTGAGCGGATTTTAGACGGATGCGAGATTTTGGACAGCCACGACCCGAACCGAACCGGGAAACCGCCCTAATGTTTTAATGGAGTGATGACCCCTCACTCTTTCGTCAAGGCCCTGAGCCACATCCGTCTCGACGGAGTCTTCAATCCGTACGGCGAGCGATGCAGCTTGTGCGACCGAGTCGACGCGGACCGCCGGCGTCGCGCCAACTTGCGTACCCTGCTTGATGCGGCGATTCGCATGCGCGTCGACTCCCTATGGGTCGCCCGGGACCTCGGTTACCGTGGCGGTCGCCGTACCGGATTGCCGCTGACCGACGAAGAACACCTCCCGGCCCTTTCCCGGGCCTACGGCGGCCTCGCCCTGCGCCGCGCCACCAAGGACCTGCCCGTTGCCGAACGCACCGCGGCCGCGATCTGGAAGATGCTGGCCCGAGTGGATCAGCCAGTCTTCCTTTGGAACGTCTTCCCCCTGCACCCGTTCGAGCCCGGCAGGCCCCTGTCCAACCGCCGCCACACCCGAACCGAGCGCCAAACCTGCCAAGACTTGTTCTTCGCCCTGCTGGACACCCTCCAACCCTGCAGAATTGTCGCTATCGGGAGAGATGCCCACGACACACTGGATGAATTCGGATTGGATCACCATTCCGTGCGACACCCCAGCTATGGAGGGCAAGCGGCATTTGCCGAAGGCGTGTCTCGGCTCTACGGGGTGGAAGAACAAATGTCAGGAAGGGAGCGGTCCGCGAGTGGCTGAGAGAAAAGTAAAGTCTCCCGACTTCGAGCCAGCGGCCGACCCTCTGCTGGCGCAAGCTCTGGAAACATTGCAAGCACCCGGCTTGTTACTGGGACACCGCGTCATCACGCCGGGAGACGAGCATGCGCTCTCATCTGCCGAGCGCGCAGGCCGCGAGAAAGCCACCCTCAAGGTTCACAGGCAAAGCGGTACGGTCCGGATATTGGCGCGGCAACTTCTGGGGCAGCTGGGCCTGCCCGATGCCGAGTTGCCCCGGCTCCCGAACGGCGCACCCAAGTGGCCGGACGGCGTGACCGGCTCCCTTGCCCATGACAGGGATGTGGCCGTGGCTACCGTAATGCGCTCCGATGGTTCGTCTTTCGTCGGCATTGATGTTGAGCCGGCAGAACCCTTGCCGCCCAAGGTCATGGAAGAGATCTCCACTCCCGCCGAGCAACGCAGGTACGACGCCGACCTCCTTCAAAGCCGTGTCCTGTTCTGCGCCAAGGAAGCCGTCTACAAGGCCTTCAATTCGAAGACCGGGCAGTTCCTAGGATTCCAGGACGTCGAGGTGAACCTAGCGCAAGGACGCGCCCTCCTCAAAAGCGGAGTCGACATGCGGGTGGATGTTGTGACGCATCCCCGGGTCGTGGCACTGGCTTTCTGGCCGAATTCCTGAAAAAAAGGGATCTTATCCTTGGGAATTGCATGCTTGACTCCACCAGAGAAAAACAAGGGCTGTTTGCGCTGTAGTGTGTTCAGTCCGCCTTCCGGAAAATGCGGCCTACTTTTTGCATCTCTCTTATCCTTAATGGTCTGTACTTCATATCCCGAGAATTTGCGAAATAAACCTTCGATTGGCCACCATCAAGAGGTCATGGTTATTGTTGGGCATGACTTGGCCTCGTGTCGGGTGGAGTCAAGTATGTAATTCCTTTGTCCTTGTATTCAGGGAATAATATGCCATAATTACTAGGATGATAACGCGCCAAAAATTGCCGGCCATCCATGCCAGGCTGGAACAGTTCCCGGCAGTCGCCCTGCTTGGCCCACGCCAGGCGGGCAAGACCACCCTGGCCCGACAGGTTGCCGGAGAACGCCCCAGTGTCTACCTCGACCTGGAGCGGGCGCCGGACCGGAAGAAACTGGCGGACCCCGAGCATTTCCTCACTCACCACGAAAACCGGCTGATCATCCTAGATGAAATCCAGCGGATGCCGGAACTGTTCCAGACGCTTCGCGGTCTCATCGACGAAGGCCGCAGGCGCGATCTTCGAGCCGGTCGATTCCTGCTCTTGGGCTCGGCGTCCGGCAACCTGCTCAGGCAGTCGGGCGAATCTTTGGCCGGGCGCATCGCCTACGTCGAGCTGGAACCTTTCGGCACGTTGGAAGTCGGGGGCGATGCCCGCGAACAGCTCTGGGTCCGGGGCGGATTTCCGGACAGCTTCCTCGCACGGGACGACGAGGCCAGCATGATCTGGCGCGACAACTTCATCCGTACCTACCTGGAACGCGACATCCCGCAGCTGGGCCCGCGCATCCCGGCAGAAACCCTGCGTCGATTCTGGACCATGCTGTCCCATGCGCAGGGCGGCATGCTCAATGCGGCGCAACTCGCCGGCAGCCTGGACGTCGACGGGAAAACCATCGCCCGCTATCTCGATCTGTTCGTCGACCTCCTGCTGGTCCGCCGTCTACCACCGCTCCATGCCAATGTCGCCAAGCGCCTGGTGAAGTCCCCGAAGGTCTATGTGCGCGACAGCGGCCTGGTCCACACCCTGCTCGGCCTCGACCATCGAGACGCGGTGCTCGGGCATCCGGTTGCGGGCAACAGCTGGGAAGGGTTTGCACTGGAGAACCTGCTCGCGGCCGCTCCCCCGCGGGCAACGGCGTCCTTCTACCGGACAGCCGCCGGCGCCGAAATCGACCTAGTGCTGGAAATGCCGGACGGGAAACCGTGGGCCGTCGAGATCAAGCACGGCCTTGTTCCGAAACTGCGCAAGGGGTTCCACCATGCGAGAGAGGACTTGAGACCCGAGCGTACTTTTGTCGTATATGCGGGAGAGGATTCGTATTCCATGGGCGAAGGAATCGAGGCCATCAGCCTGAACGGCCTGGCCACGCTCCTTTCGGAGAGTTGAGTCGAGTGGGTGCCCGATTTCCGTAGAACCTAGCTCGCCTGTCAAATTTTAGGGAATTATCTAGACATAACGGAAATTTACAGTGTCCACTTCGGCTTCTGCTCGTATTGAATGTCCACAATCCTGCACAACAGCCTTAACCAGTCTGACGGGCGTGGACTTAATCCGCAAATCCTCCTCCTTCTCGTTTTATATATCAATTCCCAAAGATTGAGTTAGTTCAGAGACCGGGATGAATGCGTCTCGAATGAAACTGAGGGAGGAGATATAATCGGTCAAATCTGACTAAAGGATGAGGAATCTAGAAAGAGAGGCATGAACGACAACATTGAGATATGGGCAATTGACAAAGCATCGAAAGCCGTGAAACCGGTGCAATCAATCAAAGGAATGGAGACGGAAGACTCGCTAGAGAAGCTTCTGGCCGAAAATCCGTGCATGCTGATGCCTTTGACGTTAGTCGGCCGTCAAACCCCCACCGACAGCGGCTACCTTGATCTGCTTGGTGTGAACGAAGATGGCAGACTCGTTGTGTTTGAGTTGAAACGAGAAAAACTCACGCGGGATGCTTTGGCGCAGGTCATTGACTATGGTTCCTATCTGGAATCCCTAGCAGACCCCGAACTAGCCAAGTTGATATCTGACCATTCGGGCCAACATGGCATTGGCAAGATAGACGATTTTGAGTCATGGTATCGCGACCAACATGGAAGGCAATTGACCTCCCTGCGACCAGTAAAAATGGTGTTGATCGCCTTTGATATTTCAGCCGTAGCGCACCGCATGATTGAATTCTTGGCAGAAAGGGGCGTAGATATCTCGCTTATAACATTTCACGGGTATCAAGACGACGAGACAGGAATGCTGCTAGTCAGACAAACCGACAGAAGTACTGAGGCTCGTGGTGCAAGCTCTAGGTTGAGCCAGAGAGATGCGCGAAGCCGCCTAGAAGAGCATGTCAAAGAAAGAGGGATAGAAAGCTTCTGGAAGGACGTGGTTGATACTCTTGGAAAATTTTCCAACTATCAACACGTAACAAAAAACGGCATCACCTTTTACACTAAGCGGGACGCCGATGTTGGTTTGCCTAGCTCCCATTCAATAGTAACAGACCCGTCTGGAAAGTTGCGCATCACATTCTTTCCTAGGGCGATCGATACTTCTCCAGAAGAATTTCAGAAACATAAAAAAGATATCGGATTCGAATGTCAACGTCCCCCCAATGCGGCAACGACAAAACAATGCTCGGAGGAATGGTTTTGTTCGCTGAACGAGGAGGAATGGAAGCGACACAAGAAGATCCTTACCAAACTAGCGGAGAATATGCACGAAAAGTTGAAGCGGGGATAACTGGGTGTCTGACTAGCTCATACTCTATTCTCATCCATCATCTTCGGAGAGACCAATTTCTCTTTCGAGTTCATGTGTCGAGGGGCACACACCGTTGCGGGCCATAATCACATATAATGCGCGCGCACCTGGCTATGTAGCTCAGCTGGTTAGAGCGTGGCACTCATAATGCCAAGGTCGGTGGTTCGAGTCCACCCATAGCCACCATCCCCCAGCCCCCAGAAAAGGCCGAATTTTCGCGGTCTTGAGGCTTTTTCCCATATCCCCGGATTCGCCTTTCCGGCGGCCCTCTCAAACCCTCCGGAACAGGTGCATAAAACCGTGGTTTCTGGTAAAATTATCAGTCAGAAAATTAGCCCAAAATCCCACGTATTTTTACCCACGGAAAACCCCCTAAGAATGAGCGATCCCGACCCTTTGCAAAGCTCCGAAATCCTGCCGATTACGATTGAAGACGAGATGCGCCAGTCGTATCTCGACTACGCGATGAGCGTGATCGTGGGCCGCGCCCTGCCCGACGTCCGCGACGGCCTCAAGCCGGTGCACCGGCGGGTGCTGTTCGCCATGAACGAACTCAAGAACCACTGGGACAAGCCGTACAAGAAATCGGCGCGCGTGGTCGGCGACGTGATCGGCAAGTACCACCCGCACGGCGATACCGCGGTGTACGACACCATGGTGCGCATGGCGCAGCCGTTCTCGATGCGGCACATGCTGATCGACGGCCAGGGCAACTTCGGCTCGGTGGACGGAGACTCGCCGGCTGCCATGCGCTACACCGAGGTGCGTCTTGCGCGCATTGCGCACGAGGTGCTGTCCGACCTCGACCGGGAGACCGTGGACTTCTCGCCCAACTACGACGGGAACGAGCAGGAACCCACCGTCCTGCCGACCCGCGTCCCCAACCTGCTGATCAACGGTGCGGCCGGCATCGCGGTCGGCATGGCGACCAACATCCCCCCCCATAACCTCGGCGAGACGGTGCGGGCCTGCATCGCATTGATCGATGACCCCGAGATCGATCTCGACGGCCTGATGGCGCACCTGCCGGGGCCGGATTTCCCGACCGCCGGGCTGATCAGCCGCGGCGGGATTCACGCCGCCTACGCCACCGGTCGGGGCCGGGTCATGATCCGCGCCCGCACCGAGGTCGAGACGGACGCCAAGGGGCGCGAAAAGATCATCGTCACCGAGCTCCCCTACCAAGTCAACAAGGCCAAGCTGATCGAGCATATCGCGACGCTGGTGCGCGACAAGCGCCTCGAAGGCATCCGCACCCTGCGCGACGAATCGGACAAGGACGGGATGCGCATCGTGATCGAATTGCAGAAAGGGGCGATCCACGAGGTCGTCCTCAACAACCTGTACCAGCAGACCCGGATGCGCCAATCGTTCGGCGTCAACATGGTGGCCCTGGTCGACGGTCAGCCGGAGGTCGTGAACCTCCGCGACGTGCTGGAGGCGTTCCTGCGCCACCGGCGCGACGTGGTGACCCGCCGCACCCTGTTCGACCTGCGCGAGGCGCGCGACCGCGCCCACCGCCTGGAGGGCTTTGCCGTCGCGCTGGCCAACATCGACGAGGTCATCGCCCTGATCAAGGCCTCGCCGGACGCCGCCACCGCCCGGGCCGGATTGATGGAATGCGCCTGGCCGCCCGGCGGCGTGGCGCAGTTGCTGGAACAGAAAGGCGCCGAAGCTTCCCGCCCCGAGGGATTGCCGAAGGAATTCGGATTTCAGAATGACGGCTACCGCCTCTCCGAGGTTCAGGCCCAGGCCATCCTGGAGTTGCGGCTGCACCGCCTGACCGGCCTGGAGCAGGAGAAGATCCGTAGCGACTACCAGGAAGTACTCGACCTCATTGCCGAGCTGTTCTCCATCCTGTCCGATCCCGAGCGGCTGATGCAGGTGATCCGCTCCGAGTTGGTCGCCATCGAGGAACAGTACGCCGACTCGCGCCGCACCGAGATCGAGGACATGGACTACGACATCGAGGACGAGGACCTCATCCCGGTCGAGGATCGGGTAATCACGTTGTCCGGGCACGGCTACGCCAAGTCGCAGTCGCCGGACACCTACCGCGCACAGCGCCGCGGCGGACGCGGCAAGGCCGCCGCCTCCACCAAGGATGAAGACTTCATCGAGCAGATGTTCGTGGCCAGCAGCCACGACACGGTCCTGTGCTTCACCAGCCTCGGGCGGGTCTACTGGCTCAAGGTCTACCAGTTCCCGCAGGGCGCGCGCACCGCGCGCGGGCGCCCGATCGTCAACCTGCTGGAATTGCAGCCGGAAGAGAAAGTCAACGTCATCATGCCGGTGCACGAATTCAGCGACGACCGCTACGTGGTCATGGCCACCCAAAACGGCACCGTCAAGAAAGTCAAGCTATCCGCATTCTCCCGGCCCCGGCGCGGTGGCATCATCGCCGCCAACCTCAATGAGGACGACTTGCTGGTCGGTGCTGCCCTGTCCGACGGCAGCAGCGATATCCTTTTGGTCAGTGACAATGGCAAGGCCGTGCGCTTTGCCGAAGACACCGTGCGCGCCATGGGGCGTTCCTCCACCGGCGTGCGCGGCATCCGACTGGAGCCGGATGCCAAGGTGATCAGCCTAGCGATCATCAATCCCGAGGCGCAGGACCATCGCCAGTTGCTGGTCGCAACCCAGAACGGCTACGGCAAGCGCACCGAGTTGACCGACTTCCCGCGCAAGGGCCGAGCCACCAAGGGCGTCATCGCCATCCGCACCTCCGAGCGCAACGGCCGGGTGATCGGAGCGGTGGAGGCGGAACCCAACCAGGAAGTCATGCTGATTACCGACGGCGGCACCTTGGTGCGAACCCGAATCGACGAGATTTCGGTGGTGGGGCGCAATACCCAGGGCGTCCGGCTGATCGAACCGCGAAACGGCGAACAACTGACCCGGGTCGTCTGCGTCGAGCCGCTGGACGACGACGAGACAGAGGACAGTCCGGTTGTCCACTGAGGATATCCCGGCACGCTACAACTACGCGCCCGGACCGGCCCAGCTTCCTCCGGAAGTCGTCGCCGAGGCCGCCGAGGCCGTCCGCTCCTTTCCTCCGCACGGCCGCTCCATCCTGGAGCTGAGCCACCGCAGTCCGGATTTCGGCGCTGTCGCGAAACAGGCGGAAGCAGACCTACGCGCCCTGCTCGCGCTCCCCGACGACTACGCGGTGCTGTTCCTGAACGGCGGCGCGCGGGTGCACTACACCTTGTGGGTACAGAACCTGAGCGCCCCGGACGACCGGATCGGGCTGGTCGATTCGGGTTTCTGGTCCCAACAGGCTATCGAGGAGACACGAAAACTCCGCGAAATCCGTGTGCTGCCGGATTCGCCGGACCCTGCGGACTATCCCGACCTCGCACCGGCAGATACGGATGGACTGGCCTTCCTGCACTACGTCTCCAATGAGACGCTGACCGGCCTGGCGATGCCGGCCCCGCAGGCAGCCTGCCCCCTAGTCTGCGACCGCACCTCGGATTTCCTGAGCGAGCCGTTCGACATTCGCCCGTACGCGCTGTGCTATGCCGGCAGCCAGAAAAACTTCGGCACGGCCGGCCTGACGGTGCTGGTGGCCCGGCGCGACTGCCTTCGCGAAGAGACTGGACTGGCCCCGGGCCTGTCCTACGCGGCCCAGGCCCGCACCGGCTGTCTTTATCACACGCCCCCCATTTATGCCTGGTACGTCAGCGCACTGATGCTGCGTTGGATCCGCGAACAGGGCGGATTGGAGGAAATGGAGCGGCGCGCCCGGACCCGCGCGAGTCTTGTGTACGACTGCATCGACGCCAGTTCGCTCTATGCGAACGCCATCGCCCCCCGGGCCCGCTCGCGCATGAACGTCTGCTTCACCCTGACGGACTCGGGACTGGAGGCCACCTTCCTGCAGCAGGCCGAAACCGCAGGTCTAATAGGGCTGCGCGGCCACAAAGTGACCGGCGGCATGCGGGCGAGCCTGTACAATGCCATGCCTGTAACCGGGGCGGAAGCCCTGGTCGAATTCATGCGGGATTTCGAACGCGAAACATGAAGAATAACGAGCTGGAATCGGCCCGGCAGCAGATTGATGCGCTGGATGCCGAAATCATGGAGCGCATCAGCCGCCGTGCGGCGCTGGCGCTGGAGACGGCACGCGCCAAGGAAGCAGACAGCGCGTTCTATGACCCTGCGCGTGAAGCGCAGGTTTTGCGCCGCATCCGTGAAGCCAATCCTGGTCCCCTGTCCGACGACAGCATGGTGCACCTGTTCCGCGAAATCATGTCGGCCTGCCTGGCACTGCAGCACCCGACCCGGGTCGCGTACCTCGGCCCGGAAGGCACGTTCACCCACCAAGCCGCCTTGCGCCACTTCGGCAATTCCGCGGAAATCACCCCGCGCGACAACATCACCGAAGTGTTTCGTGTGGTGGAAAGTGGCCAATCCGAGTACGGGGTGGTGCCGGTCGAGAATTCCACCGACGGCGTCGTCGCGCACACGCTGGACCTGTTCGTCGAGTCGCCGCTGAAGGTCTCCGGCGAGGTGGAACTGGCGGTTCACCATCATCTGCTGGCCCGCGACGAAGATCGCGCGGCCTTGCGGCAAGTGCGCGCGCATCCGCAAGCCCTGGCTCAGTGCCGGCAATGGCTGGACCGGGAACTGCCGGGCCTAGACTGCATTAGCGACGCCAGCAACGCTGCCGCCGCCCGCTATGCCGCTAGCCACCCCGACACCGCAGCCATCGCTTCGCGCGCCGCGGCCGAGCAGTACAACCTGAACATCCTGGCTCAAGACATCGAGGACAATCCGAACAACCGGACCCGCTTCCTGGTGATCGGTCCGCACGACCAAGCGCCGTCTGGTGAGGACAAGACCAGCGTGCTGGTATCGGCACGCAATCAGCCCGGCGCGCTGCTCGGGCTGCTGCGCCCGCTAGCCGAAGCCGGCATCGACATGACCCGCATCGAATCGCGCCCCACACACCTCGTCAACTGGGAATACATCTTCTTCCTCGACATCCGGGGCCACCAGAAGGACCCCGAAGTGGCACAGGCACTGGAACAGCTGCTTGCGGCTGCCGCATTCTGCAAGATCCTGGGCTCCTATCCCTGCGCATCGGGTTGATCTCATGACCGTTCCCAACTCCGATGCCGCGGCATTGCGGCACATCGTCGCAGCCGCACGCCCCTGCGTGCAGGGCCTGGCCCCCTATGTGCCCGGCGCCCGGCCCAGCACCGTGGACGAGAAGGTCTGCCGCTTGGCTTCCAACGAAAATCCGCTTGGCCCATCCACCGAGGCGATGGCCGCCCTTAGGAAGCCCGCCAACCTGTCCCGCTACCCCGACAACGACGGACACGCGCTGAGAGAAGCGCTGAGCGTCCGGCACGATTGCCCACCCGACTGCCTGATCTTCGGCAATGGTTCTTCCGACCTGCTGGACCTGGTCGCGTGCGCCTACCTGGAAGCAGGCCGCAACGCCGCATTCGCGCGGCATGCCTTCGTGGTCTACCCGCTGGTGGTACAGGCGGCAGGCGCCACGGCACGGATTTCGGCCCCATACCCGGTCGAGCACGAGCAGCCGCTGGGGCACGACCCGAAGACGCTGCTCGAATGCGTGGACGAGACCACGGCCGTGGTGTTCATCGCCAACCCGAACAACCCGACCGGCACCGTGCTGGAAGACGACGAGATTCGGGCTTTGATCGAGGCGCTGCCGCCTCATGTACTGGTCGTGCTGGACGAAGCCTATGCCGAATACCGCGATCCGATCCCGGCGGCCGGGCGTTTCCTGGAATACCCGCAGGTAATCGTGACCCGGACGTTTTCCAAGATCTTCGGGTTGGCCGGCCTGCGCATCGGCTACGCGCTGGCCCACCCCGAAGTCATTGCGATGCTCAACCGGGTGCGGCAGCCTTTCAACGTCAACACGCTGGCGCAACAGGCAGCAGTGGCCGCCGTCGGCGACGAGGAACACGTGACGCACAGCCGGGCCGTCAATGCCCAAGGTATGCGACAGCTACTGAGGGTGGCACGCGAGCTTGAACTGCGCGCGCTGGGCACGCATGCCAATTTCCTGACCCTGGACTTCGGCGAGCAGGCCCGGGCCGTGGTGGATTTCCTGCGCGAGCGCGGGATTCTGGTGCGCGCACTGCCGGAATATGAACTGCCGAACTGGCTCCGCTGCACCATCGGCACCGCCGAGGAGACCCGGACCCTGATCGACGCGTTGCAGGCATGGCGGACATCATGAGCACGTCTCTCGCACTGATCGGAGTCGGACACATCGGCGGGTCCATGGCGGCAGGGCTGCGGGCAGCCGGTGCCGTACATGCGATCCATGGCTACGATTCGGACTCGGAGGCGCTGGAGCAAGCACGTAGCCTCGACCTGATCGATGCGGTTCACCCGACCCCCGAGGCTGCGGCCAAAGAGGTTGAATTGATCGTGCTGGCTACCCCGCCTTCCGCCATCGCCGAGGTCTGCCGGAACCTGGAGCCGCATATTGCCGAACACCAGGTGGTCACCGATGTCGGCAGCATCAAGAAGCCCGTGCTGCAAGAGATTGAGCAAGCGTGCGGCCAGGTTCCGTCCTGGTTCGTGCCCGGGCACCCGATTTCCGGTACGGAGAAAAGCGGGGCACAACATGCCAGCAGCGGCCTGTTCCGCGACCGTCGCGTGGTACTGACCCCGATCAGCGGCACCGACTCCGGGAAGGTCGACCGGATCTGCTGGATGTGGGAGCAACTCGGCGCGCAGGTCGAGCGCATGGATGCGGATACGCACGACGCGCTGTTTGCAGGCATCAGCCATCTCCCGCATGTGCTCGCCTATGCCCTGATGGAGGTTCTGACCGACACGTTCCCGGCCGAGGAATTGAAGCGCTATGCCGCAGGCGGCCTGCTCGACTTCACCCGCATTGCCTCCAGCAACCCGGAACTTTGGCTCGACATCTGCCAAGCCAACCGCGAGCATCTGGCGCCCGTCCTGGAGAAATTCCAAGGCCGCATCGGCGAGTTGATCGCCGCCCTGCACAACGACCAGTCCGATGTGCTGCGAGGCTCGTTCACGACTGCGAAGAAGACCCGCGACACCTTGCGTCCCGATGGACACGAGTGACGGCTGGCGACTGGAACCGGGAGGTCAGGTCCGCGGAACCCTCGCCTTGCCCGGCGACAAGTCCATCAGCCACCGAGCTTTTCTGATTGCCGCCCTTGCCGAGGGCACCAGCCGGTTGGAAGGCGTCTTGGACAGCGAAGACTGCCGGGCAACCGCCCACGCGCTCGCCCAGATGGGCGTGGACATCCAGGAAGTCTCGCCCGGAAGCTGGGTGGTGGAAGGCCGCGGCCCCAACGGCTTGACGGCTCCAGAGGCACCGCTGGATCTCGGAAATTCCGGCACGGCCATGCGGTTGTTATGCGGCCTGCTGGCGGCCCGCCCTTTCCCTGCCACACTGATCGGGGATGCCTCGCTGTCACAACGACCCATGGAGCGGGTCGCCGTCCCCCTGAGGGAGATGGGTGCACGCATCGAGACCGATTCCGGCCACCCGCCTATCCGTATTGGCGGCGCCTCCCTGCATGGAATCACCTACGGGACTCCAGTCGCAAGTGCACAAGTCAAATCCGCCCTCCTGCTCGCCGGGCTGCAGGCCCAAGGCCGCACTTGCTTGACGGAGGCGGTGCCTTCGAGGGATCACACCGAACGCATGCTGCCGCTGTTCGGTGCGGACTGCGAAGTGGACGGCACGCAAATCTGCGTCGAAGGCGGACAGGCCCTGCACGGTGCCGAGATCACCGTCCCGCGCGATCTGTCGGCTGCCGCCTTCTTCATCGTAGGCGCCTTGGTCGCACCGGAGTCCGAACTGAAATTGCCCGGCATCGGCGTCAACCCGCGGCGTGACGGAATCCTGCAGATCCTCGGGAAAATGGGGGCCGACCTGACCCTTGACGCCACCGATTCCGTCGGCCGGGAGCCGGTCGGCGACCTCACCGTGCGCAGCAGTTCGTTGACCGGGATCGACATCGGACCCGATCTGGTCGCCAATGCCATTGATGAATTTCCGGTTCTGTGCGTGGCCGCCGCCTGTGCGGAGGGGGTGACCACCCTGTCCGGGGTCGGCGAGTTGAGGATCAAGGAAAGCGACCGGGTTGCCGCCATGGCGGAAGGCCTGAAAACACTGGGCGTGCCGATGGAGATCGACGACGATGCCGTCCGGATTACAGGCGGGCCACTGGGTGGCGGCACAATCCAAAGCCATCAGGATCACCGCATTGCCATGGCGTTCGCGATTGCCGCGCTGGCAGCCTCGGAACCGGTTGCCGTCGAGGGTGCGCAATGGGCGGCGACCTCGTTCCCCGAATTCCCCGATCTCGCCCGTCAGGCCGGAATACGCCTGCGCGATGCCTGAAGCTGCTCCCGTCATCGCCGTCGACGGCACGGCCGGGTCCGGCAAGGGCACGCTTGCCCGGAACCTCGCGAACGAACTGGGCTGGCACTATCTCGACTCCGGCGCCCTGTACCGCGCCGCCGGGCTGGCCGTTCTGCAGGCGGACACGGATCCCGACGATGCAGCCGCCTGTGGCGGGATCGCCCAAGCCATGCAAATCGAGATCGAGACCCGGCCGGAATCGATCCGGATCCTACTGGATGGGGCTGACGTCACGACCCATGTCCGAGCTCCGGAAGTCGGGCGGGTTGCCTCACGCGTCTCGGTCCATCCGGAAGTCCGCCACGCCCTGCTGGATCATCAGCGCGCAGCACGCCGCATGCCCGGATTGGTGGCCGACGGACGCGACATGGGAACCGTGGTTTTCCCGGACGCCTGCCTGAAGTTCCACCTGATCGCTTCGCTGGAAGTCCGGGCGCGCCGGAGGCAGCGTCAGTTGGAGGAAATGGGGATCAATGCTAGACTTAATACGCTAATCGATGAGTTGAACCAGCGTGATCTTCAAGACATGCGGCGGGGTGAATCGCCCTTGGTTCAGGCTCCCGATGCCTGCCTGATCGACACCAGCGAACAGTCGATCGAGGAGGTTCATGCAAAGGCCCGGGCCTGCCTGCCCGGAATATTAACTCCATCAGACAAGGGCACCCATCCATGAGCGAATCCTTCGCGGAACTTCTTGAAGAGAATATTGCACACCTGCAAACGCGGGCCGGCTCGATTATCGACGGCACCGTGGTAGACATCCGGCCGGACTCCGTCGTCGTCAGCGCCGGACTGAAATCCGAATGCTTCATCCCGGCCGACCAGTTCGTCGGCCCCGACGGCAAACTGGAGGTCGAAGTCGGCGACACCGTCGAGGTCTCCCTGGACGCCATCGAGGACGGCAACGGCGAGACCCGCATGTCGCGCGAACGCGCCAAGCGCATCCGCATCTGGAGCGACTTGGAGAAAGCCTACGAGGAAAACACCAACGTCACCGGCACCATCGTCAACAAGATCAAGGGCGGCTTCACCATCAACCTCAACTCGATCCGCGCCTTCCTGCCGGGTTCGCTGGTCGACGTCCGCCCCGTACGCGACACTTCCTACCTGGAAAACCGCGAACTGGAATTCAAGATCATCAAGATCGACCGGCGCCGCGACAACGTGGTCGTGTCCCGCCGGGCCGTGCTCAAGACCGAACACAGCGCCGAGCGCGACGCCATGCTGAAGAAACTCTCCGAGAGTGGCGTGGTGCGCGGCACAGTCAAGAACCTGACCGAATACGGCGCCTTCCTGGATCTCGGCGGCGTCGATGGCCTTCTGCACATTACCGACATGGCCTGGCGGCGCATCAAGCATCCGTCCGACGTGGTGGAAGTCGGCCAGGAAATCGACGTCAAGATCCTGAGCTACGACCAGGAAAGCGGCCGGGTCTCCCTCGGCATCAAGCAACTGACGGAGGATCCGTGGGAGAACATCATGGATCGCTACGAGGTCGGCAGCAAGGTCCCGGGCACGGTGACCAGCATCACCGATTACGGCTGCTTCGTCGAGATCGAGGACGGCATCGAGGGCCTGGTGCACGCCTCGGAGATGGACTGGACTTCGCGCAACGCCAACCCGTCCCGGATGGTGACGCTCGGCGAGACGGTCGAGGTGATGGTGTTGGAGATCGATCTGGAGCGTCGCCGCATCTCGCTTGGCATGAAGCAGTGCACCTCCAATCCCTGGGAGGCATTCGCCGCCATGTACAGCAAGGGCGCCCAGGTGACCGGCACCGTCAAATCGATCACCGACTTCGGCATCTTCGTCGGGCTGGAGGGTGGCATCGACGGCCTGATCCACCTGTCCGACCTGTCCTGGACTGATCCCGGCGAGAAAGTCATCCACGAATACCGCAAGGGCAACGAGATCGAGGCCAAGGTTCTGTCCGTCGACGTCGACCGCGAGCGCGTCTCGCTCGGCATCAAGCAATTGACGGAAGACCCGATTCAAGGCTGGCTCAAGAAGCACCCCAAGGGCAAGACCGTCTCCTGCACGGTCACCGAAGTCGAGCCCCGCACGATCACCGTGGAGGTGGCAGAGCACATCACCGGCTCGATCCCGGCTTCCGAACTGGCAGACGACTCGGTGGAAGATGCCCGCAACCATGTCAAGGTTGGCGACACCCTAGAGGCGATCATCCAGTCGTTCGACCGCAAGAATCGCCACCTGAGCCTGTCGGTCCGAGCCAAGGACCAGGCCGAGGAAAAACAGGCGGTCAAGGAGTACAAGGAAGCCGCCCCCAAGATCAGCAAATCGCTGGGCGGCATACTTCGCGATAAACTGGTAGGCCGGAAGAGCGACGAATCCTGAGCCTGGACCCGATCATGCCTGCCCGAGAAAACGCCGCCCAGATCAACCGAAGCCAGTTGATCGAGCGCATTACGACCAAGCAAAAGCACCTGTCTCCGCGCGACGTGGACGAAGCGGTCAAGCTGGTTTTCGACCATATTGCCGAAGGCCTGGCACAGAACGACCGGGTGGAATTGCGCGGTTTCGGCAGTTTCAGCCTGCGCGAGCGCCAGCCACGCATGGCCTGCAATCCCCGCACCGGCGACCACGTCATGCTGGGCACGCGCCACGTGCCTCACTTCAAGCCTGGCAAGAGCCTGCGCGAAAAACTGCGCGACCTGTTCCAATAGCCCATAGCCCAACCAAACCCACTACCAGTCTCATACACAAGTTCCCATCTGCAGACGCAGCGGAAAATTCTAGGTACTCTCTATCGTTCGTCTCTCGTTCGATCAAAATCAATGAACTCCCTTGACACCGTTCTAGAAAACGCTAGTCGTGCCAGATTGATCCCGACTGTTGCCGACTCAAAAAAAGAAGAGCGTCTGGTATCTATTCTGCTCGCAACCCTGTCGGTAACTCGCCCATTTGCGGAACAAGTATTGAACTGCGCCGTGAGGGTGAGAAAAACATCCAAGTTGTCCACCTACACGGAGGTTGAGTTTCCTGCATCCGATAAACATGGTAAGGAACGGCCTGATGGCATCATAACCTTGTCGACGCATAAGAACCGATGGACGGCGCTTTTGGAGGCTAAAACCGACAACGCCAAAATTGACAAAGAGCAGATGGAGAGGTATGCGGTAATAGCCCGTGAATACGGCATTGATGCAGTAATTACATTGTCCAACCAATTAGTGTCATTGCCAACGCATATCCCGTATTCAATACCAAAAAAATTCACGAGATCATGTCAGTTTTTTCATCTTTCATGGATCAGTGTGCTTACCCAAGCCGAATTAGTCTTAAAGGACAACGGGGAACTGAACCCGGAGCAAGCATACATACTTGGGGAGATGGTGCGTTTCTTCAAGCACCCACAATCCGGGATAAAGCGTTTCGACCAAATGAATGAAGAGTGGAGACCTCTTGTTCTTGGAATCCGCGAAGGACAGCAATATGCTAGAACCTCGCCTCAAATTGAAAATACTGTTGCGAGTTGGCATCAGGAAGAGCGAGACATCTGTCTGATATTGAATCGTCGTGTTGGCAAGCACATCGCGATTCGTCTCCCACAAAAGTATCAGAGTGATCCTGATCTTCGGCTTCGTAAAGACAGTAATTTGTTAGCCACCTCGCGGGAACTGCACTCCAACTTCCGTATACCAAATGCTGCCAGCGATCTTACCGTCACTGTAAACCTGCAACTTCGAACGGTTTCATGCTCAATGGAACTTGATGCCCCAAGCGATAGACAGCGAACTAGCGCAAGAATAAATTGGCTAACCCGACAGATGAAGAATGTTGATGGCGGTGACGTCATCATCAGGGCCTTTTGGCATAGGGGAAGAAAACCAACTCAAGCAAAATTGTCCGAAATTCGAGATAACCCTAAGTGTCTAGAAAATGAAGGAGCAGGTTCTGTACTAAAAAAATTTGAAATTCTCATCGTTCGAGATCTTTCAGGTCGGTTTTCTAGGCGAAAAACTTTTATAGAAGATTTGGAAAAATTGGTCCCGGAATTTTATGAGCGGATTGGGCAACATCTACGACCTTGGATCCCCCCGCCACCAAAAATTGACAAGCGAGACTCGGTTCAGAACACAGATAACATTGAGTCGTCAGGAAAATCTGATGCACACAATCCTGCTCAATCCGTAGCAAGTCAATCGCAGAATCCATATGATCCAAGCAATAGAGGTTTTCCTTCCCTAGAAGACCCAAAAAGGTCATAGTTTAGCGATCTGCATGGGTTGGCTCTTCACGGTTTCGTGTGGAAAGGCGGTCTGGGATGCAGGTCCAATCCGCCGAGGTGAAAGTAGATGGCCTGGCGGAAGCGTTCGCGGCTGCGGTAGCCACACGCCTGCCGCTTGATCCACTGCACCTTTGAGTTG
>CAZGIH010000005.1:0-73239 GCA_964526195.1 uncultured Chromatiales bacterium | reverse complement strand
CCCCAACCCCTAACTCCCAATCCCCAATTTGTGTTACACTGAGCGACGCAGGACAGGCCGCTTGTAGGAGGCAGGCGAACAGGAGGTAGAGACTATGGTAAAAACTGTACGGGACATTATGAGCGCCGAGGTGACCACGCTGGGACGGAACGACACGCTGCTGCTGGCAAAAGACATCATGAACCTGGGCCGCATCCGGCATTTCCCGGTCGTCGAGGACGACGAATTGGTCGGGGTTGTCAGTCAGCGCGACCTCTACCGGGCCTCGCTCGGCACGGTCATGCAATACGGAGAAAAGGCCCAGCGCGCCTTTCTGGAGAGCGTCGCGGTCAAAGAGATCATGGTTGATCCGATTTCCATCGGCCCGGACGCAACGGTCGGGGACGCTGCCCGGCTGATGATGGAGCACAAAATTGGCTGCCTGCCCGTGTTGGAGGACGACCGGCTGGTCGGCATTGTGACCGAGACCGATATGCTGCAAGTCGTAGTGGATATGGCCTGAGGGCTGTCGATTGATACCGGGCACGAAAGACCGACACCATCGGAAGGAGCGACCCCTTCGACAGGCTCAGGACAGGCACACCCGTGAGGAGGAGACCCTATGGAAGACAAAGACCGTCTGGGAACCAAGCTGCATCAAAAAGAGCAGGCCGAGGAAAGCCGCTATTTTGCACAACGCGACCGTGAGTTGATCGACAAGATGAAGGAGCAGCGTGAGGCCGAGCACGAGGATGAGATACGCGAGCTGGCCCTGAATCGCTGCCCCAAGTGCGGGGTGCGGCTGACCATCCGGCTCATTGAAGAAGTCGAGATTGATGAGTGCGGGCAGTGCCAGGGCATGTGGCTGGACAAGGGTGAGTTGGAAGCCATGTCCGCGCAGAAGGGTACGCACTGGGTCAAGCAGTTCTTTGACGGTATGGGCCATGTCCTGACCGGCCCCAAGAACTAGCCGCCTAGGAGAACCCGACGCTCACCCCCACGAACCAATACCGGCCCAACCCGTCGTACAGGCCGGGGAAGGTGTTGCCGTTGGTGCCGGTGGAATTGCCGACGATCGGGGGCTCCCGGTCCGTCAGATTATTGATGCCGGCATAGATCTTCGCCTGGTCCGTGACCTGCCACACCGCAGCCAGGTCGAGGTAGTTCATTTTCGGGATGTCCACGCTGAATCGCCCCGAACCCCTGACCGCGCTGGTGTGGCGCCACATGGCGCTGGCGGTGACATCCCATGGGGTGTCCCAAGTGACGCGCAGCCGGTTCTGCAGGTCCGGCACCGGCCCGCAGTAGCGTCGGCCCGCGCAGCGGGCGACCGGAGCCCCGTCCACGGCCTGGAAGCTCAGGGCGTTGATGTGCGTCAGGACATTGTTGAATCGCAACTCCCCCCGCATGCCGATATCGAGGGCAAAATCCAGGCCGACGTCCACGCCGTTGCTCTTCTCGATGGCCAGATTGTCCCGCGTCAGCTGCAAGTGTCCGCTCAGGCAGTCGGATAGGTCCAATTCCGCGTTCTCTCCCGCTTGTCGAGCGGTGCACGCGACTCCCTGGCTGTTGGAGCCGACCCACAGGTCGCCGGCAATCCCCCGGATCACCTTGTCGCACAGGATCCCGTTTTCGAGACACTGGGCGAGCGTATGGCTGGCACCGACGTAGCCGATGCCGCCCTCGATCTCGATCTTGTAGTAGTCGATCGTCAGGCTCAACCCGTCGGCGAATTCAGGAGTGAAGACGATGCCGGCGGTCCAGGTCTTGGCTTCTTCCGGGTTCAGGTCAGGGTTGCCGCCCACTTTCGCGTTGTATTGCCCGGCCGGCGAGTTCTGGATCTTTCCCCATTGCGCCTCCGTCACGCCGGTGCGCTGACATTCTTCGAACGTGTAGCCCGAGGCGGTCTTTCCGTCCTTGATTTCTCCGGCGCAGGGATCCGCAGCCATGCTGAACAGCCTGAACCTCTGCGGCAGGAACAGATCATGCACGGTGGGGGCCCGGACCGCGCGCTGGACGCTGCCGCGCAGCCGGATCTCCGGATTGACCGCCCAGTTCAGGCCGAAGGCCCAGGTGTCGATGTATTCACCGTAGTCGTAGTCCGAATAGCGGTACGCCGCGTCGAGGATCAGCTCTTGCGCGTACGGTGCGCCTTCGACCAGGGGGATGTGGGCTTCCGCGAACAGTTCGGTCACGTGGTAGTCGCCGCTGATCGCCACGAATTCGCCGCCCTGGCCAGCCCCCTCACCGGATTGGTAGTTCTCGTCCGGGCTCAGATCCAGGCTCTCCTTGCGGAATTCGCTGCCGAGTACGATGCTGGGGCTGTGGGCAGCCAGGGGAGATTTGATGTCGTAGTCCCGGAGGTCCGCGGAGAACGCGGCGGACAGCACGAACTGGTCGGTCGTCCCCCGGGCATACAGGGGAATCTCCAGGTAGTCGACCGCCGCCGGAGTCACGGCTCCTTCTTCGAAGACGTTCCAGGGCACGCAGTCCGCGTCTTTCACGACCCCGTCGGCATCCGGGAGGGCGGACCGGCAGACGGCTTCGCCGTCGTGCATCACCACGTCCAGGGCCCGATGGATCCGGCTCACCGACAGGTCGTTCAGGTAGACCTCCCGCATCTCCACTTTCGCATACTGGACGAACGCATCGTAGTCCCAGGTCTCGCTGAGGGCGCCGCGCAGGCCGGCCACCCCCCGGTAGCTGGCATGGATGATCTTGTTCTGCCGCGGCCCGCCTTCCACGTTCCGGCGACCCAGGTAGACCACTTGCTCCCCGTTTTCAATCACGTTCCCGTCGCCGTCCAGGCAGGAAATCTGCCTGCGTTGCTCCTGAGACAGGAGCGGGTGGTCGCATCTCAGGATGCTGGTTCTGAAGAAGCTCCCGGAGGGGGCGATCTGCGAGGTGGTTCGGTCCCGCTTGTACATGAATTCGGCATAGACTTCCGCATGGTCGTTGAGGCCGTAGTGGGTGAAGGCGCCGAAAGTGTAGCGCTCGTCCTGGCGCTGGAAGTAGTTGGCCGGGCCATAGTTGTAGGTCTTGCCCTCCCGCGGCACGAATTCGTGCCCCTCGACGAGGTAGTCGAAAGAAGGCCCGCCGACAAAATTGGTGCCCCAGACCGAATTGAAACGGGCCACCAGCCCCGCCACTCCGAAGTCGGTGAAACGCCCCTCCGGAATGGTGGAGGATCCGAGACACCGGCTCAAATCGGCTCCAAGCGTACAGGAACTGTAGTCGCGGGAGCCTTGCAGGACCGGTTCGATGTCGCGGTAGGTGGCGTAGGCGGTGAGATTGCCGCGATCCTCGTCGAAGTTGAATCCGGCGATCAGGGACGCCCGGGCAATGTCCCCATCGCTCTTGTAGCCTTCGGCCACCGGGTAGCCGGCTGCGATGACGAGTTCCCGCCAGTGGTCGCCGTCGTTGTGATGCTGGTATTCGCTGTACTGGAAATCCGTGCGCAGGCCCTCGAAATCGTCCATCAGCAGGAAGTTGACCACGCCCGCGACCGCATCGGAGCCGTAGACGGCGGCTCCCCCTCCCGTATAGATATCCACCCGTTCGATCAGCGGGCCGGGAATCTGGTTGATGTCCGGTATGGCGGCGGCCGTCGGGGTTCCGCTCGGCATGCGGCGGCCGTTGAGCAGCACCAGGGTGCGCCGGGGGCCCAGGGCGCGCAGTTCGACCATCGCGGTGCCAGTGGCACCATTCGAATCTCCGGCTCCCTGGGAGACGTAGACCTGCGGATACGAGCGCAACATGTCCTCCACCCGGGCAGTGCCTTGAAGCAGGATCTCTTCCGCCCCGACCTCGGTGATAGGGTTGGGGGCGACCGGGCTGAGGGATTGGATGCGCGAGCCGGTGACGGTGAAGATTTCCACCTGCACCGGTTCTTCTTCTTCCGCTTGGACCGCGGGCATGGCGAGCAGGGCGAGGGCGAGAGACAAGAGTCTGGCCCCGGTTTCAGGCGGTGGGAGGTTCATGGCAGAAATCCTCGAAGAATCCTATCTTACGACTAACATTCCCAATTTATTGGTTTTCGGAATCATTCCGCCGGGGCTCGATTTCTCCCTCGATAATGCGCCCGGATCGGCTGGAATGAGATGGTTCGGATGATTCAGGGGGGTTGGGAGGTTGGCGGGGCGGGGCAGGAGCTTTCAGCAGCTTGAGCAAAAACGAATGAAGCCCAGGCAGAATCAGCAAGGCGGCGCCAAAGCCGTCGGTGATGAATCCCGGCAGGATCAGCAGAATTCCACCGACCGTGACGCGGGCGCTTCGAAACAGAGCCAGACTGAAGTCGGAGCGTACACGCCCGGCCGCCTGCTGGAACAGCGACTGCATCGTCACTTCCTGGTTGTGCCGGATCAGCGCGACTCCGAGAATCGCGGTTGCGACCTCGAACCAGAACACCCCCCAGCCCCAGCCGTGTTCGACGGCGGTCATCACCATCAGGAACAGTTCCAGGAAAAAGAACAGGACGAAGAACGCGAAAATCGGCATAAATCAGGGTATGTGAGCTTCGATTAGTCCCGCCAAGGCGTGCACGTAGTCGACATTGTCATTGAGAGCGGGAATATACCGAAAAGTTTCTCCGCCTGCCGTGCGGAATACGGCCTGGTTTTCCTGTTCGATCTCTTCCAGGGTTTCCAGGCAGTCGGCAGAGAAGCCGGGGCAGAACACATCGACGGAGCGAATGCCGGCTTCGGACAGTTTGCGCAGCGTCTCGTCGGTATAGGGAGTCAACCATTCCTTGGGTCCGAACCGTGACTGGAATGTTATGCACCACTGATCCCACCGTAAGCCCAGAATCCGGGCGATTTCGCTCGCGCTTTCGCGACACTGCCGGGCGTAGGGGTCGCCTTGCCCGATGGATTCCTTGGGCAGACCGTGGAAAGAGAGGATGAGTTTTTCTCCAGCGTCGCGTTGCGCCCGGAAGTTGTGAATTTGTGCAGCGCAGGCATTGAGGTAGGCAAGATCGTGCGCATAGTGCTCGATGAAACGAATCTCGGGGGTGTTGCCCCGGTGATTAAGGGCGTGGGTCAGCGCATCGCGGGTGGAAGCCGTAGTCGTGACCGAGAATTGCGGGTAGAGTGGCAGGACGATCAGGGTGTCAACCGTTTTCAGCTCGTCGAGAGCCTGCGCGATGGAAGGGCGGCCATAGCGCATTCCCAGGGCGACTGGCACTGCGTGCCCACGCTGATTCAACTCTTTCTGCAATGCATCGCGTTGGCGTTGGCTGTAGACCAGCAGCGGCGAGCCCTCCTTTGTCCAGATCTTCTGGTACAGCCGGGCGCTGCGCCGGGGGCGGATACGCAGGATGATGCCGTGCAGGATCGGTTTCCAGAGCAGCGGAGACAGCGCAATCACGCGGCGGTCCGACAGGAACTCCGCCAGATAACGACGAACTGCCCGCGGAGTGGGTTCGTCTGGAGTTCCGAGATTGGAGATCAGGACCCCGGTACGGGGTCCCAGCGATTCCGTCACTTCGCGATCCGTTCGCGCAATGGGCTGGTGCGGGGGAAGTGGGCGCGCAGGAATTCCATCTGGTCCGCCAGAACCCGACGGCCCTGAAGGTAGATGTACTCGGCGTGGGTCGGCACGAACGGAACCGCAAGCAACTGCATGCCGGCTTCCTCTGGGGTCTGGCCGGCCTTCTGATTATTGCATCGCTTGCAGGCGGTGACCACGTTGTTCCACTCGTCCATTCCGCCCAGGCTCAGGGGGCGGATATGGTCGCGAGACAATTCGCGGCGCTCGAACGAATCGCCACAGTAGAGGCATAGCCAAGCGTCGCGCTTGAACAAGGTCGGGTTGTTCAAAGGCGGCGTGTAAGTCTCATGCAGCAGGCGGTTGCGGCCGTAAGTCGAGACGATGGAGTTGAGGGCGAGGATGGTACGCCGGCCGGTGATGGCGTTGTATCCGCCGCGCACGCGCAGGATGTCTTGGCCACTGACGTAAGCGACCTGACCCGCATAGTGCAGGCGAACTGCATCCTGATAACCGATCCACTCCAGCGGCATTCCGGAGATATCGGTCCGGAGGATTTGCTGTGTCAGGACATCCAACATGGTCGCATCCTATTTTGCGCGCCACTTTATACTGATTTACATGAATTTACAACCGGATGTGGCAGGGGGAAGCTACCTTTTGGAGCAAAATGTTTCTGCGACGATGCGGGACAACTCCCAAAAGCAAGTCAGGAGCCTTTGTGCAGGTTAAGTGAATTTCAGGATGCCGATCACGGCACCCATGACGGCTGGAATGTACCAGTAAAGTCTCTTGAATTCGGCTTGAACGTCGGCGCGTATGCGGAGCTCCATCTTCTCCATGTTGTTGCGCATCTCGCTGCGGAGAGAGTTGATCATCCGCTCCATGTCGCTGCGCAGGGCAACCTCCATCTTTTCCATGCCCGCCTGTGTGGCGAGCCCGTCGCGCGCGTCCGCAATGATCTCCACGATGGCCATGGCCTGCTTCTCCGGGATTTTTTCGTCGATTAAATTCCTAACAGCCCGGAGTTTAGCAAACTTGCGTGGCAGATTCAGAAAGCACTCTCACTCCTTTCCGGCTAGGATCTCTATTTTCACCTGTTTTGTCTGGTCAACGATTAATCGAATTTCCAGTACATTATCGTGCATGTGGCAAAAGGTTTTGGAGGATGACTCTAAAGTGCCTGTCTCTTATAGATGGCAGAATAGTCTAAGAATCTGAATCTGTACGCAAAGACATTAGCTAAATTGAATTCGGCAATGCGTCAGAATGTGCCTAGTAAATCCATAATTGCCAACATTTAATTATGAAAATTGTGTATCTGTCTGTATATTTCAGCCGAAGCAAGAGAGATTTATTGCGGCAATACCCTAAGTATATGAAAAACAAAAATATTAATGAATCCTTGCGCAGTAGGGGAGTAATTTCCAAAAAACCCTTTATTTATAGGCTTATCCGGCTTTCTACCCAATGTTATCCCCAAAGTTATCCACAATCCGGATGCCTCGGAAATGCCGCATGACTGAGCTCTGCCTGCATGTGGCCGTCAACGCGCCGATCCGCCACGGATACGACTATCTGGCGCCAGCTCAGGGAACGATGCCGCCACCGGGTGTGCGGGTGCGGGTGCCGTTCGGTCCCCGCAAACAGGTCGGCGTAGTCTTGGAGGCTCGGCCGCGGCCTGCCGGGGTGCCGGAACTCAAACGGGTGGGGACCGTGCTGGACGAGGCCCCGGTCATCGAACCCGGTGTGCTGGAGTTGATGATTTGGGCGGCTCGATACTACCAGCACCCGATCGGACAAGTTGTCAATGCGGCGTTGCCGGTCCGCCTGCGAAAGGGCGAGTCGGCCGAGCTTGCCGGGACGACCGTGTGGCGGGTGACCGAAGACGGGCGGGCGGCCAGCCCCGAGGAGCATCGTCGCGCGCCGGTCCGCCAAGCATTGCTGCGGGCCTTCCAAGACTGCGAGGAAGGCCTGACCAGGGAACAGTTGCGGGAACTATGCCGCAATCCCACCACCCCGCTCAAGGCACTGATCGAGCAGGGGCTGGTTGAAGCCGAGTTCAGGTTGCCGGCTCCGCCCCTCCCGGTGGTCCCGAGAGATGTGCCGCACAATCCGCACCAGCGCGAAGCCGTGCAGGCCCTGCAGGAGTGTTTGGGCGCGTACAGTTGCACGTTGCTGCACGGAGTTACCGGGAGCGGCAAGACCGAGGTGTACCGCGCCGTGATCCGCTCGGTGCTGGAACGTGGCGGACAGATTCTGGTGATTGCTCCGGAGATTGGCCTTGCCCCCCAATTGCGCGACCGGCTGGCGCGTGATGAACGAACCTGCGTAGCGGTCTACCATTCCGAATGTACGGCACGTGAACAATATTTGGCCTGGCTTCTCGCGCAAAGCGGGCAGGCGGACATCGTGGTGGGGACCCGTTCGGCAGTATTCTTGCCGTTCCGAGATTTACAGTTGATCGTGGTCGACGAAGAGCATGACCCTTCGCTGAAACAACAGGAAGGATTCCGTTACCACGCTCGCGATGTCGCGGTTTATCGGGCGCACCGAGCCGGAATCCCGGTCGTCCTCGGGACAGCCACGCCATCGATCGAAACCTGGCGCAACCTACAGGCGAGGAAATACCGGCACCTGCGCCTGCCGACGCGTGCCGGCCCGGCCGTCTTGCCGAACACGGAGCTGATCGACCTCAACCAGTACCCGATGACAGACGGCTTGTCGGAGCCTCTGCTGGAGGCTTTGCGCGAGACGTTGGATGGTGGGGACCAGGCCCTGTTGTTCCTGAACCGACGCGGTTTCGCCCCGGTTCTGTTCTCGCCCCAAACCGGCGAGCCGGTGATTTGCCCCGACTGCCAGGTTTGCCTGACGTATCACCAGCCACGCCAGCAACTGATTTGCCATCACTGCGGATTCCGCCAGTCGGGCGAACAGGAAGTCGAACAAGGAGCAATCCTCTTGGGAGAAGGAACGCAGCGGGTCGAAGATCGGCTGCGCGCCGAATTTCCGGACTGCCCGATTCTGCGTCTGGATCGGGACCATATCCGCGGGCGTGGGGAACTGGAGCGAAACCTTGAGAAAACGCGGCGTGGTGATTATCGGATCGTGATCGGCACCCAGATGCTGTGCAAGGGGCACGATTTTCCCGGAGTCACGCTGGTCGGGGTTATCAACATTGATTCCCAGCTGTTCAGTCCCCGCTTGCGGGCACCGGAGCGGATGGCGCAGATGCTGGTTCAGGCTTCAGGCCGGGCCGGCCGCAGGATCAAACCCGGAAAGGTCCTGCTTCAGACCTGCCTGCCAAAGCACCCAATGCTTCAGCAACTGCTGAACGAGAGTTATGAAGACTGGCTGGAGCGTCTGTCGGCCCGGCGGTACGAACTGGGATTGCCGCCCTACAGTCACTGGGCGGTGCTGCGGGCGCAGCACAAGGACTACCGGAAAGCGGAAGCTTTCCTGGTGGATGCTCGCCGCCGGATCAAGGACGCTGCGGGTGTGCTCGTGCGAGGGCCAGCACCGGCCATGATGCCGAAGCGCGCCGGTGTCTGGCGCGCGCAACTCCTGCTACAGGCAACTTCCCGAAAGGCGCTGGAACGTTGCCTGGAAAATTGGCTCCAGGATCCGGGCAAAAAGGGCCGGGTGAACTGGACGCTGGACGTGGATCCGCTGGATATTGCCTGATCAGTGCGCCGTGAACTCGACCATCCGCCGGGTTGAGCGCAACGCTCGACGGCGGATATCCTCTTCGACATGAATCTCGTTGCTTCCAGTCTCCAGGGTTTCAATGAGCCGGGTGAGATCATTCATGGCCATCCAGGGGCAATGTGCGCAGCTTTTGCAGGTGGCGCCCTCGCCGCCGGTCGGTGCCTCGATGAAATTCCGGCCGGGGGCAGCTTGCTGCATCTTGTGGAAGATCTGGCGGTCGGTGGCGACGATGAAGGTCGGGTGAGGCAGTTCTTGGCAAGCCTGGATCAGGGCCGTCGTGGAGCCAACCACGTCGGCCATGTCGATGACGTCCTCGGGAGATTCCGGGTGCACCAATACGGCCGCTTCCGGGTGCTCTGAAATCAGTTCGCCGAGCTTGCGCGACTTGAATTCGTCGTGCACCACGCAGTGGCCCTGCCACAGCGCCATGTCAGCTCCAGTGACGCGCTGCAGGTAATGGCCGAGATGCCGGTCGGGTGCCCACAGGACCTTTTCTTCCTGATCCATCAGGTGCGAGATGATCCGTACCGCGCAACTTGAAGTGACTACCCAGTCGGCGCGTGCCTTGACAGCTGCGGAGGTGTTGGCGTAGACCACGACAGTCCGGTCCGGATGTTCGTCACAGAATGCCGAGAACGGTTCGATTGGGCAGCCGAGATCCAGCGAACATTCAGCCTCCAGCGAAGGCATTAGGATGCGTTTTTCCGGGTTCAGGATCTTGGCGGTTTCGCCCATGAAGCGGACGCCGGCCACGACCAAGGTCTGTGCGGGCTGGGTCGTGCCGAAGCGGGCCATCTCCAACGAGTCGGCGACCAGACCGCCACTGCTGTCCGCCAGTTCCTGCAGGTCCGGATGAGTGTAGTAGTGGGCGACCAGGATTGCGTCTTCACGTGCCAGGAGCTCTTGCGCCTGCTTCATCAGCCGGGATCGCTCGGCACGAGTATATCCGCCCAGCCCCGCCTCGATGACGCGAGTCTCAGGGTAGTCAAAATCGACCGCAGGTGCGGAAATTCCAGCCATAAAGACGATCCGTGGTTCGTCCTTTCTATTATAGGTCTCAATCCGTCTCGTATGGTCACTTGGTATAACTTAAGTTATACTCACGATATGAAGACTGCCATTTCCATTCGCGACGACATTTTCGAAGCCGCAGAGCGCACCGCATCGACTCTAGGCATTTCCCGAAGCGAGCTCTACGCGCGGGCCGTTGCCGAGTTCGTCTCGCTCTACTACGGAGAGAGGGTGACGGAGCGTCTCAATGCGGTGCATGGAGAAAATGAGTCGTCCTCAGGTCTCGACGAGGGGCTTGCGACCCTGCAATTTCACTCCCTGTCAGTTGAAGACAAGTGGTGAAGCGTGGCGAGATCTGGTGGGCGGGGTTGCCCGCGCCTAGGGGATCCGAGCCGGGTTATCGCCGACCGGTCCTAATTATCCAATCCGACGACTTCAACCGAAGCCAGATTCGGACAACTCTCGCCTTGGCCATCACATCGAACTTGGAGTTAGCGAATGCGCCAGGCAACGTCGCCCTTGGGCGGCGCGGAACAGGTCTGAAGCGTTCTTCGGTCATCAACGTGTCGCAAGTTGTGACCCTGGATAAACGCTACCTTGCTGAACGAGTGGGAAAAGTCTCCAGTTCCATACTGGCTCAGGCCGAAGAAGGTCTGCGATTGGTTCTTGGGCTTCGGCGATAGTTTGGCGGGGAAAGATCTACCAGCGACTTGAAAAAGGCCTGTGACGCCGCAATTTAAGCCGTGTCGAAGTTTTCAAACAAGATCCTGTGTCCGAACCGAAGAAACAGCACCACGCTTTCGAGGCGGAAGTTGACCAGTTGCTGCACCTGGTTGCCCATTCCCTGTATTCCCACAAGGAAATCTTTCTGCGCGAACTGATTTCCAACGCGGCGGACGCGTTGGACCGGCTCCGTTTCGAAGCGCTGTCGGACGATGGCCTGTACGAAGGAGACAGCGATCTGGGCATCCGTATCGAAATGGACGAGCAGGCCCGGACACTGACCATCTCCGACAATGGGACCGGCATGAGCCGCTCGGAGGTGACCAGCAATATCGGTACCATCGCCCGCTCTGGCACGCGTGCGTTCCTAAAATCACTTGGCGAAGAGAAGCAGGGTGAGGTCAGCCAGATCGGCCAATTCGGGGTCGGTTTCTACTCGGCATTCATCGTTGCCGACCGGGTGACCTTGGTCACCCGTCGCGCTGGCGGCAAGCAGGGCACATGCTGGGAATCCGACGGGCGTGGCGGTTACGACCTCTCCCGGGTGAATTCAGCTTCACGCGGCACCTCGGTCACCCTGCACCTGAAGGAGGACGAGTCGGAGTTTCTGGAAGACTACCGTTTGCGCGAGATCATCAAGCGTTATTCGGATCACACGCCGTTCCCGATCCGCCTGCAGTCGCGCGATGACAAGGGACAGCCCACGGACGACTGGGACACGGTCAACCAGGCGAAGGCGCTCTGGGCACGCCCGAAGAAGGAACTGAGCGACGAAGACTACCAAGAGTTCTACCCGCACGTCGCGCATGACCCGAACCCGCCGCTGGCCTGGACTCACCATCGGGTGGAAGGACGCAACGAGTACAGCCTGCTGCTGTACTTGCCGAGCAAGGCCCCGTTTGACTTGGCGGATCCGAATCCGCAGCACGGCGTCAAGCTGTATGTGCAGCGGGTATTCATCTTGGACGAGCCGGACAAGCTCATGCCGCGCTACCTGCGTTTCGTACGCGGCATTGTCGACTCGAACGACCTGCCGCTGAACATTTCCCGGGAGTTGCTGCAGAACAATCGCACCTTGGACACCATTCGCAGTGCCTGCGTGCGGCGAGTGCTGGACCTGCTGGAGGATTTGAGCACCAAGCAGGAAGAAACCTACGAGAAATTCTGGACGGAATTCGGGCACGTGCTGAAAGAAGGCACGATTGAAGACATTGGCAATCAGGCTCAGATTCTCAAATTGCTGCGTTTCCATTCGACGCAGGACGACGGGGACGCGCTGAAGATCACTCTGGACGACTACATCGGGCGCATGCAGGACGGGCAGGAGAAGATCTACTACCTTACGATCGACAGTCTGGCGGCTGCCCGCCGCAGCCCTCATCTGGAAGTCTTCAGGCAACGGGGCATCGAGGTGCTGCTGATGACGGATCCGGTCGACGAATGGGTGATGGATTGGGTTCGGGAATATGATGGCAAATCGTTCCAGTCAGTCGCCAAGGGGGAGTTGGACCTGCCAGGGGCGGATGCGGAAGAGAAGCCCGAGGAAGAAACCGGCGAGGATCCGTTGTGCGCACAGATTCAAGAGGCTCTAGGTGACGAGGTAGAGGCAGTGCGTCGTTCTTCACGTCTGACCGATTCGCCGTCTTGCCTAGTTCGGGGAGAACACGACTTCTCGCCGGCGATGTGGGAACTGATGCGCCGACAGGGACAGCCTCTGCCGAAACCGAAACTGGTTTTGGAGATCAACCCGGACCACGTGCTGTTGCAACGGATGCAAGCCGACGGGGCGCGCTTCTCGGAATGGGCCCGCTGGCTCTTGGATCAGGCGGTACTTGCGGACGGCGGAGCGCTCGAAGACCCCGGCAGCTTCGTCAGCCGGATGAATGAGCTGTTGGCTTCTTCACCGGAGCCGGACGAAGCAGGCACGTAATTGCCGATTTTCTGAATTATCTGCCACCTTGGCCGAAAAATCCGAGGGCTTTTCATTCGGCAAAGCCTCGGGTAAAGTATATAAACCCTCAAGAAATCTGTGCCTATAGATGTGTCCAAGGAGGAACAGATGAAAAAACAAAACTACCTGTTCGCCGGATTGGCTGCTGTCAGCCTAGTTCTGGTTTTTCTGCATGACATCGTGACTGCGGACGAAGACCCGGAAGTGACGCGAACGCGCCAGCACGTCGAGATGCTGGATACGCTCTACAAGACCGCCATCGTCCTGATCACGGACAAGTACGTGACGGATCCCTCCAAGTTTTCAGGCGCAAGCGCGGCGAAGATGATGTTTGATGCCATGAAGGAGAGTGGCTACCACGAGGTCCGCCTAGTCGGGCTGACCGACGTGATGGTCAACCCAGGCATCAATGCACCGCAGGATGCTTTCGAGAAAGCGGCCAAGGAGAAGATCCTCGCGGGCGAGGCGACCCACGAAGAGGTGGTCACCGTCGATGGCAAGCGCTACCTGCGCAAGGCGACGGCCGTGCCTGTCGTCCTGGAAAGATGCGTGATGTGCCACGGCAATTTCGCGGGGAACGACGGCGCCATCGGATCGCTGATGTATACCGTGCCGCTGATCCAGTAAACAGCAGGTTGGCGGAATCGGGAAAGGGGGCTTTGGCCCCCTTTTCTGTTATTGCAGGGTTACCCCGGAGATTCCACTCACCCGACGGCTTGCCGGTCCGGTCGCCAGTGGGTCAGGAACTGGCCAAATCGGGATATACAGATCCGTTTCCCTTTCCGTCCAGGCTTGCGAGAAGTTTCTCTGCTTTCTGAATCACTTCTTCCACGGTAATCAGCCCCATCACGTCCGGATCATGGATCTTGAAGCCCCAGCGCAGGTCTGAAGCCTTTTTTCCAAACCGGTAGACTGCCGCGTCATCGTAGCGGTCCACGCACCAATCGAGACTGCGGTAAGGGCCGGTACGGTGAAGGTTGGAGTTGGCGTACAGGCCAAGGGCCGGGATGCCGGCAATCGCGGCCATGTGAATCGGACCGGAATCCGGGCTGATCATGAATCGTGCTCGGTGCAAAATCGCCATCAGTTGCTGCAGGTTGGTGCGCCCCGCCATGTTGATCGACGGGTGCCGCATTCGACCGCAAACCTCGTTCGTGAATTTCACCTGCCAAAGTTCCCGGGAACACGTGAACACCACCCGCATGCCATGTGCTTCGGCAAGATGGTCCCCGACCCGAGCGTAGCGAGCGATGCGCCAATTGCGTTCCGGGTGTCCGGCACAGGGACTGATGACCACAATCGGCGAGCCGTCCGGCAGTTGTTCTTCTGCCCAAGCGCGTGCCAGGGGATCTTCCGGGATATCCCAGCGATACTGAAACCGGTCGGGCTCAATGCCGCTGGTCTTCAGGAATCCCAGGAATCCATCGACGACATGCGGCCGGGTGTGGGGGGCGATCCGGCAATTGGTGAACAGCCCGTGACCGTCCCGGGATCGGGCGGGGTCAAAACCGAGTCGTACCGGGGCACGTACACACAGGCTGGCCAAGCCCGCGCGCAGCGCTACCTGCATCAGGAACAGGCCGTCGAATTGACGGTTGTCCAGAGCCCGGGCCAGATCACGGTAGGCGCGTAATCCGCGGTTCTTCCGAAAAACGATGAATTCAATCCCTTCAAGCCGTTCTACCAGTGCTGCTTCGGTCTCGCCGATGACCCAAGTCAGGCGTGTGTCCGGCCAGCAGTGGCGCAAGGTGTGCACCACCGGCAGCATGTGCGAGACGTCGCCGATCGCCGATAACCGCAACAGGCAGAGGGTCTTCGGGGGGTATGAGGGGCGCGCAGATTCGCTCATGTGACGCGATGCTTGGAAACAGGCAGAATCATATCGTATCCGGCATGAATGATTTCTTGGCTAGGCATCCAGTTGAGTATTTTATAAAAAACTCTATAATGTTACCTATTAGGTAATGAAAAAAGGAAATCCACCTTGGATATCGCGTTTCGGAGTCGCAAGCTTAAAAAGGTTTTCGACTCGGAATCCGAGCTCCAGAAAGCCTACGGAAAACCACGGGCAAGGAAAATCATGATGCGTCTTGCGGTTTTGAGAGCCGCCCCAAGTCTGAATTTGATACCGGTCAAGCCACCGGAAAGGAGGCATCTGCTCATAGGTGACCGAAGTGGTCAATTTGCGGTGGATATAGATCAATCATACCGCCTTGTTTTCAAACCTAATCACGATCCGATAATCCGTACAGAGGATGGAGGAATTGATGTAACACAAGTAACCGCAATCGAGATTACTGAGGTAATTGACTATCACTGATGATGACATTTAATACGGAGGATTATTTATGGTGACCACGCTAAACCAGTACAAACCCGATTACTCGGTTCCGCCGGGGTGGATCTTGGAGGAGTATCTGGAAACATTGGGTATCTCGCATGCCGAATTTGCACGCCGGTGTGGACGCTCGCCGAAACTGATTAGTGAAATCATTTCAGGCAAGGCTTCACTTGAGCCCAAGACAGCACTCCAGTTTGAAAAAGTTCTTGATTTGGATGCCAGCATCTGGTTAGGGATTGAATCTAATTATCGACTCCATCAGGCTCGAAAAGTTGAAGAGGAAATCGCGAAAGAATATTCCGAATGGGCAAAAAGTTTCCCAATTCGGGAATTGGTAAATCGAGGGGATATTCAGAAACCGGAATCAAACGCAGATGCTGTGTCTAAGTTGTTAGCGTTTTTTGGCGTCGCCTCGATTGACGCATGGACCACGCGTTATGCTGCTGTCAATGTTGCCTATAGACATTCTAAGAGTTTCGAGAGTAACGAGAATGCATTGGCTACTTGGCTACGTATAGGCGTACTTGAGGCTGAACGTCAAGAATGTGAAGACTACAACGAGAGTCATTTCAAAGATGCAGTGGGGGAGATTCGCGGGTTAACACGAGAACCGATCGAGAAAGCTCTCCAGCATGCAATCGAATTATGCAACCAAGCCGGGGTTGCGCTTGTACTAGTGCGGCCCTTTCCTAGAACCGCATTGAGCGGAGCAGCCCGGTGGCTTTCTCCGAGGAAAGCGGTCATCCAGTTGAGTGCACGCCACAAATCCGACGATCACCTCTGGTTCAGTTTCTACCATGAAGCCGCCCATATTCTGCTTCACAGCAAGAAGGAAATCTTTGTCGATGCAAATGGGAACGGAAATGCGGATATTGAGGAAGACGCGGATAACTGGGCATCAAAAACCCTGATACCGAGGACTGAATGGGCTCGTTTCGTTACAGTGTCTTCGTTCACCAAAAAAGCTGTAGAGACATTTGCCGAAGAGCAGGGAATCGCGCCCGGTATCGTTGTCGGCATGCTTCAGCACGAAGAATTCTTGCCATGGGGCTCGCGTTTGAATAGCCTGAAAGTGAGGCTGGGATGGACGGATGCAGCCTGATTCCGTAAATGAAAAGCGGGTAGACTGAGCCGAGGGAACTTCACTTGGCACTTTTGATTTGGACATGAGCATTATTCTGAACTTGCCATACGAGGCTGATCCCAAGCTTGGCTGACGACAACGTAAGATGTCCTGTCCCCGTTAGGCCGCAGCCGGGGCTATGATGGGCGCGGGAGTTCACTGATGCAGCAGCGCATGCCAGAAGAAGGGCAAGGTCATATCGTATACGACCCCGAATGGCTTTCGAAGGCGACACCAGAATTTTTCGATCCGCACCACCTGAGCGTACAGGGAATGCTGTCCAGTTTCGGCAGCGGGCGGGGGACGGTCTGGCTGTTTCGGCATGAAGGAAAGGAATTTGCGTTGCGGCACTACCATCGGGGAGGCAAGGTGGCCCGATTCCTCGGAGACCGCTACCCGTGGGTAGGTTTGAACCGGTCGCGCCCGGCACGGGAGGTCAGAATCTTGAGCCAGCTGGCCGGGCAGGGGCTGCCCGTGCCCAGTCCAGTGGCCTGGAGGGTGATTCGCAGTGGCCTGATGTACCGCGCGGACCTGATTGTGACCCGGATTTCCCGCGCTCGTCCCCTCACCCAGATTCTGCGCGAGCGAGCACTGGAAGCGGCCGAGTGGGAAGGCCTTGGGGTGCTGTTGCGCCGATTCCATGACTTTCAGGTCTGGCATGCCGACCTCAACTTGAGCAATATCCTGCTACGTGCTCCGGATGATTTCTTCCTGATTGATTTTGATCGGTGCCGGATTCGTTCCGGAGGACTCTGGAAACGGAGAAACCTCAAGCGCCTTCACCGATCCTGTCTCAAAGAACAGGCGAAGAGTCCGGAGTTTCACTTCAGGGAGCAGGACTTTGAAACCCTGCTGCGGGGGTATGCCCGCAGGGCGCCCGCGACCAGCTCGTGATGCGACGGCGCGAATTTTTAGGCGCAGGCGGGATTGCCGCGGCGGCCGGATTGGGACGGGTCCGGCGATCGGACGCCGAAGAACCGCTGCGCTGGAAGATGGTGACCGCCTGGCCGAAGAACTTCCCTGGGATTGGCACGGGCGCGGAGTTTCTGGCGCAGACGATCGGCGAGATGTCCGGTGGGCGCCTGCAGGTGCAAGTGTACGGCGCCGGCGAACTGGTGCCGGCGTTTGAGGTGTTCGATGCGGTTAGCCAGGGGGCGGCACAGATGGGACACAGCGTCTCCTACTACTGGCAAGGCAAGAACCCGGCGTTTCACTTTTTCTCCGCCCTGCCGTTCGGCATGACGGCCAATGAGATGAACAGCTGGCTATACAAGGGAGGGGGTATGGAGCTGTGGGAAGAGGCTTACGCCCCGTTCGACATCGTTCCTCTGGTCGCAGGCAATTCCATGGTTCAGATGGGCGGATGGTTCAAGCGGGAAATCCATCGACTCGAGGACCTGCAGGGTCTGCGCATGCGCATCCCAGGGCTGGGAGGCGAAGTACTACGCCGGGTCGGCGTCACGCCCGTGGTGCTCAGCGGGAAGGAATTGCTGGTCGCGCTGCAGACCGGGGCCATCGACGCTACCGAATGGACGGGCCCATGGAACGACTTGGCGTTTGGATTGCACCGTGCGGCCAAGTACTACTACTATCCCGGTTGGCACGATCCCGGCACGACACTGGAATGTCTGGTCAATCGTTCGGCGCTCGAAGCGTTGCCGGGCGACCTCCAAGCCATCGTGCGGCATGCCGCCACCGCGGCCAATGGAGACACGGTGGCCGATTTCACCGCGCACAACAATGATGCATTGAAAGCATTGGTCGAGGAATACGGGGTCGAACTCCGGCAGTTCCCACCGGAAATGTTGCGTGTCCTGCGACAGCACACCAAGACGGTAATCAAAGAAGTAGCTGAAAGCGACCCTTTCGTCCGCAAGGTGAACGACAGCTACCAAGCGTTCTACGCCCAAGTGCGGAACTGGACCGCCATTTCCGAAAAAGCCTACTTGGCCGCGAGGACCGCGGCGGGAGCATAAGTCGTTCAGTTCAGAACAGAATAGCGAGACAGAGCTTCAATATAGCGTTTAATCAACATGTTGCGGTCACGCCCCTGCGCCTGCGCCCGCATCCCCGTCTGTCGGGCTTCTTGCGGGTGGTCAAGCCATTGGGAAAAAACCCGCCCAAGTTCGTCGACATCTTGCACCTGTCGCAGCCCGTCACAGTCCAGAAGAGCCTGAACCTCTGCCTCGAAATGATCGGTGTGAGGCCCGACCACACAGGCCTTGCCGAGCATTGCGGGCTCCATCACGTTATGTCCCCCGCGCGGGACCAGGGATCCTCCCACAAACACAAAAGCGGCATGCCGCATCCACCACAGCGCCTCGCCCAGAGTGTCCGCCAGATAGGTCTGATCATCCGGTCGGGGTTGGTGGTCACGGGAGTGCAGGCCGGCTCGCAGGCCGAGCGCTTCCAAGTGCTTCAGGATTTCCGGAGCGCGATCCGGATAGCGTGGCATCAACACCAGCAATTTGCCTCGGGGATCGAGCGTTTTCCATAGTTTTGCGATCAACTTCTCCTCGTCTTTATGCGTGGATACGGCCAGGATGTAAGGGCACTGAATCGGGGCGTCGTCGGGGATGTCGTCGATGGCGGTTGCGTATTTGATGTTGCCTAAATTCTCGATCCGGTCGGGGGGCGCTCCCAGTGCGGCGAAGCGTTCGGCATCTTTTTCGCTGCGTGTCAGGATGCAGTGCAGTTGCTGTGCCGCTTGGCGCAATGCGGGGCGCAACGGGAAGGGGGGGTTCTGAGTCCGCTGCGAGAGGCGGGCGTTCACCAACGCCATTGGAATGTCCAGCCGACGGGCCGCGTGAAAGAAATTCGGCCATAACTCAGTCTCTACGATCAGGATGGTTTTAGGATCCAGCCGTTTCAGCCAGCGGCGAACCACCGAGACATGATCTAAAGGGAAATAGATGCAGGGGATTTCCGGCAGTAACGTGCGTGCCATATGCCGCCCAGTCGGAGTTCCGACACTGATGAAAAGATTGTGCCCGTTTTCAAGCAGTTCCCGTGCCAGTGGCAGGGCCGCACGGACTTCGCCAACCGAACAGCAGTGCAGGCAGACTCGGTCTTTCAGGTCTGCAGGCAATCCGCTGGCATAACGCTGGCGCAGGTAACGCCTGCCGCCGTCGCGCAGAGAGCGCGATGCGGTGTACAGGAACGCGGGAATGGCGGCCGTGAATGCAAGCGCGCGATAGGTTAGGGGGGCGCGGCTTTCCGGTTCCGGTTTCAAAATATTCAGTCAAGCAGGCTGTTTGCCCACTCGATGTCTTCCAAACTGAGCTGGCCTGTGGCTTGGCGCAGGCGCAAGGTGTCAACAATGTAATCGTAGCGGGCCTGTGAATAGTCGCGTTCGGCGGCATAAAGCCGACTGGTAGCCTGAACCACGTCAACCGTGTCGCGAGTGCCGGCCTCAAGACCCGCCTGATGGGCTTCGAGGTCCACCCGGGCGGACTCCAAGGCCCGTTCGAAGGCGCGAACCCGAGAAGTTCCGGCCGTGACATCGCGGTAGGCGGAGCGGACATCCTGTTCGACCTTACGCTGCGTGACCAATAACTCTGCTTGGGCGGCTTCCCGTTCGAATATGGCCTGACGGGTGCGGTAATACGTTTCGCCTCCGGCCAGCAACGGAACCTTCAACTGGATCGAGACGCGGTCCGCATGCGTCTTGCTTCCGGCGGGGCTGAACACGCCGCCGGTGTCCTCGGTATCATTCAGGCTGGCGTGCAGATCCAGGGTCGGCCAGTGCTTGGCCCGTTCGAACCGCACGGTGTGGCGGGCCACATCCAGCGTGTGCTTCTGGATCAGATAGTCCAAGTTGTGTTCCAGTGCCGCCTCGGTCCACTCTTGGATATTGGTCGGCTTCGGCGGGATTGGCCGGAGTCGATCCGACAGGGGAGATAGGCTCTGGTGCGGATGACCGGTGATTACGGCCAAGGCTTCCAACTGGTTTTCCAGGAGATTTTGAGCCTCGATCTCCCTTGCCACCGCCAGATCGTAGGAAGCCTGGGTCTCCTTGACTTCGACGATGGCGGTCAGCCCGACTTGGAAGCGCGCCTCGGCCTGTTCCAGTTGCAGGGCAATGGCGTCTTTCTCCTTGCGCGAAAACAGGGTGCCGTCTTGGGCGGCCAAAACGTCGAAATAGGCTTCGGCTGTTCGCACGACCAGTTTCTGGCGAGCCGCGTCACGTTGTGCCAGTGCCCGGGCGGTGCTGGCGCCGGCGCGGTCCAGTTCAACGTACAGGTCGTGGTGGTACAGGGTCTGCGTGAGGGTCAGCCGATCATTCCGGGTGGTGAATCGGTCACGACCGCTTCTGCCGAAACTCTCTCCGGCGACTGACTGACGGGTTTCGGAAAGGTTGTATTCGAACGCGACGTGTGGCAGCCAGTTCGACCGGGCGATAGCGTCCCCTTGGGCGGTAGCCTGATAGCGGGCCTCGGCCACCTGCAACTCGGCGTCGTTCTGCTGGGCCAGCAGATAGATGTCGAGCAAGCTGTCACCGGCGTGCGCTATGCCGGCCAAGCTGCACGCGAGCAGGGTTGTGAGGTGCTTCAACAAAGTCATAGCCAGTTCAGGGTGTCCGCCATATGTTGCACTAGTATGTGGGGACGTCAGGGTCGACCTGTCGCGCCCAGGCGTCGATACCACCATCCAAGTTCAGAACATTCGAGAACTGCATATGCTGTTCGAGGAACAGGCAAACCGAGCGACTGCGAATGCCGTGGTGGCAGAGCACCACGGTTTCCCGGTCTGGGTCCAGTTCCTGCAGCCGGGCGGTCAACTCTTTCATGGGAATGCAATGACTGTGCGGCAGGCAGGCACGCTCGATCTCCCAAGGTTCGCGGACATCCAGAAGCAATGGAAGCGGAGTGTCCGAGTCCAGACGTTGCTTGAGTTCGACCGGAGAAATATTGCGCATGGTCAGGCGGAGGTGCTTGGCCGAGCAATGGGATCCAGTTCCAGCTCGAACAGCCTGTTGCAGGAAGTTTTATCGGATCCGTACTGGCGAATCAGGCGAGCCTCCATCACCGGAGGGTGGCCAACCACGACGAACAGGCGGCCGGAAGATTTCAGCCATTGCTCGAAATGGGGGTCGTAGTCTGGCATCGAAGCAGTAATCACAACTGCATCGTAGCGGATGTGCGACTGAAAGGACCAAGCGTTTATGGCACGGACAGAAACATCGGGGTCTACCCGGGCAGCCAACGCATCTTCCGCGGCTGCCGCGAGTTCGGGATGGATTTCAAGGCTATCGACCCGAACGTGAAGGTGCCGCATGCAGGCGGTCAGGAAACCCGAACCGGTGCCGACCTCCAGCACGCGTTCCCCCGGCTGCAGGTCGAGAGCCTGCAGCAGAAGCCCCTGGTTACGAGGGGACATCATGTGCTGTCCGCAGGGCAGGGGGATGACCGTATCCGCGAAAGCCTGCCAGGCATAGTCGGGAGGGACGAAATTTTCTCGGTTAACCTCTAAAAAGGCATTCAATACGCGTGTATCGAGGACGGAACTTCCGCGCAATTGCTGCTCCACCATGTTGCGGCGGGCTGTTTCGATTTCCATGTGACGGGTGGGAGGGCTTGCGCACGCTTGCGACACGCCATTTTACAAGGTCGCGGCACTATCCGCTTGCTGTTTTTTGCGTTGCTTTTCGCGTAAACCTACTGCGGCATGTAAATTTCGGAGCCCTTTTTCCGGAATTCGACCGCTTTCTCCTCCATGCCTTGCTCCACGGCCGCCGTCAGGTCGGTCAGGTTGTTCTGCCGGGCGTAATCGCGCACGTCTTGGGTGATCTTCATGGAGCAAAAGTGAGGCCCGCACATGGAGCAGAAATGCGCCAGCTTGGCGGCCTCCTTCGGCAGAGTCTCGTCGTGAAGTTCTTGTGCTTTCTGCGGATCCAGGCTCAGGTTGAACTGGTCGCGCCAGCGGAATTCAAAGCGCGCCTTGGACAAAGCATTGTCGCGCAGCTGCGCGCCCGGATGCCCACGGGCCAGATCCGCCGCATGCGCGGCGATCTTGTAGGCGATGATGCCATCGCGCACATCCTGCTTGTCGGGCAGGCCCAAATGTTCCTTCGGCGTGACATAGCACAGCATGGCGGTGCCGAACCAGCCGATCATGGCGGCTCCGATCGCCGAAGTCAGGTGATCGTATCCCGGCGCGATGTCCGTCGCAAGCGGTCCGAGCGTGTAGAACGGCGCCTCGCCGCAGGCGTCGAGTTCGCGGTCCACGTTCTCCTTGATCATCTGCATGGGAATGTGCCCCGGCCCTTCGATCATGACCTGGACATCGTGGTCCCAGGCGATTTTCGTCAGTTCTCCGAGCGTTTCCAGTTCCGCGAACTGGGCCTCGTCGTTTGCATCGGCAATGGAGCCCGGGCGCAGCCCGTCCCCCAACGAGAAGGCCACGTCGTACTGCTTCAGGATTTCACAGATTTCCTCGAAGTGCGTGTACAGAAAGTTTTCCTGATGGTGTGCCAAGCACCATTTGGCCAAGATGGACCCCCCGCGCGACACGATGCCGGTGACGCGGTCTGCAGTCAATGGAATGTACGCCAGCCGTACTCCGGCATGTACCGTGAAGTAGTCCACGCCTTGTTCGGCCTGCTCGATCAGGGTATCCCGGTAGATTTCCCAAGTCAGCTCTTCAGCTCGGCCGTTGACTTTTTCCAGTGCCTGGTAAATCGGCACCGTTCCGATTGGCACCGGCGAATTTCGGATGATCCATTCACGCGTTTCATGGATGTTGCGGCCGGTGGACAGGTCCATGACCGTGTCGCCGCCCCAGCGGACGGCCCACGCCATCTTCTCGACTTCCTCGGCGATCGAGGAGGCGACGGCGGAGTTCCCGATATTGGCGTTGATCTTGACCCGGAAGTTTCGCCCGATGATCATCGGTTCCAGTTCCGGATGGTTGATGTTGGCCGGGATGATGGCGCGCCCGGTCGCCACTTCCTGACGCACGAATTCCGGGGTCACGGTTTCCGGCAGGTGGGCGCCGAACGGTTCTCCCGGGTGGCGTTTCAGCAGTTCCTGGAAAGCCGGGTCCTCGCGCAGGGCCTCCAAGCCGGCATTCTCCCGGATCGCGATGTATTCCATTTCCGGCGTGATGATCCCGGCGCGGGCGTAGTGCATCTGTGTGACGGCGCCCCCATTGCGCGCCCGTCGGACCGGGCGGACGGCCGTCATCCTGATTTCCTGCAGTTGCGGGTCGCTCAGACGTTCCCGTCCGTATTCGGAAGTCGGAGCGTCCAGCACTTCGCTGTCTGCCCGTTCCTGGATCCAGGCCTCGCGCATGGGCGGAAGCCCGGCCTGAATGTCGATCACCACATCCGGATCAGTGTACGGCCCGGACGTGTCGTAGAGGGGGATGGACGGATTGAGCCCGCTTCCAAAACTGGTGGATGAGGCGGTTTGTTCGACCTCGCGCATTCCGACCCGCAGATCCGGGCGGGAACCGGGGCAATAGGTTTTGCGCGAGCCCAGCAAGGGCCCGGTCACGTCTTCCGACAGGCGGGACGTCTGGTCGCGCAGATCTTCTGCAGGTTGGCTCATTGACAGGATTATACAGGCCGTAAAATTTGCGCCCGGCCGCGGTTTCTGCTAAAGTTCGCCGCTCAAGTTTGAGGCTTTCCCCATGTCACGGATCTGCCAGGTTACCGGCAAGCGCCCGATGTCGGGCAACAACGTTTCGCACGCGCACAACAAGACGCGGCGACGTTTCCTGCCGAACCTCCACACCCAGCGTTTCTGGGTGGAAAGCGAGAACCGCTGGGTCAAGTTGCGGGTCTCCCGGAAGGGGATGCGAATCATTGACAAGAAAGGCATTGAAGTGGTTCTGAGCGAAATTCGCAGCCGCGGCGAGCGGGTCTGACGATCATGGCCAAGGCAGTCCGCGAAAAGGTCAAGCTGGTTTCAAGTGCCGGCACGGGTCACTACTACACGACGACCAAGAACAAACGCACCGCGGCCGGCAAGCTGGAAATCAAGAAGTACGATCCGGTCGTGCGCAAGCACGTCCTCTACAAGGAATCGAAGATCAAGTAAGAGCCGGGACTTTCGCCCGGGCTCCGCACCCAGTCGTACCTGCCAGCCGTTGGAATGACAAGGGAAAGCCGTGTCGGAATTGAATAAAAACATTAAAGGGGCATATAAACAGTTCTTTAAGGATATGTGCATTGATGAGAAATTTGGAAAGTTCACCAGAAATGAACACTTGGACCCGGACAAGAAAAAATTCGCAACCTACCCTTACGTAGGGTCGAAATACGGGAATGCGGAGAAGATACTCTTCGTCGGGCTGGACATAGGAAAAGGCCGCTGGGAAGGAGGCATCCAGACTTTCTCGGAGCGGCGGGAAGGCATTGAGGAAAAGCCCCTCCATTGCCACAACCCTCACATCGCAGGAACCTACATGACCGCCCTCTACTTTCTGAAAGACAAGTTTGGCGGGAGTGCGCAGTGGGAAGAGATCGTCAAAACAGGCCTCATCTGCAAAAGCGTACTAAGTGACCGAAAAGAACTTCTGCCTTCGGAAGATCCATTGCCATATTCGAAAAACCCATTGTCATACTGTGCTTTGACCAACTATCATAAGTTCATGACGAAAGGCGTGAAAAAGATGAGAACTAAAGAGAATCGCGAGTGGTTATGCCAAGACAAAGAAGAAAGATTATTCCGGGAGGAAGTAGAGATTTTCGACCCGGACATTGTCATATTTCAAAGCACCAAAAAAGAGTTTCGAAAGGCTGCGGAAAATCTGAAAAGCAAAGGAAAAGTACGAGAAATTTATGTCGGGTATCATCCCTCTTATGTGCCGGCACAGAAACCGGAAGAACTCATCAAGAGCATACGGGCTGGAAAGTTGTAAGCCAACCAAAGGCGGAAAATTAGCCTGAGGGGTTTCTACGCCAGATGTGCCGTTTTTCCAAATCGCCTGCCGCGGGGTAGGCTATGCAGCATAAGCGGTGGAGAAGATGGGAGCGGGTAAAAGCTTGGGTCTGTGCCATAGCAAGGGCGCCTTGACGGGTGCTTAAACGGGCACGCAGAGCGCGAAGGAAAGCAAGATAGAGTACCGGGAAATCCCCCGGACTTCCCCTGCATGAGTGCAGAGTTACCCCGAGAGACTGACTACTCTGGACAGGGGCAGGCGCATTCGCCGCGGTTGTTCCAGCAGCAGGCACCCTGGGTTTCCTGGGTCTGATCCTTCCAGACACCGCAACTGCCCCCGGTGGTCCTTTGCCCCATCGGATCCTTGATTTTGAACCCGTACCGGTCCTTCACGACAACGGTGACGTACTTGAGATCGGGCTCCTCGTCCGCTGCGGTTGCGGTCTGAGCGTCCTCGTCGTCGAACCAGGAGGTGACGTTGCCCATGGTTTCGCACCCCGTCAGGGCGAGGGGGAAAAAGAGGGCCAGGATCCAGAAATATCTTTTCATGGGTGATAGGAAACTGAAATGTTAATTGAGAATTGTAAGATCAGGCCGGGCGCAGCGAATAGCGGCACAGCCGCCGTGCAAACTGCTGAAGCCCGGCGATGCCGGTTTGTTCGGCTTCCGAGCACCATTCGTTCAGCCGGGTCCGCATGATCCGGTAGCCTTCGTTGCGGGCGCGGATGATTTCCTGCAGTCGCTGTTGGTAGCGGACGACTTCTTGCAGTCGGGGGCATTGCGACAAGATCTGCTGAAACTGGTCGTGGTCGAATGGCGTCAGCCGGTGCTCCAAGGTCGGCAGCATCTTGATCAGCCGTTTGAGTCGGCGGCGGTAGTGCCCGCTTGCGCTGCGCATCTCGGCACGCAACGTGGGAAGCAGCACTTTCCGGGCGAATTGGCCCATGACTGTGATCCGGCTGCTGATCAGGGCTTGCATCGTTTCCTGGTCGATCTGGGTTTTCGCATGGCGCAGTTTCAAGCGAGGTGCCTGATGCAGCACCTTGGCCATTCGCAGCATGCGCAGCAGGCGGATGTACATCCAGCCGATGTCGAACTCCCACCAGCGCATTGAAAACCGGGCTGAGGACGGATAAGCGTGATGATTGTTGTGCATTTCCTCGCCGCCGATCAGGATACCAATGTTGACGATGTTGGTAGAGAGGTCGTCCGTGGCGAAGGACCGATAGCCAAACCAGTGGCCGATGCCGTTGATCACGCCTGCGGCGAAAAACGGAATCCACATCATCTGGATCGCCCACATGGCAAGTCCCGGCAGCCCGAACAGGGTCAGTTGCACGAGCAGCAGCAGAATGATGCCGATGTTTCGACGGCCGGAGTACAGGCGCCGTTCCAGGAAATCGTCTGGCGTGCCGCTGCCGTAACGGCGCAGGGTGTCTTCCTGTGTGGCCTCCTGCTGGTACAGGTTGACGCCGTCCCACAGTACGGCGCGGATCCCGGAGATGGCCGGGCTGTGCGGGTCGTCACAGGTCTCGCAGGCTGCGTGGTGCTTGCGGTGCACCGCGACCCACTCCCGGGTCTCCATGCCAGTGGTCAGCCAGAGCCAGAACCGGAAGAAGTGCTGAACCAGCGGATTCAGGCGCAATCCGCGGTGAGCCTGCTCGCGGTGCAGGAAAAGCGTCACCGCCACGATAGTGATATGGGTCAGCCCAAAAATCAGGAGTAAATAGCCCCACACCGGCAGCAAAAACAGGCCGTGCCAAAAGGCAATCAGTTCGCTCGTCAAGGCAATGTGTGGGTCAGGAAATCAGGGCTCGCGTTGCAGCCGGATATTACCATACGCGTCCACTTCGACGCGCCAGTTGGGGGAGACCCGGATCGTGGCGGTGTCCTCCAGGATGATGACCGGTCCCTTCATTGTCTGCCCGATCGCCAGTTCGGCGCGCGAATAGACGGGAACTGGATCGCCAAGGCCGTACACCGCCACGTGATCGAAGGGGTTTGCCGGTTCCCGCACCGTCCAGGGAGGCAGGGTTGGCGGGAGAGTCGGATCCCTCAGGTTGAGCCGGAGGTTGACCAGCTCGACCGGCATGTCGAGCGTGTAGCCATAGCATTCCCGGTGATGCGCATGAAAATCCGCCTCCGTCCGGGCGATCGAGATCCAGGGCAGGCGTAGGACTTCGGATTGCCCTTCGTAACGCAGGTCCAGGTCTCGTGTTTGTTGCCAGGTCCGAGAAACCTCACCCCCGGTCTCTTCGTGTATTCGCTCGGCTAGCGTGTCGAAGCGGCGTCCGATTTCGGTTTCGTCCATGTCCCGCAAGCGACCCGGCATAGTCTGGGAGAGTTCCCGACCTTGCGGCGCCAGCAGCAGGCCTAAGGCAGAGAAGATTCCGGCGTGCACCGGGATCATCGCCTGCGTCATCGACAGCGCGTCCGCCAGTTCGCACAAGTGCAAGCCACCGGCTCCTCCGAATGCCATCAGCACGAAATCCTTCGGGTTATGTCCTTGACGTACCGAGACGACGCGAAGCGCCTGCGCCATGTTTTCATTCACTAAGTGGACGATGCCTTGCGCGGTCTCGTACGAATCCAGCTCTAATTCCTGTGCCAGTCGACCGACCGCCGACTTTGCGGCTTCAACATCCAGGGGAAGGCCTCCCGCCAGGCGGGTTTGCGCCGGCAGCCATCCCAGCACGACATTCGCATCGGTCACAGTCGGTTCCGTGCCCCCTCGCGCGTAGCAAGCGGGACCAGGCTGGCTCCCGGCAGAACGCGGGCCCACCCGGAGCAGATGACCGCTGTCGCGATACGCCAACGATCCCCCGCCAGCGCCAATGGTATGCATATCCGCCATCGGTACCGAGATCGGCCAGCCGCCGATCTTCCCCTTGGAAGTCATCTTGATGTCACCATCGATCAGTGCCACATCCGTGGAAGTCCCGCCCATGTCCAGACTCAGGATCCGATCGCATCCGGCCTGGCGGCCGATTTGGAGGGCCGCAGCCAGTCCGCCCGCCGGACCTGACAGCAAAAGCCGTACCGCATGGCGGGCGGCCAACTGGCCCGGCAAGGTGGCCCCATGGCTTTGCATGGTGTCCAACCGGACTTTCGGCAGGGACTGGTGCAGTTCATCGATATATCGGCCGACCCGCGGGCCGACGTAGCTGTTCAGCCAGGTCGCCATGCCGCGCTCGTATTCGCGGATTTCCGGCAGGACCTCGGAAGACCGGGAGACAAACAGACCTTCCGGCAGGGCCTCCTCGATCCGCCGCTCGTGGCGGTCGTCCAAGAACGAGAACAGGAGGTTGATGGCCACCGCCTCGGGTTTCAGGGCTTCGATCTTGCGGCACAGTTCATCCAGATCCGTTTCGGTCAGCGATTCCAGCTCCTCCCCGTCGAATGTCAGGCGCCCACCGGTTTCGAGACAGAAGTCCGCCAGAACAGGCGGTTCTTCAAGAGAGGGTGTCAGGTTATAGAGTTCGGAGCGGGCTTGGCGTCCCAAGCTCAAAATATCGGCGAACCCGCGGTTGGTGATGTAGGCGCAGCGGGCACCCTTGCGCTCCAACACGGCGTTGGTGGCGACGGTCGTTCCGTGAACCAGGTGAAAAGCTTGCTGCAGGTCAATGCCCAGCTCCCGAAGGCCGTGCAGGATCGCCCGCGCCGGGGAATCCGGATCGGACGGCACCTTGTGGACTCGCCACGTTTTGCCATCCAGTACGGTGAAGTCCGTGAATGTGCCGCCGGTGTCAATGCCGATGCGCATCATCTGTTTGCACCCGACCCGATGTTAAAATGTAAGTTCTTCATGGGAGGCCGTTGGTTCCGGCGTTTTTGTTCATGTCTTCGAGGTTATCAGGCTTCCAAATCGAGTATTTTTCGGATCCGGTTTTTCCTCAACACTCCGAACAAACCATTGTGCGTATCTTATACGGTGCGCGCACGGAGGCGAGCGAATCCGGGCTGGAATTGGGATTGCCGCCGCTGGGCGTCCCCGCTCTGTGCGAGCACTGGACCAGCGACTGTATCGAACGGCGCGGAGAAAGCTTGGGATTCCGGTTTGTCTGCTTTGGCTCGCGGATGTTCGCGTACGCGGTGTTCAAGGAAGATTCCCCGGACCTTGAGGCTCTCACGCAGCAGGTTTATCGCGACCTGCTTCGGCTTGTACGGGAACAGGGATATCCCTGGATATTGCGCGTATGGAACTATTTTCCGGATATTGTGGGGCCGGCTGGGAACCTCAACCGCTACCAGTCATTCTGCGAAGGCCGCCGTCGGGCTTTGATGGAAGATGAGCAGGGGGCCGGCCAGTCGCTGCCCGCGGTGACCACCTCGGGCAGCTTTGCACCAGGATTCGCTGTGTATTTTCTGTCTGGGAAGAAACCCGGGCAGTCGCTGGAAAACCCCCGGCAGACGGCCCCCTCGGACTACCCCGAGCATCTGGGACCCCATGGCCCTTCATTTTGCCGCGGCGTCTCGCATGCGGCTGACGGGCAGGTTGCCCTGTACCTGTCTGGGACCGCCAGCATCACGGGACACGAAACACAACATCACGGGGATGCGGCGGCGCAGGCTCGGGAAGTTCTGCACAATCATGCAGCCGTGATCGAACAGGCCCGCATCGAGGGCGCGTCGCGCCCCGAGCGACTCCACGACCTCCCGTTCGAGAAGATCTATCTGGCGAATCCGGAGAATCTAGCGCAAGTACGGGATGAGGTGAGGGCCGTCATCGGTCCGGATACGCCGTGCTATTTCCTGCACAGTTGCTTGTGCCGGAACGATCTTCTGTTGGAGATGGAAAGCACTATCTTCGATGAGCCTGCTTAACCTTCCGCACGCGGTTCCCCGAGTCATCCTGTTCGACTGGCATGCCACTCTGGTGGACACGCACGACGCGATGTACCACGCGATCGATGAAATCCTGCCTAGGCTGCGGGACTTGGGGTTGTACGAACGGATGATTTCTGTCAAGCAAAGCCGGACTCTCGAGGATGCCAAGCTGGTCCAGTACGTGCGCCAGCATGGGCAGTTGCATCCCAAGGTTCGAAAAGCCCGAAAAGTCTCGAGGACCGACATCTTCGAAGTCCTGTTCGGACACGACCAGGAAGCCAAGGACATGGCGCACCGTGCTTTTGATGCCGCCTACCGGACCCATTGCGGAGAGGTGACACCGCTGGAGCCGGATGTCTTGAAGACGATGGAGCACCTGCGGGAAATGGAGATTCGCTTGGGCCTTCTGAGCAACCGCAACCGGGAGTTCGTGGAACAGGAAATCGAAGCACTTGGAGAAAACGGCTGGCGAGAGAGTTTCGATACGATGGTTTGCGGCGATGACGTGCCGAGGCGCAAGCCGCATCCGGATCAGGTCCAGGCCGCGCTCAGCCGTCTCGGTGAACAGGCCGGCCTTCACTGCTGGTACGTTGGAGACAGCACGACCGACGTGGCAGCCGCCTGCAAGGCAAAAATCGCGGCGGTGTTCTACAACGGGGCGAACTGGGAGCAGGACTGGATCGATCGGATTTTTCCAGGCACCGTGAGCTATCCGTATCGCCCGCATGCAGTCGTGGCCAACCTGCACGAACTGCTGCACCAAGTGCGAAGACTGAAGTACGCAGTCTCCGAATAGTGCAACGCGCCTAGGATTCCGGGATTTCCAACCGGGTCTGCCATTCCACGTGCAGCGCGTTTTCTCTCAGGTTCGGCCCCTTGGGGCCGCCATGCGAGACGCTGTGGCTTTGCGGGCCGTACACGTAGTCCAGATAGGCGAACACCGCATCTGCCAGACCCACGCAGGGTAGGGTGAAGTCGGACGTCACCTGCGGCTGATCTTCGCCGTCGACCTGGATGACGTGCGCCATGTGGTGGGCATGCAGCTTGCCCTGGTATTCGACGTCGAACAGTACCTTCGACACTAGGATTTGGCCTTCTTGGCGGACCTCGTCCGGGAACAGGCCGTGGAACGTGAACAGAGCGGAGGCCATAGGTGTTGGAAAGCAGTAATATAAGGGCATGATATACCGATTGGAAACAGCCATCGCCGTATTCGAATTGCGCCAAGAGCCGCTTGGCATGTGGGACCTGTGGGTAGATGACACCCCGACTATGACGTTTCCCTCTCCAGAGGAAGCAGCCCAAGCGGTGGCCGACAAGCAGTCCGGCTATTCCGTTTGGGACAACGATGAAAGCGAGGCCTCGGCGGATCTTTCAGCCTGGGAGCAGATCGAGGAATAACGGGAGAGCCGGTTCGGCGCCTCTACATAAAGGACAGGCGCCCGAAGGCGCCTGTCCGATAGTTGCCGAAAGCTAGGATTAGCGGATGTGGTATCCGGTCTCGTGATGCTGGCTGTTGTCCAGCCCGGCCAGTTCCTCGTCCGCATCGGCCCGAACCGGAGTGAAGAAGCCGACAAGTTTGATGACTACGGCCGTCAATACGCCCGTCCAGACGAGAACGGCCAGTACGCCGATCACCTGTGTCGTCAACTGGCTGCCCATCGTCACGCCCATGCCCAATCCAGCGCCGCCGAAAGTTTCGGCCACGAATATGCCGCACAGGATCGTCCCGAGTGCACCGCCGATGCCGTGCACTGCGAACACGTCCAGAGAGTCGTCAATCCGGAATTTCTGCTTGACCGCGTTGGTCACGACAAAGCACAGGAAACCTGCGCTTAGACCGATGATGATCGCGCCGATCGGGCCGACAAAGCCGGATGCCGGGGTGATGGATCCCAGCCCGGCCACCATGCCAGTGATGATGCCGAGCACTTTGGGCTTGCCGAAGTAGACCCAATCTGAAATCATCCAGGTCAGGGACGCAACTGCGGCGCTGATGTGCGTGACCAGCATGGCCATGCCGGCGTCGCTATTGGCGGCGACGGCGCTGCCGGCGTTGAAGCCGAACCAGCCGACCCAAAGCATGCCCGCACCCATCACGCTCAGGGTGAGGTTGTGCGGTGGCATCAGGCGTCCCGGGAAGCCGTCCCTCGGGCCGAGCATGATGGCTGCAGTCAGGGCTGCCACTCCGGCCGTGAGGTGTACGACCAGTCCGCCCGCGAAATCGAGCACACCCATCTCGGCGAGCCAGCCGCCGCCCCAAACCCAGTGGCAGACCGGCAGATACACCAGGGTGATCCACAGGGCCGTGAACCAGAGCATGGCGGGGAAGCGCATGCGCTCCGCGAAACCACCGATGACCAGTGCCGGGGTGATGATGACGAATGTCAACTGGAACATGGCGAAGACGGTCTCCGGGATTGTTCCGGACATCGCATCCCGGCCGACCTCGGCCAGGAACAAGTTGCCCAGTCCACCGATCCAGGGATTGCCAGCCCCGCCATCGCTGAATGCCAGGCTGTAGCCGAAGATGACCCACAGCACCGTGGCCAGGCAGGCAATCGAAAAGCACTGCATCAGCACGCTGAGGACATTACGGGAACTGACCAGTCCGGCGTAGAACAGGGACAGGCCCGGCAAGGTCATGAACAGGACCAGTGCGGTCGCCGTCAGCATCCAGCCGGTGTCGCCGGGGCTGAGTTCCTCGGCAAGCGCCAGTGAAGGGGCGATGGCCAGTATCGTGGCCAGCCCGGTCAAAAGATTAAATCGCTTCATCACCACGCTCCCCTGTACGGATTCGAATGACGTCGACAAGTTCGTAGACGAAGATCTTTCCATCACCGATCTTGCCGGTGTTCGCGGCCTCTGAAATCGTTTCGATGACTTTCTCGACCTGGTCGTCTTGAACGGCGACCTCCAGTTTTATTTTTGGCAAAAAGTCGACGACATATTCCGAGCCCCGGTAGAGTTCGGTATGTCCTTTTTGCCGCCCGAAGCCCTTCACCTCGATCACGGTCATGCCGTGGATGTCTTGGTGGGAAAGCGCCTCGCGTATATCGTCCAGTTTGAACGGTTTGATAATCGCGGCTACCATTTTCATGGTTTGTTTATCCTCCTCGTGTTATCCCCCGATATTGGCCGTAAGTGACCATGCGCCCTATCATAGCGTATAGGGTCGGCCCATTCATCGGGCTTCCGGTGAGAAATGAAAAGGGGCGCCGTGGGCGCCCCTTTCCAAGTAACCCAAGTTCGGGTTATTCGACGTGGTAGCCGCTTTCCTCGTGCTGAGAGAGATCGAGACCCATGCGTTCCTCTTCTTCCGAGGCACGCACTCTGGTCCACAATCCAACCAGCTTGAGAATCACAGCGGTGACGACAGCCGTCCACACGAACACCGCGATCACGCCAATGCCCTGGGTGACCAACTGTTCGCCGATACTGCCATCGTGCAGTCCGGCTCCGCCGAAGGCTTCCGCTGCGAATACACCGGTCAGGATCGTGCCGAGCGCCCCCCCGATGCCATGCACCGCGAACACGTCCAGCGAGTCGTCAAGCCTGAAATTCTGCTTGACGATGTTCGTGACGGTGAAGCAGGTGAAGCCTGCGGCCAAACCGATCAGTGCAGCGCCAGCCGGGCCAACGAACCCGGAGGCCGGGGTGATGGCTACCAGTCCGGCTACGGCTCCCGTGACGATCCCAAGGACCTTCGGGGTTCCGTAACGTACCCAATCGGCGACCATCCAGGTCAACGCCGCCACTGCCGTTGCGATCTGTGTCACCAGCATGGCCATGCCGGCATCCGTTCCTGCCGCAACCGCGCTGCCCGCATTGAAGCCGAACCAGCCGACCCACAGTATGCTGGCACCGATCACGGTGAGCGTCAGGTTATGCGGGCGGGCCTGCCGCAACGGGAACCCGGTGCGTGATCCGATCAGGATAGCCGTCACTAGGCCTGCTACGCCGGCCGTCATGTGCACCACTAGGCCGCCGGCAAATTCCAGCACGCCCATTTCGCCGAGCCAGCCACCGCCCCAGACCCAGTGCGCGACCGGGAAATAGACCAGGGTCAGCCAAAGCGCGGCGAACCACAGCAGAGCCGGGAAACGTACCCGCTGGATGAAGCTGCCGATTACCAGTACCGGTGTGATGATGGCAAAGGTCATCTGGAACGTGACGAACACCGATTCCGGGATGGTGCCAGAAAGGCTGTCTCGGCCCAGTTCCAAAAGGAACAGGTTTCCAAATCCGCCGATCCAGTCGTTGAAGTCGCCTCCGTCACTGAATGTCAGGCTATAGCCGTAGATGAACCACAGCACGGAAGCCAGACAAGCGATAGCGAAGGCCTGCATCAACACTGAAAGTACACTGCTTGCCCGGGTCAGACCCGCGTAAAACAGCGACAGTCCCGGTAGCGCCATAAACAGCACCAAGGCGGTGGACGTCAGCATCCAGGCGGTGTCACCGGTGTCCAACGCGGTTTCCGCCAGTGCCGCTCCGGGAGCGAAGGCGAAAGACAACACGCCGATGACCGCGAACAGGCCCCGCCGGGCCAAAAAGCTAGATCGCATCATTGCCGGTTTCTCCAGTTCGTATGCGTACTACCTGATTCAGGTCGTACACGAAAATCTTCCCGTCGCCGATCTGGTTGGTGTTGGCGATCTCGCAAATTGCGGTGACCACGTTCTCCAACTGTTCATCGGTGACGGCCACTTCCAGTTTGACCTTGGGCAGGAAATCAATCACGTATTCCGACCCTCGGTACATCTGGGTGTGTCCTTTCTGCCGTCCGAAGCCTTTCACCTCGGTCACGGTGACGCCGCTGACGTTTTTCGTCGACAGTGCCTCCCGCACTTCGTCAAGCTTGAACGGCTTGATAATGGCGACAACCATTTTCATAGTCGCAGTTCTCCTTGAAGGGGGACCCCTTCAGTTCAGAAATTAAATGTCGGTGTTTTTTAAACAGAAATGGATCTAGCAATGCCCAACGGGCATTGTTGGATCAGGGGGGCGCGCGAAGAAGCAGGACGCGGAAGCGCCGCCGTCAAGACGCACGACGGACGCAATCCCAGAATCTCGCAGCGAGGAAGCGATGCCATAAATTTATCGATTCGGCCGATGGCCGGTGTCGCCCTCTGAAAATCCCCATCCGGGGTTGATGATCCCGGGGAGGCCCCCTGTCAGTTGCTGTACTCGTGACGCAAATGAGCGACCCGACTCAGCAATTCGTAGGCTATTGTACTGCTTTTCCCCGCGACCTCGGAAACTGCGACCTGCGAACCCCACAATTCCACCCAGTCTCCGATGGCGACATCGCTGTCCGTGAGGTCGATTGCGATCAGATCCATCGACACCCGGCCTAGGGTTGGAAAATGCTGGGCTCCGATGGCGACTTCCGTCTGTCCGTTCGAGGCGTGCGGGTAGCCGTCGGCGTAGCCAGCCTCGACCAACCCGACCCGCATATCCGAGGCGCAGGCATAAGTCGCCCCGTAGCCGAGTCGCTCGCCGGCCCGGCAGTCGCGGATCGTCAGCAAGGGGGCTTCCAGGGTCATCACCGGCCGTAGATCGACCGGGGGGCAGTGACCCGGTGTGACGCCATACAGCATCAATCCCGGTCGTGTCCAGTCCAGATGGCTTTCGGGGTAACGCAGCACGGCGGCGGAATTGGCGGCCGACCTCTCGCCGGCGCTGGAGATTTTCGCGAACCGTTCAAGTTGTACGCGGGTGGTGTCGTCGTCGGACTCGCCGGCGCAGGCCAGGTGCGTCATCAGACCGACCGGGCCCGGATGCCATGGCAGCGCTTGCAGCCGTGCCAGGCAGGATTCCGCCTGCTCCGGATTGACGCCAAGCCGGCTCATGCCGGTATTGACCTTCAGCCAAAGTTGGGGCCCCATGCCGGAGACTTGGACCTGCTCCAGCAGGGCGACCTGTTCATTGTCGTGGACGACCAGGCACAGGTTTTGCTCGATTGCCGATTCCAGTTCTCTTGGCTCATGGGCTCCATGCATCACGATGATCGGATCCTGGATGCCGCCGTCGCGCAGTTCGAGGGCTTCGTCCAAAGTCACGACCGCGAAAGCATCCGCTTCCCCACGAAGCGCTTGGGCACAGGCGAGAGCCCCATGTCCATAGGCGTCGGCCTTGATGACAGCCATCAACGAACTGTGGGGGGCCTGCGCTCGTGCCTGCCTGCAGTTATGAACCAGATTGGAGAGGGAGATTCGGACCCTAGCGGGTCGGTTCATGAGGAGTAGCCGAAATCTTGCGGGGTTTCGCCTTGGTAGTCGTCCGGGCTGCGTTGTTCGAACTGGAAGTGCTTCTTGGTGAAGTTCAGGCTCATGGAGAAGCAGCGGCCGTTTCGGTTTTTCGCCACCTTCAGCTCGGCGTTGGCGATCGCGGGATTCGGCATATTCTCTTCATCGGTAGCGTTGTACAGGAACATTACGATGTCGGCATCCTGCTCGATGGCGCCGGAGTCGCGCAGTTCCTGCAATTTAGGCGCGTCACCCGCTTCACGCTTGGAGCCTTGGCGGTTGAGCTGCGACAAGCACAGCACCGGCGTTTGCAATTCGTTGGCGAGCGCCTTCAGTTCCCGGGTGATGACGGCCAGTTCGGCATTGCGGTTGCTTTCATGGCGGCTGTCGCCGGGGATCAGTTGCAGGTAGTCGATGACGATCAGATCGAGCCTGTTGTCGTGGCTTGCGCGCAGGCGTCGCGCCATGCGACGTATCAATGCCGGAGTCGGGGAAGACACCTCGTACACGTACAGATTTGGCTTGGTCAGCAGGCCGAGTGCCGATTCGATGTTTCTCCAGTTGGCATCGTCGAGTCGCCCGCTGCGCAGTTTGGTCTGGTCGACTTGAGCCACCATGGCCAGCATGCGGTCGGCGAGCTGCCGGGCCGACATTTCCATGCTGAAGACTGCAACCACGTCCTTTTCATGGCCCGGAATACCGCCGCCGGCAACGTTGAACGCGATGTTCATGGCCAAACTGGTCTTACCCATTCCGGGGCTGGCGGCCAGGATGACCAGTTCACCAGGTTGCAGGCCGGATGTCTCACGGTCGAAATCGCTGAATCCGGTCGGCGTGCCGGTCAGCAGTTGTTTGCCGGGATTCTTCCGCACCCATTCCTGACGTTGTTCGATCTCTCCGACAGAGTCGCTCGATGCTCTCCCGATACGCACGAAATCGTTGCTGCCGCGCTTCTCGGCGTCGGAGACCTCCAAGATTAGACGTTCCGCCTCGCTCACGATCGCATCGGAGTCCAGCCCTTGGGGGTCGTTGATCAGGGCGATGATGTCACTGCAGGCACGGCGCAGTTGGCGTTGCATCGAGCAACTCTGGACGATGCGAACATAATGCTCGATGCGCTCGGACGTGAAGTTCTCGTCCGCGATGTAGCGGGCGTAGTCCAGGATGTCCGGATGCTCGTGGTAGCCTGCGTGACGCCGCAACTGATCCGAAGCGGTAACGAGATCGACCGGTTTGCCCTGATGTTCCAGAGTATGGATCGCCTCGAAAATCATGCGGTGGCTGGCTTCGATGAAGTCGCTCGCCTGGAGGGCGCCAATCTTGTCCCAGGCGCCTTCGTCATTGATCAGTGCGCCAAGCACCGCACGCTCGGCGTCAAGAGGTTCGACAGCGGAAAGAGTCAGGGTTTCGTCAGCCATCCTTTGTCGGATTCCAAGAGTGCAGCGGTTCTGAGGGCAGGCGCAGGCCTGCGGTGATTCGGGACTCTATACTGTCGGGGAAGCCCGGCATCCTGTCAATAGGAAAACCGGTATAGAAACCTGACTATAACCTGTGGAGAACTTCAGACCGTCCCGTTCAAAACTTGTGGGCAGATCCCGGAGGAGGCGGTTTCAGGAAGCCGGTTCCTCCGCCGCCGGGGCTTCTTCCGATGCGGCCTGCACTTCGTCCTCATCCGAGGCGGCTTTCGTTTCTTCTTCTTCCAGTTCGACCGGAGTTTCGATCTCGCCGCTGGATTCCACGGTGACCAGTACAGTGGCCTCGACGTCCGAATGCAGGTGCACCGTGACCGGGTGTTCGCCCAGGCTGCGCAGCGGTCCGTCGGGCAGCCGTATCTCGTGGCGTTCCAGTTCGCCTCCTGCCTCGGTGACGCCCCGTGCGATCTCCCCGGCGCCGACCGAACCGAACAGCTTGCCCTCCTGATGGGTCTCCGCCATGATGGTGACCTTGAAGCCGTCCAGCTTCGCTTTGCGCTGTTCCGCCCCGGACAGGGCTTCCAACGCCTTGCGTTCCAATTCTTCACGATGCGCCTGGACTTCCGCCAGGTTGGCCTCGGTTGCGTACTTGGCCTTGCCGGCGGGGATCAGGTAGTTGCGCGCATAGCCGGGCCGCACGCGGACGACGTCGCCCAGCGTTCCAAGCCGTTCAATTTTTTCGAGCAGAATGACTTCCATGTTGTCTCTCCGGTTCAGGAAATATCATTGGTTCCTGCTGACCGCCGGCCCCATCCTAGCAGGTCTTCGGCCGCCCCGAGCGTGGCGGTGACCAGTAGAACTTCCGGCAGGCTGAGCAGCAGGAGGTAAAAAGGAATCAGCACGGCCAGCGGATAACGTATCCGGTCGCTCAGGCGGTGCATGGTGGCGATGCCCGGGAACAGGAACGCCGTGATCAGCGTCAGCGACAAGCCCAGCATGAACGGGCTCGGGATCCACCAGGCCGTGATGACCGTCACCAGGAAAATGATGTCCGCGATGCGGCCGTAACGTGTCGCCCGGAATTCAAGCCCGAAAAATGGTGTTTCCGCCAGTGTGCTCTGCCACTTTCTGGCAAGTAGGAGCAGCAGGGTGGACAGGAGCGCCAGGCTGGCCATGACCACTTCGGCGCCAATCTGGCTCAGCCATTCCGCAGACACCCCCCCGAAAGGTTCGGCACGTTCCGTCTCAAGGGCTGCTTGGCGGAAGGTTTCCAGTGCCGCAACCCAGGCCGCGTCAAGATCCAACGACAGCAATCCCAGAAGTTGAGCGCCGATCCAGGCACCGACGAAGCCGCACAGGATGGCCAGAGACAGGGAATCGCTCAGGCGCAGGATCGTGGCCAGCAGGGCCGGGGTCCCGAGGAAGATCAGCGGGGACAGAAATGCCATGGCGTGGGCCGCAATCAGGTAGGAAATCGCAGCGCAGGCGATTCCGGACAAGATCAGGATCAGGGCGGCTTCCCGCGGAGGCCGCACCAGCATCAGGAAAGCGGCGACGATACCGGCGAACAGGGTGCCGAACAGCAGCAGCGGCACATGCATGGCCAGCAGCTGCAACAGGGTCAGGCCGCCGATGATCGGGATCGGCGGGCCCTGCAGGATCCGCCTGAGCGCAACGAGCATCAGTGGTTGTCGCAGTAGGGCAGCAGGCTCAGGTAACGGGCGCGTTTGATGGCGGTGGCGAGCCGGCGCTGAAACCGCGCCGGGGTGCCGCTGACCCGGGCCGGCATGATCTTGCCGGTCTCGGTGATGTAATCGCGCAGCAGATCCAGATCCTTGTAGTCGATCTCAGATGGGCTGCTGTTCGAAAAACGGCGCGCACTCTCGCGTTTGTGGTTGCTGGCCATGGCTACTCCTCGGTTTTGGAGGGTTCGGCGGCGGATTCTTCAACCGTGTCCGGTGTTTCTTCCGCCTCAGTGCCGGCGTCGGAATCTGCTTCGGCCTCGGCCTCGGCCTGCGGGCGTTCGTCGCCCTCCGACGCGGCTTCTTCAGCCTCGGCGGCTGACAGGGAGACTTCAGTTCCGGCCCCGTTTTTGTCTTCAGGCTTATCTTCGGCAGCCTTTGCGGGAGTTTTCGGGCTGTCACCCCACTCGCTCTCTTCCTCGCCTTCCTCTTCAGCCGACTTCGCCAGCGGCGAAGGATCAGTGACGGCTTGGTCCTGTCGGACGATCAGGTTGCGCAGCACGGCATCGTTGAATCGGAATGCATGCTGGATTTCTCCCAGCGCCTGCGAATCGCATTCCACGTTCATCAGCACGTAGTGGGCCTTGTGCAGCTTGTCGATGGAGTAGGCCAACTGGCGACGCCCCCAGTCTTCGAGGCGATGTATTGCGCCGCCGCGGTCGGTCACCATTTTCGAGTACCGCTCGATCATTTGCGGTACCTGGTCGCTCTGGTCCGGATAGACCAGAAACACGATTTCGTAATGTCGCATGTGTGCTCCCTTCGGGTTGCCAGCCCCCCGTCGCTGCGGTGGGGCAAGGAGTCGAATAATTTCAGGGGCGCATTCTAGCAGAAATCGCCTTTCATTTCGATGGTGTTGCGACAGGTGCGATGCTTTTGTGGGGCAGGAACAGCCCACAGCCCAATAGCCGCTCGGGACCGAGACCTTGGCGTTGGAGGTTCACGGATTGCTCGGGATCAAGGCCGTCCAGCATCAGGCTGCGGCAGTGCAGGGCTCTCTCGCCCCCGGCGACGAGATGGGTGCGGCCCGCCATCATGCGCGGGGCTTCAATGCCGATTCCCTTCAGTTGCTCGGCGCACAGACCCAGGAATTCTTCCTCGTCCTCGTCCTCGATCGCGACGTAACGGGCAAAAACCGTGCCTTGTGCCTGCAGCGGATGCAGGCGGTTGTCCTCGATGGCCATCGAATCCGGGCCGATCTGCAAAGTGATTCCAGACAACTCTCGCGCCTCCTCAAGCCGGTGGTAGGGTAGCCTCAGAGCCAGCCGGGTGCGCTTCGACAGCGGCAGGTAGGTCGTCGGGTCTTCCGGTCGAATCCAGCCGTTCCCGGATTCGGCTCCGTGAATTGTGTGGACGCCGGCGAGCGGTTCGTCCGCAAGCCAAGGCCAGGCCGCGAGAAGCGCCGAGCGCAAGTCGCGGGCATGGTCGACTGGCAAGGCCTTGCAGCGGATTCGGTAGCGGACATCCACCACGTCCCGTGCGACGGCGGGAGGAGGCGTGTCCGATTCCTGCCAGTGCACGGTCAGGGGCGGCGAGCCGTGAAGAAGCTCTCCAGCTGCTCCTCCCAATCTTCCGGGGTGTCGGAAAACGGAGGCCGGACGTCCAGGCTGAGGAACCGTTCCCCTGCATCGATGCGCGCCGCAATCAGGTCTTTGAGGCTCTCGAAGGAATCCAGGTCATAGTGGGCGATCAGGAGTTCGCTTAGGGTCAGCATGGGTGGCAGGCGCGATCCGTGTAGCGGGTCCGGTACAGCAAGCGGGGGTGATCGGCAGAGTCGGTATAAGCACTCCGGCAATGCAACACATTATGCGCGATCAACCCGCATCCCGCCTCCAGGCGCAGGGGGCGTTTCGCCTGCGGCAGGGTTTCCAGTAGTTCCTGGATCCGAATTCGCGCGGCCTCGGTTTCGGGATGCCAGCGAATATGAATGGCGCGCTCGGTATAGCGCATGTACAGGTGTTCGTCGTCGACCGAAAAGACCGGTCCGCTGAATTCGGCCCGGCGCTCCTGGCCGTCTTCGGCGTGGGCGGGGACCGTGAAGGCCTCGGGATGAGCCAGCGCCCGGATCAGGTCCGGATCTTCGTCACGCAAAGCGATGTACAGCAGGCGCGGGTCAAGCAGTCGGTTGACGCCGCCTTCGAGCGCTGGCTGGATGCAGTGCAGGATGAAACTGCGGATTTTCTGCGCTTCCGGCTGGTAGTACCCGTCGGTGTGCCAGCGCAACCGGTGGCGGGTGTACGGAATGAATCGCCCGGCCGTGTCTTCCCGTGCCGTCAAGCGCGCCACCCCGTCCGGTTCGGCGCACTGGTGATGGTCGAGGTGTTCGAGCCCCAGCTGCCCACCGAAGGCCAGCAGGTCGCGGGGTTCAGGGGTTCGGTCCGTGACGTAGCAGACGGCTCCGCCGGCATGCAGGTGCGAGGTCAAGGCGCCGATTTCCGGCGCATCCAACTTGGCGGGATTTCGGATTTCGACCGGTGCGAAATCCACTTCGCTTTCGCCAAGCACCTGTTCCCGCCATGCCTGATAGGCATCCGTGCGTGAAAGGTCCCACCACGCGGCAGGCGGGGGAGGGGGAATTTCAGTCAAGAAGATCGCGCAGGCGCGAGATGCCTTCCTCAAGGGTCGGCATGTCGGTGGCGAACGAGACCCGGATGTGATCGGCCGAGCCGAACGGGATCCCGGGCACGACGGCAAGGCGCAACTGGTCGAGCAGCAGGGTGGCGAACTCGATGTCGGAGGGGCATTCCAGTCGGCGCATGGCTTCGCCGACGTCCGGCAGGCAGTAGAACGCGCCATCGGGTTTCAGGCAGGTAATGCCGGGCAGTTCGTTGAGTGCCGCCACGATGTAATTGCGGCGCTGTTCGAAAGCGGCGACCATGTCGGGCACCGAGGACTGGTCTTCCAGCAATGCGGCACAGGCGGCGGCCTGGGCGATCGAGGAGGGGTTGGAAGTGCTCTGCGACTGGACGGTCAGCATGGCGTCGATGATGTCCTTGGGTCCGGCCGCGTAGCCAATCCGCCAGCCGGTCATGGCATAGGCCTTGGAGACGCCGTTGATGAGGAGGACGCGGTCGCTCAGGTCGGGCGCAATCTGAACCAGGTTGTAGAACGGCACACCATCGAACCGGATCAATTCGTAGATGTCATCGGACGCCACACGCACGTGCGGGTGCGCGCGCAGCACTTGGGCGAAGCCCTCGAGATCCTCTCGGTGCAGCATGGCGCCGCAGGGGTTGGACGGGCTGTTCAGGATCAGCAGTTTCGTGCGCGGGCTGATCGCCTGGTCCAGTTGCTCGGGGGTGGGGCGGAAATCCTGCTTCAGAGTAGTCGGGATGAACACCGGCTCGCCGCCCGCGAGCCGCACCATGTCGGGATAAGAGGCCCAGTAGGGGACGGGAATGATGACTTCGTCGCCGGGGTCGATCACGGCCTGCAGGCAGTTGTACAGGACCTGCTTCGCGCCAGCGCTCACCAGGATCTGGTCGGCCTCGAAGTGCAGCTTGTTGTCGCGGTGGAACTTGTGCGCGATGGCGGCGCGCAGGGCCGGCGTGCCGCCGACCGAGGTGTAGCGGGTCTGGCCGTCGCGGATGGCCTGGATCGCCGCGTCGCAGATGTTTTCCGGGGTGTCGAAGTCCGGTTCTCCGGCACTCCAATCAATGATTTCCTGCCCCGCCGCGCGCAGGCGGCGCGCAGTCGCGGAGACGGCCAGCGTTGCGGAAGGCTCGCAACGTCCGACCCGTTTCGAAAGGGCGCGTTCCATGGGAAAGTCCGGTGCGCGTAGTTTACCGTACCCCGACTCGCTATACTGAATAAATTTCCCCGAAAAGTGACCGGAATGTCGTCCGCATTCGACCTTAAAGCCTCCTTCGCGCCGGCGGGCGACCAGCCGGAGGCCATCGCGTCACTGGTGGCGGGCCTGGAGGACGGTCTCAGCCACCAGAGCCTGCTCGGCGTGACCGGTTCCGGAAAGACCTACACCATGGCCTGCGTCGTCCACAAGGTGCAGCGGCCGACCATCGTGCTGGTGCACAACAAGACTCTCGCCGCGCAGCTGTACGGGGAGATGAAGGAATTCTTCCCGGACAACGCGGTCGAGTACTTTGTGTCGTACTACGACTACTACCAGCCGGAGGCATACGTACCAGCTTCGGACACCTATATCGAAAAGGACGCGTCGATCAACGATCACATCGAACAGATGCGCCTGTCCGCAACCAAGGCGCTGTTCGAGCGGCCCGACACGATCATCGTCGGCACGGTTTCCTCCATCTACGGGCTCGGCGACCCCAAGTCCTACCACCGGATGGTGTTGCACCTGAACCGTGGCGATCGCACCGGACAGCGCGGGATCCTGCGGCGTCTCGCGGAGTTGCAGTACAAGCGTAACGAGATCGATCTGCGCCGCGGCACGTTCCGGGTGCGCGGCGACGTCATCGACGTGCATCCGGCGGATTCGGACCGCGAGGCGGTTCGCATCGAACTGTTTGACGACGAAGTCGAGCGTTTGCGCCTGTTCGACCCATTGACCGGAGAGGTCCGGCGCGACGTACCCCGTTTGACTATCTATCCGAAGACCCATTACGTGACCCCGAAAGTGGTGTTGGAGCGCGCGGTGGAACAGATCCGCGAGGAACTCGAAGAGCACCTCGCCCTCTTGGTGTCGGAGGAACGGTTGGTGGAGGCGCAGCGCCTCGAGCAGCGCACTCGTTACGACCTTGAGATGATCGAAGAGCTCGGCTATTGCGCCGGCATCGAAAATTACTCACGCTACCTGTCCGGGCGGGCCGCCGGCGAGCCGCCCCCTTGCCTGCTGGACTATCTGCCGGACAATGCTTTGCTGTTCGTCGACGAGAGCCATGTCACGATTCCACAGTTCGGGGGCATGTACCGAGGCGACTATTCGCGCAAAAAGAACTTGGTCGATTACGGGTTCCGTCTGCCGTCCGCACTGGACAACCGGCCCCTCAAGTTCGAGGAATTCGAGGCGTTGTCACCGCAAACCGTCTATGTGTCGGCCACGCCCGGGCCGTACGAGATCAAACTGTCGGGGCAGGTCGTCGAGCAGGTAGTGCGCCCGACCGGGCTGGTCGATCCCAGCGTCGAAGTCCGCCCCGTCTCCAGCCAAGTGGATGACTTGCTATCCGAGATCCGCAAGACCGCCGAGGCCGGCGACCGGGTATTGGTGACCACGCTGACCAAGCGCATGGCCGAGGATCTGACCGAATACCTGCGCGAGCACGATGTCCGGGTTCGCTACCTGCATTCCGATATCGACACCGTGGAGAGGGTCGAGATCATTCGCGACCTGCGGTTGGGCGAATTCGACGTGCTGGTCGGAATCAACCTCTTGCGCGAAGGGCTGGACATTCCTGAAGTCTCGCTGGTCGCGATCTTGGATGCGGATAAGGAAGGGTTCCTGCGCTCGGAGCGCTCGCTGATCCAGACCATCGGACGGGCAGCGCGGCATATCAAGGGGCGCACACTGCTGTACGCCGACGAGGTGACCGACTCGATGCGCCGTGCCATCGACGAAACCGATCGCCGCCGTGCCAAGCAGCAGGAATTCAACCGGAAGCACGACATTACTCCGCGCGGCATCGAGAAGCGGGTTGCCGACATCATGGAGGGTGCCGCCGGACGTTCGTCAGGGAAACATGCGAAACGGGTCCGGTTGACGCCGGCCGAACCGGTCGAAGTGTTGAGTCCGGAGGAAGCGTTGCGGAAGATCCGGGAACTGGAGCAGCAGATGTACCACCATGCGCGGGAACTGGAGTTCGAAGAAGCAGCGCGGTTGCGGGACGAGGCCCGCGCCATTCACGAGAGGACTTTCGGTGCCGAACTCAAAGCGGTGGGTTGATGGAATACTCGCGATGACTGGCTTTACGCCGGGTTGAGTCGAACCAGGGTACGGCCGCGGGCGCGGCCTTCAATATAAAGCGGGAATCGGCCGGGCAAATCCTCCAGGTCAATCGTATCTTCCACCAGCGGTTCCAGGTCTTCCGGCTGAAGAATCTCGAATAACTGGCTCCAGGCGCGATGACGTCGCTCCATCGGGCAGTTGGCCGAGGTCACGCCAAGGATGCTGATTCCGCGAATGATGAACGGGATGACAGAGCCCCGGAACTCGTTGCCGGTGGCGCGCCCAATACTGACCACGCTGCCCCAGGGTTGGGTCATGCGCACCAGAAGGGGCAGTGCGTTGCCGCCCAGGTTGTCGATGGCACCGGCAATTTCGGCCTTCGCCAAGCCGTCCGGATTTCCGGACAAATCGAAGGGTTCCCGGATCTCGCTTGCGCCGAGCGCGCGCAAGGCATCATGCGCCTCCGGCTTGCCGGTCATGGCGATCGTCGAGTAGCCCAGACGGCTGAGCAGCAAGACGGCCAGGCTGCCGACGCCGCCGCTCGCACCGGTCACCAGGACGGGCCCTGCGCCCGGCATGATGTGGTTTTCCTGCAGGCGTTCGATGGCCAGCATCGCGGTCAACCCGGCGGTGCCCAGGATGCCGGCCGAGCATGTCGTAAAGGGGGGCGGGATGTCGATGAGGGAATCGCCAGGTACGCGCAGCCGCTCAGCGAATCCACCATCCCGAATCTCGGATAGCCCACAGCCGGTCACTAGGACCGGTTGTCCGGCTACGAATTTCTCATTCTCGCTGGATACCACGGTGCCGGCTGCGTCGATTCCACCGATCAGGGTGGGCACGCGCAGGATCGGAGCCGTGCCGGTCGCGGCCATCGCGTCCTTGTAGTTGATCGCGGAGAACTCCGGCGCGATCACCACGTCACCGGGGCTCAGTTCCTCTACCGAAACCCGCACGAGTTCGCAGTGGGGCTCTTTCTCGGCCCAGAGGCGCAATGCGCGGTAGGAATCACTCATGGCTCAGGCCCCGGTACAGTTCGCAGGCGTGTGCGTAGGCGGTGTCCGGGTCGGAATCCAGAACGCAGAGATGCCCCATCTTGCGCCCGGGGCGTGCCTCCTCCTTGCCGTACAGGTGCAGCCGCACGGCCGGATCGCCTTCAAGCGGCGCCCAGTCGGGTTCGTGGCCGTTCCAGAGGTCTCCCAGCAAGTTGATCATCACTGCGGGCGTGTGTTGCGCGGGATCGCCGAGCGGGAGCCCGCAAAGGATCCGCGCCTGCTGCTCGAATTGGGATGCGGCACAGGCATCCAGCGTGTAGTGGCCGCTGTTGTGGGGACGGGGCGCCATTTCATTGAAGAAGATGCCTTCAGACGTAATGAAGTATTCGACTGCAAGCACCCCATGGTAGTCCAGTGCGTCGGCGATCCTGCGGGCGCTGTCCTGAACCTGCGCCTTTACCGTCTCTGGGATATTTGCAGGTGCGCGGGAACAATGCAGGATTCCGTTTCGGTGCTCGTTTTCCGCAACCGGGTAGACGACGCATTGCTCGCAGTCGCGGGCCGCGATGACGGAAACTTCCTGTTGCAGGTCGAGCTGGCGTTCCAGGACGCAGGAAACGCTGCCAAACCGGGCGAATGCCGCTTCCGCTTCCTCGAGAGTCTCAACGACTGTCTGGCCCTTGCCGTCGTAGCCCAGGCGGTCGGTTTTCAAGATGCAGGGAGTCCCAACTTGTTCCAGTGCGGCCGGGATTTGTGCCGCGTCTGCAATGGGCTGGTAGGGAACCGGAGGCGTGGCGGGCGTGTACTCCGAAGCGAAACGCTTTTCGGCTAGCCGGCTTTGTGCGACGGAGAGGGGTTGGGCATCGGGTCGGACCGTGATCCGGTCGCGCAGATATTCCACTGCCTGGGCGGGAACGGCCTCGAATTCGTAACTGGCGGCTTCGCACATCTCGCCGAGCCGGTCCAGCGCATCCGTTTGGTCGTATCCGGCGACCAGATGCTCATCGGCAAGGAGCCCGGCCGGGCAGGGTCGGTTCGGTTCCAGCACGACGACCCGATAGCCCAGGCGTTGTGCGGCCTCGGTGAACATGCGGCCCAGCTGGCCGCCGCCGAGCATGCCGAGATGGGCGCCGGGCGCGAGCGGCTCAGTCGAGTTTCTGCTCAAGGACGGAGCGGGTCTGGGCATCCCGAAAGGCATCCAGGCGTTCCGCCAGCTCCGGGTCTTCGCCGGCCAGCATCGCCGCCGCGAACAGCGCGGCATTTGCGGCTCCGGGCGCGCCGACGGCGAAAGTGGCGACAGGAACGCCTTTCGGCATCTGTGCGATCGACAGCAGGGAATCCCAGCCTTGCAGCGCAGTGGCGTTGATGGGAACGCCGAGTACGGGTAACGGGGTCATGGCCGCCAGCATGCCGGGCAGGTGCGCGGCTCCGCCGGCGCCGGCGATCAGGCAGCGGATCCCGCGGTCACGGGCGGTACGGGCGAACTCCGCCATCAGGTCGGGAGTGCGATGCGCGGAGACCACCTGCGCGAAGTAAGGAACCTCCAGCGCGTCCAGGTGTTCGGCCGCAGCCTTCATGGTGTCCCAATCGCTGCGACTTCCCATCACAATGGCGACGGGTGGGGCCGGGTCCGGGTTGGTCATGAGTGACTCGGTAACGGCTTGTGGAAACCGCGAATTATACTCCCCGGTGGGTCATAATGGGCGTTTTCCACCGGGGTTCCATGGCCGTGTCTCCCGTATTTCGCACTGATCTCGCCCATTTGCCGCGTATCGCCGAAGGCAAAGTACGCGATCTGTATGAAATTGACTCGCAGCACATGCTGATGGTGGCGACCGACCGGTTGTCGGCTTTTGACGTGGTGCTGCCGACCCCGATCCCGGAAAAAGGGCGGGTCCTGACTGCCGTCTCCGGATTCTGGTTCGACCGCCTGGAGCCGGTCGTGACGAACCACTGTCGCCCGCTGGGACTGGAGGATTTACCGCTGGAGCCCGAAGAACGAACCATGCTGGCAGGCCGAAGCCTGCGGGTGCGGAAGCTTGAACCATTGCCGGTTGAGGCCGTGGTCCGAGGCTACCTGATTGGATCGGGCTGGAAGGATTACCAGCGCGAAGGCCGGATCTGCGGAATCGATCTGCCATCCGGTCTGGCTCTGGCCGAGCGCCTGCCGGAACCGTTGTTCACGCCTGCGACCAAGGCCCAGCGGGGAGAGCACGACGAGAACATCAGTTTCGAAAGAGTGATGGACCTGGTCGGAAGGGAGCGCGCGGAAGAAGTGCGGGACGTGAGCCTGCGGCTGTACGCTGAGGCGAGCGCCCATGCTTGCGAATGCGGTGTCATAATCGCGGACACCAAGTTCGAATTTGGTCTGGACGAGGCGGGGACGCTAGTGCTGATCGACGAAGTGCTGACGCCGGACTCCTCCCGCTTCTGGGATACGGACGATTGGCGTGCAGGCGAGAATCCGTACAGTTTCGACAAGCAGTTCGTGCGCGATTGGCTGGAAACCCTGGAATGGGACAAGCGGCCACCCGGACCGGAAATCCCGATTGAAGTTGTGGCACGTACCACGGAACGTTACCGACAGATCGGCCGCCGCCTGTGTGGCGAGTCGATCCTCGACTGAAGGAGAGGACTTATGGAAAGAATAGAAGAACCCGGGAAGGCCCCGGAAGTCCGCATTGCGGAATTGGAGAAACTGACCGGCCGTCTGCGTATTGGCCTGATCCTGATCGGATCACTAATCCTGTACCAGGGTACCTGGGAAATCGGATTGCTGGGCCCGGTTCGGGTGTACGCATCGGAGGTTTACGCCAGCCAGTTCATCCTGGAAGACGAAGACCAGAAGGTCTACGGTCGCTGGGAGGTGACGGAGGAAGGGGGCCCGGCACAATTCGTGGTGTTTGGCGATAGCCGAGACTATGTTCGGATCAGCGCGGAAGGCTTGGAGCAGCGAGAGGACCGGGTGGTGCCGGCGCCGGGCGTGATTCCACTGGAAAAATAGCCAATCGTGATAAAATAGGTTTTCGCCCGTGAGATTCACGATGAAGAGCAAGACACTGACCCGCAGTACGGTCAGCGCCAAACCCGGTGCTGGCAACTGGTACGTGGTGGATGCCGCCGATCAGGTCCTGGGACGCCTGGCGACCCGGGTGGCGCACTGCCTGCGCGGGAAGCATCGGCCCGACTGGACGCCGCATGTGGACGCGGGCGACCATGTCATCGTGCTCAACGCCTCTTCGGTGCGGGTGACCGGCAACAAGCGAGCTGGCAAGATGTACCACCATCACACCGGTTACATCGGGAATCTGCGTAGCGAGTCTTTCGAAGACTTGCAGGAGCGTGCCCCCCAGAAGGTTATCGAACTGGCAGTTCGCGGGATGCTTCCCAAGAGCCGGCTGGGCAGCCGCATGCTGCGCCGGTTGCATGTCTACGCGGGGGGTGAGCATCAGCATGCCGCCCAGCAGCCTGCCGCGCTGGAACTATAAGCATGGCCGCGTCAGATTTTCTTGGCACCGGACGTCGCAAGGACTCGACCGCTCGAGTGCGGTTGCGTGAAGGGACCGGCAAGATGCGGGTCAACAATCGCGATCTTAAGGACTATTTCGTCCGTGAGACTGCCCGTATCCAGGTCTGCCAGCCTCTGGCAGTATGCGACATGCTGGGCAAGTTCGATCTGGACGCCAAGGTTTCCGGCGGCGGCATCAGCGGCCAGGCCGGAGCCATCAGGCTCGGCATCGCCCGGGCGCTGCTTTCCTACAACGAAGAGAACCGCGCACAACTGCGGCAAGGCGGGTTCCTGACCCGTGATGCAAGAATAGTCGAACGAAAGAAAGTTGGGCTGCGGAAAGCCCGAAAGGATATTCAGTACTCCAAACGCTGATTTGAGCGTCTGAAACCTTCCGGGTCGTCCTGGAAGGTCTTCAGGATTTTTTCCCAAACCCGATCGCCTGGCCAAAGTTGCTGTCAGGGTTTTTACCTTGGCTGCCTCTGGCAGGGCGCCGATTTCAATTTCAACCAAAAGGGGAAAACATGAAAAATTGGAAACTAATCGCCGCTTTTGCGGCAATCTTGACGGGGACAGCCATGCCGGCTCACGCCGAGATCGATCTCTCGGCCAACTTCGGCATCATGTCCGATTACATCTATCGCGGCTTCCATCAGAGCGATGGGGTGGCCAACGGTGGAATCGACCTGGCAGCAGGCCCGTTCTATTTGGGCACCTGGATCGCCGACCTTGATTCCGGTAACGGAATCGAGATCGATGTCTACGGGGGCTTGGCCTTTGAGTTCGAGAACGGGTTCTCGGCCTATATCGGTTATACCGCCTACCGTTACACGGAGGATGACGACGGGGTCTTTACTCCGGCTGTCTATAGCAGCACCTACACCAAAAGTGTCAACAAGGTGGGTTACAAGCTCGGCACGGTGGGTACTGCTCCCAATACCAGTACTGTAAAGATAGAAGGAGGGGTCTATGAATACGTTCCAGAGGACGAAAACGATACTCCCCCGACGACTAATCTCAATGCCGACAACGATGAAACCTATGTCTTCACTGATGAAGAATTTGCAGATACTAGTGTGGTGGCAGACCCAGCGAAGTACACAAGAGTGACTGAGTCCGTGAGCAACGACTATACGCCTACGGAATACGGGGCACTAGATGCAATGGAAAAAATGGGGTATTCGAAAGTAAGCGGTTCCGAAGTTCTTGTCACCGAAGAGAGTTGTGACGGCGGTGGTTTCGATCAGGACTACGATGAAATCAATGTTGGTGTGGGTTACACCAAGGGCGATTTCTCGGCCAGCTTGGACTACTCTATCGGCGAACACGAGAATGGCTATGCCTGCGTAGATGAGGACAATGATTACGACATTGCCACGCTAACCCTGGACTACAAGGGCGCTTACGTGACGTTTGGCACCTACGGCATCAGCGAGGACGACGAGGACAAAGGCGAGCCGGAAGGTGATTACGTCGAGGTTGGTTATGCCACGACGATTGACGATATTGACTTCGCGGTTTACCTGGTCGACTCGGATGAAGATATTGATGACGAGACCCGCCTCGGTATGAGTGTGAGTTACGGATTTGGGCTGTAAGCGCTTATCGACCGCAGCCTGATGTTAGGGGGGCAGTCCGCATGGTGGGCGGGCCCCTCCGCTTTAAGGCACTGCGCGCGGATGGCGGCGTCCTTTTTTGGCGCGTGTGGCGGAGAGTGAGGGATTCGAACCCTCGGTACGACAAGTCGCACAACGGTTTTCGAAACCGCCCCGTTCGACCACTCCGGCAACTCTCCGCTGCGTAGCGTACCATCAGCCGGGATTCCGTCCCGAGCGACAGGCCACTGCAGGGCGACATGGATCCGACCCGCGGCCTGATGGAATTCTAGGCGACTTGGCTTGCAAGATTCGTGTCAGGAGCCTTCATGTAGAATACCAATCCTCTCGAATGTGCGGAGGTCCGCGCGTATCGCCATCGAATCGAACCTTGAGGAGAAAATGCCTGCTTTGATCCGTTACCCGTTCTTTGCTTGTGTCATTCTGGCCTTGTCCGCCTGTGGCGGTTCCGGCAGTTCCAGGCTGCTGGAACCGGAAACCCCAGCCATGGGGGATAATCAGCCCGCCCCCGTAGCCCAGGAGGCCTATTCCAGCGTGAAGTACCTGATAACGGACACTTCGGCGGGCAGAGAGAAATTCCATAGGCTGGTCTATAAAGACACAGCCGGGAAAAAGTATCTCCTGACGAGTGAGAACGTTTCCAATAAGAATCTGACGGGTGTGGCGTTGCCGAGCGGGGTTGAAACGAGACCGGATTTTGAGGATCTGTTTGCTGTCTACAAGGATACGGACGGGAAGGAATATCTCCTGACGCCTAAAAATGTGGCCGACATGGATCTGGCAGACGTGGATTTTCCGGCTGGTGTCACAGTTGCTCCGGATTTTGCCTCTTTGACGAAGGTTGGCGAGGGAGCCGCGGCGTTGAACCCTGACCCAAGACCCCTGGACACCATCCGAAAAAGTATAGTCAATTCCAGCACCCGATACCTGAGCACGGGTGCTGTGCTGGCCCGAACCGACGAGAATGATGCCATCACGCCCGAACGCCCTGGCGCCACCTGCGCCGATGGAGAAGTCACAGGTTATGCAAACTGCGTTTTTACGAGTGACACTCTTCGGGAAGGAACGACTTTCCATCTGGGCCCGGGAAGTTCCACGGACGAGAACCGCGTCAGTTTCAGGGACTTCAAGGCGGACCGCGAGCCCGTCATGTCTTATCGCAATACTCTCCTGTCGCAGGTTCGGACATCGAGCCCCGGAGGCCTTCTAGATGTCTATCAAGACACAGCCGGGGAAAAGTATCTCCTGACGAGCGAGAACGTTTCCAATAAGGATCTGACGGGTGTGGCGTTGCCGAGCGGGATTGAAACGAGACCGGATTTTGAGGATCTGTTTGCTGTCTACAAGGATACGGACGGGAAGGAATATCTCCTGACGCCTAAAAATGTGGCCGACATGGATCTGATGGGCGTGACATTGCCGGATGGTGTCACGGAAGACACGAAACCGGATTTTGGAGACCTGATCAAGGTTACGGAAAGAGACGACGACGGCTATGAATACGTGGGCTACGACGGCATGCTGCGACACAGCATGTTCTTCATCGGAGTGTACCGGTTTTTCGACGACGAAAGTGCGCTGGAGCATACCCGTTTCGAAAATGCCTCGCTGGGTTCGATCTACGATGATGCCGCCGATGAGTCCGGCATCCAGAACCCCAGCGTCAAGTTGACCGGCGAGGGTGTGATGGTCGGCATGGAAAGGCTGAAAAGCTCCCTGGAGAGCCACCTCGTGCAAGGTGACGTGAACATCGACTACAGGCCTTTTAATGATAATGAAACTCCTAGCAACATGGATGATGATGTGCAGGCGATGGTCGATATCAGCATCGACAACATTCAAAGGTTGGCCAATGACGAAGATGCATGGTATGCGGATCCAGCTCGCCAGGAAAGGCTGGGGTGGACAAATTTGGAAGTTACGGATTCCAAATTCTCACATGCACCGAATGATAATAATCCACTTACCGTAGACCAGGGGAAGCTCAGCGGCTCTTTCTATGGCACGGAGGCTGCCCCCGAGGTCGGCGGCGTCTTCCATCACGAGGGCATACGGTATGAAATCATCGGTTCGTTCGGCTCCAGGCTTGCGGAGCCGGACGACGACGAGGATATGATGGACCCGATGCAGTGATTTGGCTGTCAGAGAGTGAAGCAGGCGGTAAAGTAGTGACCGTCTGGCATCGGTGCCGATAACCAATCCCGTATAAGCCCGACAGGGGGCTCGTTTCCGTAGTTTCTCTTGGGTGCGAAACAATTCGCGACCCTGATGTGGGCCGGAATCCGAGAATCCGAGAATTGGCTGGGGGAGAGGGATTCGAACCCCCGCTGGCGGAGTCAGAGTCCGCAGTCCTACCACTAGACGATCCCCCAGCGGTGCGGTAAATTATACGCTCATCAAGCAGGAGCAATTCCCTATGGCAGACGAGCCGGAAAACCAGGAAACTGAAGAAGAAGACGATCCCAACACCCTGCGCCTGGAGGCTCGGGAATACGATACGATCGGACTAATTCACTGCGGCGTGACCCGTGAAGGCCTGGTGGCGATCGGCGGGCAACAGTTCGACGTTGAGGATGGCGAGGAACAGACCGCCGAACACGTCGGAATTACAGTGCGACGTGAGGGCGAACAGTACACCTTCACAAAATCAGCTTAGGCAATGTGAAACGGGGCACCATCCCGGTGCTCCGCTGAATAATCAGGACGCGGAGTCGGCAGAGATCAACGTGCCGATGCCCTCGCGCGTGAAGACTTCCAGCACGACGGCATGCGGGGTCCGGCCGTCAATGATGTGCGCGGTGTGGACGCCGGCCTTCAACGCATCCAGTACGCAACGGGTCTTGGGCACCATGCCGTCGCTGATCGTGCCGTCCTCGATCAAAGATTCGATGGCTCCCGGATCCAGGTTGGTCAGGAGTTCTCCCGTGGCGTCCAGTACTCCGGTCTGGTTGGTCAGGATCATCAACTTCTCGGCCTTCAGCGCAACGGCCATGTGGCTGGCGACAGTGTCCGCGTTGATGTTGTAGCTTTCACCGTCCGCTCCGACTCCAACCGGGGCAATCACCGGAATCTTCCCGTTGTCCTCCAGTTCCTGGATCGGTCCGGGATCGATGCCTGCCACGGTACCAGTATGGCCGAGATCAATGATTTCGGGTGCATTCATGTCTGGAGAGAACTGCTTCAACTTGAGCGGCTTGGCATGAATGAAGCCGCCCCGTTTGCCGGTGATGCCGGAGGCACGTCCTCCGTGCTGGTTGATCAACTCAACAATTTCCGTGTTGATGACATCGCCGAGCACCTTTTCCACCACGTCCATGGTTTGTCGGTCGGTGACGCGCACGCCGTCGACGAACCGGCTCTCTATGCCGAGCTCTTTCAAGTGTTGCCCGATCTGCGGGCCTCCGCCATGCACAACGACAGGCTTGATGCCCACATGCTGCATCAACACTAGGTCGCGTGCGAAACTGCTTTTCAGCGTCTCATCGACCATCGCGTTGCCGCCGTACTTAATGACGACGGACCGTCCCGCGAAGGCCTGGATGTAGGGCAGGGCCTCGACTAGGACGTGAACGGTCTGTTGGGCGGATTGCCGATCCATGCGGTGCTCCCGTTCGGGCAGATTGAGTGGTGAAGCGTGATTGACTGTGAAAGTGGTCGGAGTGAGAGGATTTGAACCTCCGGCCCCTGCCTCCCGAAGGCAGTGCTCTACCAGGCTGAGCTACACTCCGAAACCTCAGGTCGGGCGCATTTTACACCCGCCAGCAGGCGCAGGCTTGCGCCGTGCTTCGTTTTCCAGTTGCTCTGGGAATAAAAAAGCCCGCCGGCAGATTCTGCTGGCGGGCCGGTTTGGAACCCGTCGGATCAGTTGGTCTGAACCGTAATGCGCCGGGGCTGGGGGGCAGCGTGCTTGCCAATGCGGACATGCAGCACTCCGTCCTTGCCGTGGGCTTCAATGGCGTCCGGATCGACGTCGGCTGGCAGCTGGAAGCTGCGCCGGAACGCGCCGTACACGCGCTCGGTCCGGCGATGGCGCTTGCCGCCATTTTCGCCGGTGTCGGTTTCGGCCAGACGCTCGCCCTTGATATGAAGAACGTCACCGTCCAGGCTGATTTCCACGTCTTCCGGCTTGACGCCGGGCAGGTCGGCGGTCACCAGGTAGTGTTCGCCGCGGTCCTCGAAATCGACCGCAGGAACCCAACCCGACTGAGTCCGGCCTCCAAGATCGTGTGCCAAACCGTCGAACATATGGTTCAAACGGCCCAACGTGTCAAACGGGTCGAAATAAATGCTCGGATGCATGATTTACCTCCTGTGTAAACATCCCCATGTACCTCATTTAATGAGGTGGGACACAGAGAATTTCAAGAGGTAGGAGTCGTCGGCTCGAACCGTCCTTGCTCCCGGTTTTTCTTGACTTGGTCATGCGGATACAGCCGTCCACCCATGGCGACGTAGGTGCCGGGGCTGGCGGTTAGTGCAACTCCAATGGCGAAACCGAGGTTGAAGGGGGCATCGGTTTGGCGGAACCGGGCGGGGCTCATGGCGCCGGTCAGCACGATGGTCTTTTCCGGAATGTCGGCCAGTACCGCAGCGGATTCCGCCATGGTGTCAGTGCCATGAATCACTACGAGTCGCGAGGCTCTGCAACTTGCCGCCGCCGTGCGCAGGGTCTGGCGGTCGTCGTCGGTCATGTCTAGGCTATCCTTGCGCATCACCTCGATCAATTCCCAGCCGTCCTGCATGCCAGCTTCGGCCAGGAGATCCGGCGCACAGGGCGCCCCGATGGAGTAATCGCTCAGGGCGTCGTAGTAGACCTTGTCAAAGGTCCCTCCGCAAGTCAGGATTGCCAAGGGAATCACGTTCGTGCAATGCGATGGGTCGCGCTACTCTATCATGGCTATCGAAAAAGAGTTCAAGGAAAGACAGATTTCCCACCCTAATTTTGGTCGCATGTAATCGAATTGCCAACCGGCACATGTGGCCAAAATTGCTGATAATTGGTTCATGCGGCTTTAACTTTGATGCCGTTACCGCATGTGTCATGAAGTTGATTAGTTTTCCGACGCTTCATTTCTTGGAATGATTGAACTTCTTCATCTTTCGCATACCGCCAAGATTGTGGAACCACAAATTTCTTAAACTGATTTCTTAGTGTATCTAAGCCAATCGGAGTATCATATTCCCAGACATTGATTATTTCGAGGGCGTATGCAATGGTTCGCCCAGCATAGTAAGCATCAAAATCTGGCTTATTGACAGCCGCGAGTTCGGATACCTGATCCCAGATTTCTTCGGGTGGCCCACTCCACACATGCCCGATATGAAAACCACCTCGTAGTTGCTTGACTGGACTGGAGACATAAATAAATACGATACGGTCTTCCATATACGATGTAATTTGTTTTCTTAGCTCTGCTGCTTTGAGTCCCTGAAAGACAAGGTCCGCATAATGAGGCTTTATAGAGAACAGCAAGGGCGAGTTCTTCTTTTTCATGATTAATCCGGATAGCCGAGTTGTAATAGCTCTCCAAGCACTTTAGGTGGCAATTTTGATACAGACTGCAATTGAAGTGCAGCTTGATTTTTTTCCATTATATTCTGCAACTTGTTCAGTGGTATTTGCTCGCGAAGAGGAAGTGTGTGAGAAAATTTTAAAGCCATTATTTCCTTTGAGACATCACCATCACACATCTCGTAAATATCTCTCCATTCCAATACTCCAGATTTTTTAAATTTTCTAAAAAGTTCCTTAGGTTCGCCAATCTCTACCTCGTCAAGCCAAGACACAGCTACAATTTTCTTAATATCGCGGCTGACATACCACAGAATCTGGGCGGGAGCTTGAATCATCCTATGTCGGGTTTTCTTTCGATAATACACGTTGTCCCAGCGCAACAATATGCGGATATCCCCTCCAAAAAGATCGTCAGCCGATTGAGAGCTATTTATAAGGCTAATTGCGTAGCCAGGTCGTACTGGTATCAAAAAGGCATGTTTGCAGGTCGACAAAGCTAGAGGAGAACAGCGTCTCTCGAGCTCTGTGTCCGACATATTTTCGTAGATATTGGTAACAGTGGAATGTAACTCGGAAATTCTAGCCAGCGTGGTCTTGCGGTCGAGTGCACGTGTGAAGCAAAATCGCACAAAAACATCTCCACTTTTTTCGAATCCCATTTCTTCAAGATCTGGTGTCAGATGGGGGGCAAGAGCATCACGGGCAACTGTCAACATTTCCAATTTCCTTTCCAAGGCTGTGTGAATCGTATGTATGATTAGAAAGCGCTCATATAAAGATACATCAGTGGATTGTATCGACCTGCCCAAACACAAATTGAGTTCTTTAGTAGTGTCCTTTTCCTCAAGAATGCGAATGGCCATAACTGTACTGTTAGCTTGCAGAACCTCGCAAATATAGCGATTAGGATGTGCGAGGCAAGCGTGTAATTTTTGCTTGAAGTGGCTTTTTTTCTCCTGGTATACGAGAAACTGCGTATATTCAAAATTGTTTAGGTCGTTAGCAGTTACACGACCCCACTTAATCTGAAATCCAGAAATCCGGTCTGGTAGATAAGCTTGTTTTTCCGAAAGCTCGTGAAGTTCGATGATTAATTCAGAGGGAGGTATAACTCGAAGTCCAGTCAGGTTATAAATTTCTTCTTTTCTATTCAGTAGTGCATTATCTCTCGTAATAAACGTGTTTGTTGTAGATGCTGCGGTTTTCGCTAAGTGCCTAATATCTGATTTTTGGCTTAAGGTGTCATGTGGTAATAGACCAGACAAAGTTTTTTTAAATTGTTCTTCTAGGCTTGGATTTGATTCGATTTTCCGGAATTGATGTGCGCGATTTCGAGAAAATTTTCGGCGGTCAGAGTCTTCTGCTCTATCAATTTCAACGAATAATTCCTCCGTGATACATAATTCAATCGTATTCACCAAAAAATCGGATGTTAACGCCTTGGATGGAATGGATGCATCATTGTCCAGCGCATATAGATCGAAAAAAATCTGTGCATCTATACAAACATCAAGCGTATTGTCTGAAAGTTTTGCCTGAAATAGGCTCAGTTGTTCATCTGGGGCCAATGACAAGCACCAGAAAGTCAGAGAGTGTCCAGCAATAGATCGACCACGCTTTTCATCTAGGGGAATAAATCCAAGTTTTGGCCACATTGCATGTGCAGGGTAATCACGGCGGCAATAGAGTTGTATAGACTTTTGAGTTGTGGCTGTGCCTTTCAGGCATTCGACGAGTTTTTTCGCAATACCTTGGCGTTTGAAATTTTCATCCACACAAAGATGCACAATCCGGAAACGATCTGGGTAATTTGCATAGAGTAGGTAACCAGAAAGTAGCCCCTCGGTTGTTACTGCTCCTAGTACGTTACCTCGCTCTAAATGCTCGCGGAGGGCTTGCTCCGGCAGAAAGCCGAGCGTTTTCGAATGGCGTTTCATAAGATCATCTACTGTTGCAAGATCATCCAAAGTTAATTTCGAGATAGTTATATTCATTACTATTTTCCGAGACACGAGCGCTCTTTCTGCACCATATGAATCCCATATTTCATTCAAGAAATTCTGTAACGATCGTGTTTTTCTAGATTCTTTTTCGATGGACAGCTTGCCTGAAATTTCGAAGCCCCTATTCAATGTTTTGTATCTGTTCGCGCATCTGTTCTACCAACACCTTGATGGCCAGCGCTGCATTGGTGGTTTCGACATCCGGTGCCTTGGAGGCCAGCGTGTTCGCTTCGCGCGTGAATTCCTGCATCAGGAAGTCCAACTTTCGTCCTTGCGCTCCGTCCGCTTTCAGGGCTGTCCGGGTTTCTTCAAGATGGCTGTCAAGCCGGGCCAGTTCCTCGTCCACATCGGCACGCATCACTTGAACCGTGATTTCCTCTTCCACCCGTTGGGCATCGACCGTGGCCTGCAATTCCTTCAGGCGTGTTTGCCAGCGTTCGCGCAGGGCCTGCTGTATGGCAGGACGCTTGGATTTCAGTGTCACGACTTGCTGTTCGATTTCCTGCAACTGCTCATGAAGGACACCCGTCAGGCGTTCGCCTTCGCTTTCCCGCTGCCGGACGAACGCGTTCAGCGCCTCATCAAACGCCTTCTGGACTGCAGGTGCCAGTGCGGTGTCGGGAGCAGAAGCGGCGTTCCAGACCGCGGGCAGGTTCAGTACGTGGGCAGGGTCGGAGTGGGGAAACAGGCGCCGGCAGGTGCTGACTAAGCGACGCAATTGTGCTTGATCGAGGTATCCATCGGTGGGTTCACCCGCCGCTCGTCGGAAACTTGCTGTGACATCAACCTTGCCGCGAGAACAAACCTCACGCAGTTGCTCGCGCCAGAGAGGCTCCAGCCCGGCACACTCCCGGGCAAGATGGAATCCCGGTTGCAGGTAGCGGTGATTGACGGATCGGATTTCGACCACCATCTGCCCGCGCCCGACTTTCGTCTCGGCGCGGGCAAACGCGGTCATGCTGCGCATCGTGCCGAAGACCGGCTGCGTCAGCGCAAAACAGCTTACAGGCTGTAGTACATATCGAACTCGACCGGATGCGTGGCCGCCCGAAGACGGGTCACTTCCTCGCGTTTGAGTTCGATGTAGCCATCAATGGCGTCGTCATTGAAGACGTCGCCAACCTTGAGGAAGTCGCGGTTGGCGTCCAGCTCATCCAGCGCCTGGTCCAGCGAATGGCACACGTGCGGGATGGCGGCTTCCTCTTCCGGCGGCAGATCGTACAGATCCTTGTCCATCGGCTCGCCCGGATCGATCTTGTTCCGAATCCCGTCAAGACCGGCCATCAGCATGGAGGCATAGGTCAGGTACGGATTCCCGCAGGAATCGCCGAAGCGGACTTCAAGGCGACGCTGCTGCGGATGCGAGACGAATGGGATACGGACTGCGGCCGAGCGGTTGCGTGCGGAGTAGGCCAGCAGCACCGGCGCTTCAAAACCCGGCACCAACCGCTTGTAGCTGTTGGTGGTGGAGTTGGCGAACGCATTCAGCACCCGTGCATGCTTCAGAATGCCCCCGGTGTAATACAGGGCCAGATCCGACAGTCCCCCGACGCCGTCGCCGGCGAACAGGTTCTTGCCGTCCTTGCTCAGCGACTGGTGCACGTGCATGCCGTTGCCGTTGTCGCCGACCAGGGGTTTTGGCATGAAGGTTGCGGTCTTGCCGAAGTTGTGCGCGACGTTCATGACCACATACTTGAGGATCTGGTTCATGTCTGCGCGACGCACCAGGGAGTCGAAGCGAGTACCGATCTCGCACTGCCCGGCAGTGGCGACCTCGTGGTGGTGAACCTCGACCGGAACACCCATGTCTTCCAGTGTCTCGCACATGACGGAACGAATGTCCTGCAGGCTGTCGACCGGCGGCACCGGGAAGTACCCGCCCTTGGGTCCCGGGCGGTGGCCGATGTTCGAATCCTCGAAATCTTCGCGGTCCGAATTCCAGCAGCCTTCGTCCGAATCCACCTCGTACATGCAACGGTGCATTTCATCCGCCCAGCGCGCGCTGTCGAAGATGAAGAATTCAGGTTCCGGGCCGAAATACGCGGTATCGGCGAGACCCGTGGACTTGAGGTATTCCTCGGCTTTCTTGGCAATGCCGCGGGTGTCGCGCGCATAGGGGCGCATGGTGGTCGGCTCGATCACGTCGCAACGCAACAGCAGGGTTGCTTCGGTGTAGAACGGATCCATGACCGCGGTGCTCGGATCCGGCATGAGGATCATGTCGGATTCGTTGATGCCTTTCCAGCCCGCGATCGAGGATCCGTCGAACATCTTTCCATGTTCGAAGGTTTCTTCGTCGACGACGCTGGCCGGTACGGAGACATGCTGTTCCTTGCCGCGGGTGTCGGTGAAGCGGAAGTCGATAAAACGAATATCCGACTCTTCAATTGTCTTGAGAATTTCTTCAGGGCTCATAACTCAGGCTCCAGAGTAGCGAATTCAAGCACGGGGAGACGCAGCGAAACGCCCGCCTGCGCCCGATCCAGTTCGATCAAGCACACTGGTGCGTCTGACGCAATCCCCTGTAGGCGGGCATTATACATACAGACCAGCCTTTTCTTCCCGGATGGGCCTTATTCGTAGTCCTCGTAAAGGGAAATCAGGAAACTCACCAGCGGCTGGATATCGTTCGGCTTGATCCGGACCTCCCGCAGTTCGGGATCCACATTCCGGATTGTTCCGTTCCGGCTGCTCGCAGAGGCTGCAATGTAGAACGCGACCGAGGCATGCAGGTCGCTGATCTGGCCGTTGTGCATATAGGGGGCCGAATGGCCCAGATCCCTCAACGTCGGGGTCTTGAATGCCGCAATCGACTGTTCGAGGGCTTGGTCCGCGGTCTTGCAACCCGTTCCGTTTTGGCAGAACGAACGGTGCAGAGGCTCCTGAGCGTTCGGATAGTCTTCGTTCATGAAGATGCTCCAAGCACCTAGATCCGTCGCCATCGGCTCGGATTCCGATGCGGGTCTGCGGAACATACCCTGCCGGTCCGGGTTCGCAGCGGTTGCGGGCAGGTAGATGTTCGCCTGCTCGTTGCGCTGTCCGACTGTCGGGATCCGCAGTTTCCAGAACGAACCTTGTCCGTGTATGGCTTCATATTCCACTTGGGTCACGCCGATGTTGTGAAAACCGAAATCCGTGAAATGCGGGGCCGCGTGGCAGGATCCGCAGTTTCCGGCACCGCGTTCGACGGCAGGTTTCCGGTTGAAGAAAACCCGCAGTCCCTGCAGTTCGATTTCACCGAACCGGTAGGGCTGGTCATGGAACCGGAATCCGCCATCCTCCGTCGCGGGATTGCGTTCCACGAATTTCAGTTCGCCGCTTTCGTCGAGCGAATTGATCCGCGCCAGCAGCCGGTCGCTGTAATCCTCGTCCGATTCGCCTTCGTCCGGGCGGGCGGGCAGGTCGTTGATCGACAGAAACCGATCGTAGGGTGAAAGAATGTCCGCCTCTTTAGAGAATTTCAGATCTGCGAGATAGTGCTCGATCAGATTGGCTACGCCGATCAGAATCTCATCGCAAGAACTTTCCGGCACGTATATGCGCAGTTCTGCTGCAATCCGATGTGGCTCAGGCAGCGCCTCTCCGGATTCCGAAACGCCGGAGAATACTTCAGAGTAACTGAATCCGCCGAATTCCTTCGCTAATGCGCCCGTCCCGTCGTCTTTCCGGATGATTTCGCAGGCGTGGCGTGCGGCCAGACCGCCCTCGCTGGGCAGCCAGCCTAGGTTGCGCCCCGTGAGCGTGGCGATGATCACCTCCCGAGCCGACGCAAACTCCCCGTCGACGTGCAGGAGGAAAGGATCTCTGGGCGCCAGGGAATCCACCAGCACCGGCGAATTCCGTACGGTCACGGATTGTCCGTCATCCCGTTCAGGCAGGGGACTCCGGGAGGCAAAATCGTTGTAGGCACGCATGCCGAGCTCCTGCTGCCCGACATGCTCGTCCACCAGGTGGCAGGTCCGGCAGTTGTAGGAAGATCCCTCGAACGGGCCCGGCGCGAACGGGATCTGGTAGGGCGGGAGCCCGAAGAACCGGTAGGTCTTTTCCAGTTTAGGGTCGCCTTTGTCAAGCGGCTCGTTGATGTCGCCGCCGCGGATCACGAAACCATAAAAACGCTGGGCGAACCGGGTCTCAAGGAACAATCGCTCTCCATGGAAGACTTCGGCGGGATCGGGTGCCGGTACTTCGCCAGCTTGCGCAAAACTGCCAAGGCCTGCAGCGGTCGTCGCAGCGAAAAGAATGACGCGAAGGTTCATGGAAGACGCGGTCAAGTGCGGCGACAGGTCGCCGGCTTGTCCGGGAGCCCCGATTTTCGCTTGCGGGGCTCCCGGGAAAACAGAAATCCTACTCGACCGGCATCACCGGCTTTTCTACGGCGGGATACTTCAAGGTGAGTTCGCCGCCCAGATCTATGGCGTGCGGGTTCTTTTCACCCTTCTCCGTCAAGTAGGGATCCGTGTAGACGCCGTATTCGCCTGGTTCCAGCATGTAGGTGACTTCTTCCTGGCCGTGCCCGGCATTCGCCAGGTACTTGGTCGGGTTGTCCCAGCCCTGTCCATCCAGATTCGCGTAGAACTTGATGTCGACTAGAACCCCGTCGCACAATGGCGTGACTTCCTCGTAATTCGTCGGCCAGCCTGCTGCACCCGTGGTCTTCGGGTAGTTGCTCCAGTCGCCGCCTTTCAGGGGGCACGCCCCGCCGCCGCCGAAGGCTGCGCGGTTGGGATGATGGACGCCGTAGACGGGTAGGCCCTTTGCCGCAGCCGTGGTCCCGTCCTCCAAGTGGAATCGGGGCTCGTACGTGATTTCGGTCTTGACCTCCTGGCCGCTCGCCTTGACACGCTTGTAGTACTCGCCGTCCGGGCGGACATACCGGAAGTCCGGGTTGTCCGGGTTGTCGAAGACCGCCGTGATGAACAGGTAGGGTTCATTGAAGAAGGGTCGTTCGATCAGGTAGAACTCCGCGTTCGTCTTGCTGACATCCACGGCTTTCCAGTCGACCGAGTTTTCATCCTCGCCACCAACATTGATCCAGGCCCGGGCATCCGGAAACAGGTTGACGCGCAGGACCTTCGTGTACAACTCGTTGACATCGAGGCCGGCACGTTTGCCGAGTGGACCGATTTGGTTCGCGCCGGGCTGGCTGAACGAGTAGTCTACCGCCTTCCTGGCGTAGGGATACTGGTTCGCAGACATCGTGCAGTAGAAATGCGGCAGGTCGATGGCCACGTGATCGTCGTACTTGCCCTTGTATTTGGGGTGGTGCAGGGGCAGGTCGATAAAGTTCAGGTGTCCGTCTTCCGCCAGCTTCTGGTGGGGGTGCTTGTAGCCTCCCCAGCTTTCCTCCGGAATATAGCTGGCGTAGTCGTTCTCAATCGTGGTCAGATTAGCCTCGTCGAACAGGTCGGCACCATCCGGCAGCCCTTGGGCATCCTTCTTGCGGTACTCCCGAATCGTCCCGTTGTCTTGCACCCGCCACAGGCCATGCTTACCCTCCCCGATCATCGTCATGGTCTGTTCCACCACGTTCACGAAGCGGTAGGTGTAGTTCGTGTTCATGTGTCCAGAGAAAACCGGCAAATGGGGAATGCTGGAATGCGTCGTCTTGGGACGGCCTTCGCCGACCAGCAACTTTTGTCCGTCATCCTCCCCGATCGCCTGATCGCTCGTGTAGTAGTAAGGATCGCCCATCGTCAGGTCCTTGATGTGGCCGGCCTCGTCTGCACCCAGCGGGGCGGACGCGATCAGCAGCCACGCGCCTGCGAGGCCGAGTATGGTTGAGTTTGTAGGTTTCATAGTTTTACCTCCTGCTACTTTGACTCGTTCAGAGGGGCAAAATTCAGAGTTCCCCTTTGGCTCTCTGTCCGCAGAAGAAAGCGAGGCCCGACGAATCCGAAGTGAATGTGATCTTTGCGCCCTTATCAAAATAGATGATGTCGCCTGCGGTCGCATGGAATGTCTCGCCGCCTTCTTCGGCCAGGGTCATTTCACCAGACACGATGAACTTGGCTTCGTTGTACGTGTAGGTGTACTCCAGCGGGTTGCTTTTTGCCAGGCTGAACAGGCCACAGGTCAGCGGCGCATTTTCGCCCGAAGTAATGATGTCGGACAAAGCGGCTTCAATGCCTTCGATGCCCATGGAAGCCAGCTCCATGTCCGCGGCGCCTTTGTGGGTGGTCATTTTCGCCCCGCCATGGTTGTCGGCGAAGGCTACGCCCGAGCAGGCCAGCACAGCCGAGACGAGCAGGGCGAAAGGAGTTCTGTTTTTAGGTTGCATGATGTTCCTCCTAGGGTTTGTTGGATTATAGCCCCCAAAGTCCAGTCGATGCACGGTATGTCGTAAAATCTGCGCTTCTTTTTTTGCTACGGAACACTCCGACATGGCGGGTTACGGCCTCAACGACATCAAACCTGGGCTGAAGATCATGCTCGACGGGGCACCGCATGTCGTGGTGGACAGTGAATTCTGCAAGCCGGGCAAGGGCCAGGCGTTCACCCGGATGAAGGTGCGCAACCTCCTGACAGGCCGGACCAACGACAAGACGGTCAAGTCCGGAGACAGCGTCGAGGCGGCGGACGTGCGGGAGATCAGCCTCCAGTACCTGTACGCGGACGGGGATTCGGCGGTGTTCATGTCCCCCGAGTCCTACGAACAGTACTCGATTCCCGCCTCCGTGATGGACGATGCCGTCTCCTGGATCCGCGCGCAGGACATCTGCTCCGTGCTGCTGTACAACGAGCAACCGGTCAGCCTGGCCCCGCCGCAGTTCGTGGAGTTGAAGATTACCGAGACGGATCCCGGCGTTCGGGGTGACACCGCATCCGGCGGGACCAAACCGGCCACGCTGGAGACGGGCGCGGTCGTGCGCGTGCCCCTGTTCGTAGAAACCGGCGAGGTAATTCGGGTAGACACCCGCAGCGGAGAGTACGTATCCCGCGTTCGCGACTAGCTATTCGCCGTCGTCCGGCGGCGCCTCGGAAGCGTCGCCGTTTTCACTCTTCGGAAGGAGCAAGGGCTGGCCATAGGCCACGGCCTGTCCGGCCTCGACGCTTGGGCTCCATGTCCGGTCCGGATGACCGCTGAGCAGCACTACGGTTGATCCCAGGTGAAAACAGCCGAGTTCATCCCCCCGGCGAAGTTCGACATCCCGGGGTTTTCCGTTGTGTCGCCAACGTGAGATTGCCCGCCGCCGCGGTGCGACGATGCCGCACCAGCTCATCTCGATGCAGGCTACGTTGACGGCCCCGACCATGACAACGGCAAAGGGAGTGCCGTCCGGACCCTCGAACAGGCTCGCCACGCGCTCATTGCGTGCGTAAAGCCGCGGGATGCGTTCCACCGCATAGGGAGCGACGGTGAACTGACGCCCCGGAATGTGACACATCTCGATGAGGCGGCCGTCGGTCGGCATGTAGACTCGGTGGCAATCGTCCGGGGAGAGGTACAGGGTGGCGAACCGGCCCTGCGCGAATTCAGGGTGGGGGCCTCCGAGCAGTTCGTCCACGGTGAAGGTCTGGCCTTTCGCCTGGATGATCCGGCCGTCCTCGATCTGGCCGAACTGGCTGATTCGGCTGTCGCAGGGCGCCGCCAATGCATCCGGGTCTTCCGGCCAGGGCCGGACGTCTTTTTTCAGAGTGCGGATGAACAAGGCGTTCAGGGTCGGATATTCTTCCGGGTCCTCGATTTCCGCATCCTCCATTCGGAGTCCGAAAAAAGAGACAAATGAGCGAATCAAGAAGTTTTTGACCGCCGGGATTTCGATCCGGGAGAGCCAGTAAGCAAGGGCGGAGACCCAGCGGTGGGGAAAACAGTAGAAGCCCCAGGCCTTGAGGTTGAGCAGGTGCGTGCGCCAGGGTGATTCGGGAGCCGGAGTCATTGGCCGAGGTCAATCAGTGTTCGAAGGTCTGCGGCGATGGCCTCCGGGGTCAGGGGCGGGGTGAACACGCCGACGAGTCGTACCTCGGGGTCGATCAGCCAGGCGCTGCCGCTGTGGTCGACGAGATAGCCGGTGGCGAGTGGTCGTTTGGAATAAAAGGCACCGAGCTGTTTTGCAAAGCCCGCAACTGCTTCGGCCTCACCGGTGGCTCCCAGGGTGCCGGGGTGGAAATAGCCGACATATCGGCTCAGGGCTTCCGGGCTGTCGCGTTCGGAGTCGACCGAGACAAAAACAATGCGGGCCTGTTCCTCGCCCAAGGTTTGCAGGGCAGTTGTCAGTTGCTGCATGGAGGGCGAGCAGATGTCCGGGCAGTTGGAATAACCGAAGAACAGCAGGCTCCAGTGGCCGCGGAAATCCTCCGGTTTCAGCGCTTCGCCGTCATGGCGCGTGAGAGAAAAGGCAGGCAATGGCCGGGCCTGTTCCCCGAACACGGTTGCCGCCTGAAATTCTGCCACCTCGCCTGCTTTCCACCAGTAGATGCCTGCAATCCCGGCGAGAACGAGGATCGACAGGAGAACAAGGATGCGCTTCAAGGGATCTTCCCGAAAAATTAGCGCATCAGTTTATCAGGGCGTTTTTGTCAGTCGAAATGCCATATCAATCCCGCGCTGAAATTCCGGCGCGGGGTCGCGTATCCAAGAACCTCTTGGTAGGATTCGTCGAGAAGGTTCCGCGCTTCGAAGAGAAGGTCGAACTTCGGGGCCAGGTTGTATCGCACGGACAGGTTGGCTAGGTAATAATTCTCGAGCGTTTTCCTTTCTGCGGGGAAATTCGAGAAATCGTCGTCCAGCAGTCCCCGCATCGTCGTGAAATCCAGCCGCGAGTGCCATGAATCCGAGTGATGCGCCAATGCCAGCCGGTACTGGTGCCGCGGTCGGCGGATTTCTTTCCTGTCGGTTGCGCCTCCCGAATCCGGTTCGGTCGCGTGCAGGTAGGCGTAATGGGCGGAGACGATCCAGTCCGGATGGGGCTCGAATTCTAATTCCAGTTCTCCTCCCCAGCGTTCGGAGCGCCCGGATTCGTTGATGGCGGTGGGCAGTTCAGGACCATCGAAACCGTCCGGGTCGTAGTATCCCCGGATTTCATCGCTCAGGCGCTGGTCGAAGAAGCTGAGGGCGATTCGGCAGCAGGTTCCGCCTGGGGAGTATTCGATGCCGACTTCGGTGTTCCGGGAGCGTTCCGGTTTCAGGTCGGGGTTGCCCTGGAAGGTGCCCGGGAAATAACCGTAGCGTTCGGTCAGGGTGGGGTTGGCGATCCCGATACCACTAGCTAGGTAGACCCGGGCCGGTCGGTCAGGGAACTGGTAGGCGAAGGAGACGCGCCAGGTGTTGGCATCTTCGAAATCATGGTTCTCGTCGCGCCGGAGCGACAGGTCGACCGTGGCCTGGGGATCGGGTTGCCAGCTCAGCGTCATGAACACGCTGGAGGAAATGAAATGCAAGGGTTCGATGCCTTTCCGGTGATAGCGTTCCCGGCTCCATTCCAGGCCGGCACCGAGGGTGCAGGGACGACCCAGGAAGCAACCCTCGAAGTCGCGCCAGACCAGTTCGTCGATCTGGATGCGGCGTCCCTTGGTTTCGGTGGGGAAGGCATCCTGAAACTGATTTGTCGTCTGCAGGTAGCTGAAGTTCGCCTGGTGCTTGAAGGGGCCAGTTTGTGTGTGCAGGCTGGCGTTCAGATAGTTCCGGCGGTTTCTCGAGGTGTGCGGGGCGTCCGAAGGCCCGGATCCGTCGTATTCTGAATTCGCATGTGTGCGACGGATGGAAAAGCGGAAGTCGGTCTCAGCCGAAGGGTGCCACCGTCCGCCCCATTGCAGGGTGTTGTTCCGGTAGCCGTCCCGCTCCGATCCGGTCAACGAGATGTTCTCGCCTCGCGTCTGGAAATGGTGCGCGCTGGCCTGCATGCTGAAGCCTTCGGACTCGGTGGCGACCTGGAGCGTGGTTTCATGACGCCGGTTCGAGCCGGATTTCTGGGTCAGGCTGGAACTGCCTCCTTTTCGGCTGATCAGGTTAATGATGCCGGAGATAGCGTCGCTCCCCCACAGGGCGCTCGGCGCACCCCGCAGGATCTCGATGCGCTCGATCCCGGCAACGCTCAAGTGGGCGAAGTCCACGACGCCACTGGTCGGGTCGCTCAACTCGATGCCATCCAGGAGGATGCGCGTATGGTTGGATTCGCCGCCGCGCATCCTCAGAGCCGTCAGCGTCCCGCTGCCCCCCTGCTGGCTGACGGTCAGCCCGGGGACCTCGCGCAGGACATCCGAGATGGTGGCACCCGTCCCACGCCAGTCATCCAGATCAATAACGGTGACGCTACTGCCGATGGTGTGCAGGGGCTGGGGAATGCGCGAAGCAGTGATGATGATAGTTTCGATGTCCTGTGCGGCGGGCAGGGACGGACACCAGAGCACGATGAGCGCAAGCGACAACAGGGTTTTTTTGGGCATGTCGGCTCCAATTCAGAGTTGAAGCAGACACAGGGAAACAGCACGGCCAGGCGACCGCGCGTCATCCCGATCGCCCACCGCAACCGTGACAATTCAGAATGGGGCCGGTCTCCGGGCTCGCGAGGGTTTCCCGGACACTTCCTTCCCAGGCCGAGGCCCAGTGGCTTGCGTGTCCTTCTCGCCTACCGTTGCGGGGGCAGCGCCGGCTTTGCTGTTGCGCACCGGCTTCCCTGTTTCATCTGTCGGGCAGACACCCCATCCCGCAGGATGGGGTCAGTGTAGCACGGGGAAATAAGGGGAGCGTCAGACCGCGTTGGCGGCGAGCGACAACTCTTGCAGGATAGATTGGACGGCAGCGGGGGGATCGTCGGCTTGGACTACCGGACGTCCGACCACCAGATGATTGGCACCGGCTTTGGCGGCCTCTCCAGGCGTGACCGTTCGCTTCTGATCGTCTGCGGTTGCAGCCGGCCGGATGCCGGGCGTGACGATCCAGAAATCTGGTCCGCACGCCTCGCGGATCTGCCGAGCCTCCCGGGCTGAACAGACGATGCCCGAAAGGTTAGCCTGTAGCGCGAGCTGGGCCAGCCGGACAACCTGTTCCTCGGCAGAATGCTGTCCGATGGCGTCCAAGTCCTCGTCGTCCAGCGAGGTCAGCACTGTGATGGCGACGACATGGAGTTCGTCTTGCGCCGCTTCGCGGGCTGCTTCCAGCATGGCTGGTCCGCCCGAGGCGTGCACGGTGCACATCCAAACGCCCATGTTCCGTGCAGCGCGGCAGGCGGCCGCTACCGTGTTCGGGATGTCGTTGAACTTGAGGTCTAAGAAGATCTCGAAACCCTGCTGTTGCAGGTCGCGGATTAACTCCGGCCCGCCCTTGACGAACAGTTCGGACCCGACTTTCAGGCGGCAGTCGCCGGGTGAGAGGCGGCGTGCAAAATCCACGGCCTCCCGGCTGCTCAGGCCGTCTAGGGCGATGATCAGGCCGGGCGCCGGATCCGCAGGCATTGAAATACTTAAACCAGGTAGGGGCGGTGAGGTGTCTTCTCGGCGTAGGGCTCAATTGGCCGCAGGGTGTCCCACTGTTGGCAGCTCGGGCACTGCCAGAACAGCTTGTGCACCTGGAACTGGCACTCCGAGCATTCGTGGGTCGGACGGTCGGCGAGGTAACGGTCCAGCGTGGTCAGGATCTGGCGCATGCTCTGCTGGTCGGCCGCGACCCGGTTCTCGGTAATCGCTTCCACGTATTCGCGCAGCAGGACCAGCGAGGAGGGGTTGGACTGGAAAGTGCCGTCGAAGATCTCATCCAATCCGCTGTCGCCGTTCTGTCGAAGATCCTCGACCAAGGACAGCACCGGGAACAGGGCATGCGGCTGGGTCCGTGCCTGGTGCAAAAACTGGCGGAATCCGTCCAGGTCTCCCTGGGCTTGGTATGCCTTGTGGATGAGCCGGATGATTCGCGGCGCGAACGCCGGGCGCTTTTCATAGGCGTCCCGGTAATGACGGATGGCGGCATGGTAGTCACGCCGCCGAGTCGCGATGTCGCCGAGCATGATATGCGCCCGCGCGCAGTCACGGTAATGGCCCAAGGCCTTGTGCGCGTGCTGGACTGCTTGTTCTTCACCGTTGCCGTTGGCAACCGTCTCTAGGGCGTTTTCCCCCAGTTCGCAGTAGTACTGGGCGATGATTTCCTGTTGTGGTCCTCCGCCCTCGCGTTCGATGTTGCGGGCGACATGAATCGCCTTCTTCCATTCTTTCTCCTGTTCGTAGATTTCGCGCAGGTGATGCAGGGCTTCCAGCTGGTGGCTGCCGGTGTCGAGCACGCCGCCGAGCAGATGTTCGGCCCGGTCGAACAGGCCGGACTTCAGGTAGTCCCGAGCCAGTTCCAGCAGGGCGTCGGCCTTGGTCCGGTCGTCCAGATCCGGCCGTGCGATCAGGTTCTGGTGCAGGCGGATGGCTCGCTCCACCTCGCCGCGCCGACGCAGCAGGTTGCCGAGCACGATGTAGGTTTCGACGGTGTCGGCATCCAGGTCGACAACGTTGACAAACAGGTCGATAGCCTTGTCCGGCTGTTCGTTGAGCAGGTAGTTGATGCCCTTGAGGTAGTGCCCCGGGATCGGCTTGGCCTGGTGGCGCTGCATGTCGCGCCGTGCCGCCCACCAGCCGGTGAATGCCGCGACTGGCAGCAGGAGCCAAAGCAGGGCGCTCATCATGTCAGGCCTCGTGGATGGGCATGCGCCGCAGGTTGCGGACTTCCTGGTACACCAGATCGTACTGGCGCTGCAGGCGGGTCAGTTTGAACCGATAACGCAACACCATCCAGCCGCCGAGCCCCATGGCGAGGATCAGCCCCAGTCCCAGCGTGGCCAACAGTGCGAATCCCAACTGCAGCGTGTACTCGGCGAAATACAGGTTGATGCCGACCGCCTGTGGGTTGGCCATCACCAGCATCAGGCCAAAGGCCATCACCAGCAGGAAAATAAGAAATGCACCCAGTTTGTTCATGTTCGGCACCTCGGAGAGCCGGACCTATGAATATAGCACGGCTAGGCCAAATTTTCTCTACAGGAAACCCATGGGCTCTTCGAGCTTTTGTGTGGAATGAAGAGTAGGATGGTCATTTCCGTGCGATCTGGAGGGGCCGATGGAAGAGTCCAGGAAGTTGCTTGAACAACTGATGTTTTTGTATGCGCCGTGGGAGGTCGTGTCGGTGTCGTGCCAGGCGGGAGGCGAGGATCACAGTCCCGGGCGGGTGACGGTGGATCTGGCGATGAAGAAGGGCCGGCTGGTGCCCTGTCCGCACTGCGGCGCGCTGTGCAAGCGGCACGACGGGAAGCCTCGGGAATGGCGCGACCTGGACCTGCTGGGCTGGCACACGGTGGTGCGTGCGGCGGTGCCGCGGGCGAGTTGTCCGAGGCACGGCGTGCATCAGGTCGAGGTGCCGTGGGCGGAGTCGCGCAGCCGCCAGACGATGCGTCTGGAGAGCGCCGTGATCGAGGATCTGCTGGAGATGAACCTGCATGCGGTGTCGCGGAAGTGGGGTCTGGGCTGGCACCAGGTGGACGGCATCCGGGCGCGGGCCGTGCGGCGCGGCCTGAGGCGGCGCGGGCCGCAACGGCCGAGGCGGATCGGCATTGACGAGACCTCGTTCCAGAAGCGTCACGAATACGTGTCGATCGTGGTCGACCAGGAGCAGGCGCGGCGGCGGCGCGGGAGCGGCGTGCTGTATGTGGCGGACCGCAAGGACCGGGCCGCGGTGGAGCCGTTCTTCAAGGGGTTGGGCGAAGCCGCCTGTGCGCGGATCGAGACTGCGGCGATGGATCTGGCGCCGGCCTACATCGGCGCGACCCTGACGCACACCTCGGCCGACATCTGCATCGACCGCTTCCACGTGGTGAGCCTGCTCAACCGGGCGGTGGATCAGGTACGTCGGGCGGAGCACAAGGCGCTGCTGGGGCAAGGCGACTCTCGTCTGAAGGGCACCCGCTACGACTGGCTGATGACCGAGGAGCGGATGGGTCCGGCGCGGCGCCGGCGCCTGAAGGAGTTGCGCCGGCAGGGCCTGAAGGTGGCGCGGGCCTGGGCGCTGAAGGAGCAGGCGGCGGAGATCTGGGAGTTGCGCGACCGGGCCCTGGCCTACTACGCCTGGGAAGCCTGGTACCAGGCCGCGAAGCGTTCGCGGCTGGCGCCGGTGGTCAAGGCGGCGAAGACGATCTGGACGCACATCGAGGAGATCCTGAACGCCGCCATGCTGGGCATCAGCAACGCCCTGTCGGAGGCGATCAACTCAAAGGTGCAGTGGATCAAGCGGCAGGCGTGTGGCTACCGCAGCCGCGAACGCTTCCGCCAGGCCATCTACTTTCACCTCGGCGGATTGGACCTGCATCCCAGACCGCCTTTCCACACGAAACCGTGAAGAGCC
>CAZGIH010000004.1:0-69006 GCA_964526195.1 uncultured Chromatiales bacterium | reverse complement strand
GATAAGGACGGGACGTGCGGAACCCATCGGGGCCCGGGAGACAGCATGCTCCCGCCAAGAGGCCGGATATATGTGCGCAGCCGATCGATCTCCCTCTCAGCTTCGGACTTGCAGGGAGGGGACGAACCATATATATTCAATGCAGCGTTCACGTCCGCATCGTCCGCGTGCCCGCAAGCGGTACACTTGAAGTCTGATTGCTTTCTGCTGTCCTTGTCGACATGCCCGCACTGGTGACAGGTCTGGCTGGTGTACGCCGGATGTACCCTGTGCACGTCCATCTTGTAGTTCAGGCACAACTCTAACGTTCCCCATGCACTGGCGAGAATCTTTCTATTCAGGGTCGATTTTGTGCTGACGTTCTTACCGGGTTTCTCTTTAGTGCCTTTGGCGGATTTCGTCATGCCTCGGATGTTCAGTTTCTCCATGTAAGCGACATCGTACTCGGAGGCAATGTCCTTGCTGACATGGTGCGCCCAGTTCAGGCGGGCGAAGCGTTCTGCTCGAAACGCCCTCTGCAACCGCACCTGGGTAACCTTCCTGCGGTTGCTTCCTTTCACCTGTCGCGCCATCTTGCGCTGGTATCGCTTGCGTCGGGCCACCTTGAGTTCCAAGTCAGGGCCCGGGTGCTTCGTGCCATCCGAAAGCACGGCTAGTCGCCCTTCGACGACATTGCGGTCAATGCCCACTTCCCGGATGCTGTGTGGCAGGGGGGCTTCCGCCCGAACTTCGTAGGTCAGATAGGCGTACCAATTCCCACACTCGTAGCGAATCCGCCCGGACTTGAATTCGCCGTCCGAGTATGGATTGTTGCCGACCAGCTTCATCCAGCCGATCTTCTGCACGTACAGGCTATTTCCCGCCACCTTTGCTGAAACATAGTTAATCGGAAACGAAGGCGGAGTCGTGTGCTTCCCATGGAATTGCGGGGGCTTCCGGTTGAGCCTCCCCCCTGTCTTCAAGTCATCGAAGAACGCCTTGTAGGTTGTCTCGATGGGCTGCAAGGAACTCTTGACGATATACGCCGAATAGTCTTGCAACCACGGATAACTGTACCGTCTGAGAATGGTGAAAATCCTGCCCGGCCCCTGCGTAGGGATGGTTTTGGTTGACATGTAGTAGAAGTTGCAAGTCCCCCAGGCTTCATATTCGTCACGTAGTTTCCCGACCATATGGTTCCAGACGAATCGGCAGGCTCCGGCGGTGCCGTGCAATTGCTGATGCTTGCGGCTTGAGCCGGGGTGGAGACGGTAGCGGGCAGCGCGGTGGACTTTCATTTCAGGATTGTATCACTGCGGATTTTGCTACATAATTTCCCAAAATTGTTTGACTTTCAGGTCAAAGTGGAATTATATGTGATGCTTGCCGATTTGCGCGGTGTTTTCGTAACGGGAACCGATACCGGAGTGGGAAAAACCTGGACCGCGGCACATTTGATTCGGGATTTATGCAAGCAGGTGCTGGAGGTTCGCCCCCTGAAGCCTGTGGAGTCCGGGTGCGTGGCAATTGATAGGGCTTCAGGCGAGGAATTGCGGGCGGAAGATGCGGAGGCCTTGCGCGAGGCAGCGCAATTGGCGAAAACAGAACCGGTGGTGTGTTACAAATTGCGCACCCCGATTGCGCCGATGCTGGCGGCACGGCAGGAGGGAGTGGAATATCGGCTGCAGGACCTGGTCGACTTCTGCCGGCGGGAAGAGCTGCTGGTCGTCGAGGGAGCGGGGGGATGGAGGACGCCCTTGGCGGAAGACGGAGATGTTCAGGCGCTCGCTTCGGAGTTGGGGTTGCCGGTTCTGGTCGTGGCCGAGGATCGGCTGGGTGCGATCAATCAGACTCTGTTGACCTGCGAAGCGGTGCAAAAGTCGCACTGCCAGCTGGCAGGCGTGATCCTCAACCAATTGAGGCCGGGCACCGGAGATTTCGGGAATCTCCCCGTCCTCGAAAGCCGTCTTGGAGAGGTGCCGGTCTGGCAGACCCGGCACGAACAATGGCTAGATGAGAAACAGGCACGCCACTTGATGGCCACCTTCGTGACAACCCCGGTGGGCTGCTGATGCCGGAACTGCCGGAAGTCGAAACGGTGCGTCGCGGAATTGCGCCGCACCTAGTTGGAGAAGTCATCGACCGGATGGTCATCCGGCAGCGGCAGTTACGCTGGCCGATCAGCCGGACGCTTCCGGGTGCCGCGACAAACCAGCGCGTTCATGCAGTCGATCGCCGGGCCAAGTATTTGTTGATCGAACTAGACGACGGGCACCTGGTCTGGCACTTGGGAATGTCGGGCTCGTTCCGGGTGCTCGAGAATCCGCCGCCGCCGGGAACGCACGACCATGTCGATGTCTGTCTGAAGAAAGGCGCCACGTTGCGATTTCGGGATCCGCGGCGATTTGGCAGCCTGCATTGGACCCGTGCCAATCCGTTGCGGCATCGATTGCTGAAGGATCTCGGTCCGGAACCCCTGGGAGAAGAATTCAGCGGGGAATGGCTGTATGCCCGGTCGCGAGGACGCACTGGTGCCGTCAAGAACTTCCTGATGGACTCGAAAATCGTGGTGGGCCTAGGCAACATCTATGCCAGCGAGGCGTTGTTCGAGGCTGGAATCTCACCGATTCGCGCTGCCGGACGGGTTGGTCTGAGCCGCTACCGGCGGTTAGCCGAGGCCGCAAAGGCGGTTCTGAATCAGGCGATAAAGGCGGGCGGAACGACGTTGAGGGATTTTACGAAAGCGGAAGGAGAACCGGGTTATTTTGCGCAGGAACTTCAGGTATACGGGCGGGTTGGCGAAGCATGCCCTCGGTGCGGGGAGCCGGTGCGCAGCCGGGTAATCGGGCAACGCTCAAGCTTTTATTGTCGGCAGTGTCAACGGTGATCTGCGTTCTCGGCTGATGGGGAATGCGCCATCAGGTATTCGGCGATCCGCAGGATGACATCCCGGAAAGACGGCTGAATGTCGGTATCCGAATCATTCAGGGCACCCATCATCATGAGGTTGTCCGGCATGTCGAAATCCTCGATCATCAGTCCATCAATGTCCGCATGTGCATTAACTGGGTCGACTTTGTAGTGTTCCGCGACCCGATCGGGATACCGTCCGGGGACTTCGTGTTTGCCGTAGAACGGTTTGGCGTCGTAGTAGGCGAAGACCGGTTTGCCTAGGCCACGCATGTAGCCCATCTCGTAAGCGGTCCCGACATCCATGCTGGGTCCCCGGAAGCGCACCATGTTCGCCGCGACAACGTGCGCCTTATCCATAAGCGCGACATTGGCCCGGTAAATGCGCAGGCCGGTGTCCCGGTCCGGCTTGAAGTCTGAGATTTCATTGTCTAGGGGATAGAGCCCGATCAGGCGGAAGGGCCAATCATGCTGTTCATTGAGTTGGTCAATAAGCGATTTCTTTTGTTCGCCTGCTTCTACCGGCTGAGGCAGAAAGACCTCGGGGCCAGCCAGGTAGATGTAATAGACGGGCGGAGTGTCGGCATGTGCAGCCGCACAGGCGAAAAACAAAGCGATGATCGTCGCACGTGTGCGGTGAATCATGCGTTTCTCCCGCGCAGGTCGAAGGAGAGTTGGGAAATCGGACCAGCGGATCTCCCGCTTTATGCCACTTTCCCAGTCGAACTGGCTTTTCTCTTGGCTGCTTGATGTAAAGAAGTGGGGAGAGGGAAATGTACGTTTTCCTCGATTCCATCCATTGTGGAGACTTCCAGTTCGGCGTGCTCTCGCAACGCTTCAATGACGTCTTGCACCAATTCCTCGGGGGTCGAGGCCCCGGCGGTAATCCCGACAGCCTCTTTCCCGCGCAGCCATTCAGGATCAATCGCCGAGGGGTCTTCGATTAGGTAACTGGATACTCCGCTGTCAGATGCGACTTCGCACAAGCGATTGGAATTGGAGCTATTCTTCGCACCGACCACGAGAATCAGCTCCACTTGCTCGGCAAGTGCGCGCACAGCGGCTTGGCGATTCTGGGTGGCGTAACAAATGTCCTTGACGTCTGGTCCGGCAATATCCGGGAAACGTTTGCGCAACGCCTCGATGATCTCCCGCGTATCGTCAACCGATAAGGTGGTTTGGGTGATATAGGCGACTTTCTCCGGGTTTTGCACTTCAAGAGTTTCGACGTCCTCCACGGTACTGACCAAGAAAACGGGCCCCGAGATCCGACCGAGAGTTCCCTCTACTTCGGGGTGGTTTTCATGACCGATCAGGATGATGTCGTAGCCCTGCGCAGCATAGCGCTGCCCTTCTTTGTGGACTTTCGAAACTAGGGGGCACGTTGCGTCAATGGATTGGAGACTCCGCTCCGAGGCATCCTGCTCCACTTTCTGCGACACACCATGGGCACTGAACACGGCAACCGCCTCATCCGGGATTTGTTCGATTTCATCCACGAATTCAACGCCTTTCGCCTCCAGATTCTCTACAACCCTGCGGTTATGGACGATTTCATGCCGCACGTAAATGGGAGAGGCATGAAGTTCCAGCGCCTTCTCAACGATTGTGATAGCGCGATCGACACCGGCGCAAAAACCGCGTGGCTGAGCCAAGATTACTTTCATCATGTTTTGGTGGGCCCCGCTTTCAGAGTTACATTGTGCCAGACTTATGCCAAATATGGTGGGCTCGTCACGGTTGCGCTTGCGGAAGGCAATCCACCTGAGTGCGCGGAAGTTTGGAGGCCAGTACTCCGAAGAGCGACTTCAAAGCCAGGTTGGAGCGGATCGATGCGTTGGTAACGGCGACAACGGCCCGCACGCTGCGGCGCGAGATTTTCACCTCCTGCCCGCTATTGAAAGCAGGAGTTGCATGAATGCGGCGCAGGGTCAGAACCGCCATTCCCAATGCCCACAGGCAGTGCAGGCGAATGCCGGTTTCGTGGCGAGGGATGAGGATAATGAACCGGAGCGCATTTTCCAAGTGGCAGCGGGCGATTGCCACGAGTTCAGACAATCCCTTGGCGAAAGCGGGATTGGTTTCTCCGGAAGACATGTTGCTCAAGTCGTAGCCTGCGGCTTGGAAGACGTCGCGCGGTAGCCAACAGGCTCCGCGGCGTCGGTCCTCCCACATGTCCTTGAGGATGTTCGTCATCTGCAATCCTTGCCCGAACGAGACCGACAACGCGAGAAGATCTTCGCGCCGTTCATTTATTTCCGCAGAGTAGTCACAAAAGAGTTCCGTCAGCATCTCACCGACGACCCCGGCGACATAGTAGCAATAGCGATCGAGGTGGGGCAGGTCTTCCAGGCCATCGGAAGTCGCGTTCCGTTGAAATTCGGACATTCCCCGTGCCATGATTTCCACGCAACGCTCAAGGATCTTTCGCTGGTTGGAACGGAATCCATGGGTAATCCGGATAACCCGGTCGGTATTGGCGATCAGATCATGTTCGTCCTCGGTGGTCGATGCGGACAGCGAAGAACCGAGTTCACGTGCGAAAGGTTCTACACTTTCACGACCGGCAACGACATCAATGAAGCGCTCTGAGAATATTTGTTTTTGTTCCGAGGGCAGGCTTGGTTCATCTTCGATGGTGTCCGTGATCCGGCATAGGAGATAGGCATTGCCCACCACATCGCGCAATGCATCGGGAAGCCGGGGGATCGTAAGAGCAAAGGTGCGGGAAACACCTTGCAAAATAGCGTCCTGATAGGCGAGGTCGCTATCACAGTCTTGCAGACTCTTCGAGATTGAAGTAGGCATGTGAACCAGAACCCCGCTCGTTGTGTACCGTCGCCCAGACTACGGCATCTTAATCCAACTGTTCATCCGCAGAGCCTGAGGTCAGCCATCGTCCAAGCGAACGCAGCAAGTCGGCTTGGTCCCCGAACACGTCGAGTGCTGCCAGTGCCTCCGTGCCGAGGTCGGAGAGCTGCCTGCGGCTTTCCTCGACGCCCAAAAGGACCGGATAGGTCGGGCGCGTTCCATCGCCGGCGAGCTGGGCATCCTGCTCCATATCCTCAAGATCGTCGCGCACTTGAAAGGCCAGGCCAATTTTTCTCGCATAGGTGTCCAGCGCATCACTTTGCTCTGGGCTGGCCTGCACCAGTTCCGTCGGCAGCATGACCGAGGTATGGAACAGGCATCCGGTCTTGAGTCGATACACTTCATTCAGCGAGTCGATTTGATACTCTTCGGCGTTTTCCATCTCTATATCCAACTGCTGTCCCCCCACCATGCCAAGCGAACCGGCTGCTTGGCACAATCGGTCGATACTCGCACTGCGTTGTTCTCCCGACGCCTCCCTATCGCCTGACACTTCGGCAATGGCACACAGTAGCAGGGCGTTGCCCGCCAGCAGGGCTGTTGCTTCACCATAAGCTGCGTGGCAGGAGGGGCGCCCCCGCCGGATATCATCGTCGTCCATGCATGGCAGGTCGTCGTGCACTAAAGAGTAGGCGTGAACCAGTTCCAGGGCACAGGCAAAACGGTCGAGACGCTCGACTTCTATTCCCAAAGCTCGCCCGGAAGCATAAACAAGGCATCCCCGGACACATTTGCCCGGAACCAGCGCCCCGTGCCGCATGGCCGCATGCAGATGCTCGGGCGCGACTTCAGATTTTGGCAGGACCTCTTCCAACCGATCGATGATCCGTTGTCGCAAAGGGGCAAGTTCTGTAGCCAGATTCACTTTAGAATGTTGGAGACGGTTTTGGGGAGGGGGAAACTAAAAATTATAGTTTAGCCGCAGCTCCAGAAAGCTGTCGCGGCGTATCGGATCGGCTTGTACATCTTTTTCATCCGAATTGAGCAGATGAAACCCCTCGATATTCATTGACCATTGATCGGTCAGCCTCCGATCAAATTCGAGGAATAAAACGTTTGTCGAATGTTCCCTGTCCTGCATCATGCTGAAGAAGAAGGCCGTGTCATGAAGGTCGTTGAGCGCGTAACGGATCGCAAAAAACAGGTCATCGTCGAATATGTTGGTTGCATCCTCCCCCCGTTCATCGTAATTCCATTCCCAGACCAGGCTGAAGTCCGCGGGGGAGTCGAATATGGAGTAGAACGTGTATTCCACTCCCATGACGAGCGCGGCATAGTCATCTTCCTCGTAACTGAGGTTTTGCGCGCCGGATCGATGAATGGCTTCCAGTTTCCATATCCAGTCTTCCAACGTCATTTGCGCATCCAGACCAAATTGACGAATCTGTTCGTAGTGCGGGACAAACCCCTCGATCATGCCATTCGGGCCAATGCGTGGCAGCAGAAGCGCTTCCCGGCTGGTGCCGTCGAACACGCTGATGCCGATATCAAAAGGCCCGAAATTATGGCTGTACCGAAGTGCGAAGTCCGTATGCCACTGTTCGGCCGAACTTTCATAAGTCGGGTGGTCTTCGTCCACGATCAGTCCGCTCCGCAGGCGGCCGTCACGGCCGGGGAATGTGCGCTCCCGGTGATGCGGCAGGACAAACAACTCTGCAATACCCCATTCTCCCGACAGGGTGAAATGAGCCATCAACTGCCCCAATTCGACTTCTTGGTCGGGGTGTTCGATGGCATCAACTTGATTGATGATATCGACCAGATGATTCGATTCGATGACACCCCAAAATATTCGGTCGACGCCGATGCGCAACTCCCATTCGTCCTCCCCGAGTTCGCCGAACAACAGAAAGTAGGCTTCCCGTAGGTCGCCATGGGTGCGACGTGAATCGGCGCTGTCGTAGCGAAAGAAGGGGACCAGGGTGAAGCTCCAGCCTTCGGCGCCTTCGAAATAGAGCTCCGGCTCAAAGACAAATCCGCTCGAATGGCGGGATTGGTGCGGGTGGAGATTCGTTTGCGGGAACCATCGGTTTTCGATGCTGATTTTTCCCGAAAAATCAAAATAGATGTCGGATTCTGCACGGGTTTCGCCACCGATGACGATACCTGAAATCAGAACCGCAACAGGCGCAATGTAGGAAAGCACGTTGCAGTGCAGCATCAACGCACTCGTTTCAATCCTGTCTTAGTGAAATCGCGGTCGCTCAGGTTGGTTTGGAATTGAAAATCTGTCCACATCATGATCGTACTTTTCCCGGTGACGTGATTGACCATCGTCATCAGGCCGGAGCGCCAAAACTGACCTAGGTACTGAGCGTACTCTTCAAAAGTAAGCGTCTTCATGTGCGTGTCTTTTCGGTCGTAAAAATGTATTTGCTGGGCACGTAATTCGTCTTGGTCAAACCAAACCAGTTGCCGCCGATAGCCCGAGTCCTTGTCGGTGGGGACGCGTTCCACCACGAAGCATGTTAGGTCGCCGCAAGGTTCATCGCGAAGATACTGATAGGTGAATTTGTCGACGTCTTGGGCGGTCATGTCTTCATAGGCGAATTCACTTCCCATGAAGGAGCCGGAGCGATTTGATGAACTGATGCGCTTGACTCGCTTCAGGGCGGGCAGATAGAGCCACTGGTCATCGGCGCCCTCTTTGTGGGAATGAACCAGAAAAGCGGTTCCTTGGACGTCTCGCGGGTTGTCGAAGACAAACAGGCTCTTGTCGCCGTCTTCCGGCACTTCCAGGATCTTCACCCGGAGTTTCCGATGGCTTTCTTGCCCATGTTTGTTGCGCAGCACCATGGTTTGCTGGGCAGTGTAGTTGCCGAAGCCGTGATCCCTTGCATCGGCATCACGCGCAATCCTCAGCCCTTTTTCTTCGGCGGATTCTGCATGAACGGGCATCGAGAGACTCCAGCCGAGCAGGAGGCTCATGCAGAACGCGAACGGCAACGAAAAAATGCGTCGCCCGAGGCAGTGGTCAATCGTTTTCATGAGAAGGTGAGGGTTGATGGCGTTACACGCTTGAAAAGTAATAACCGGATGGCGGCAGAGGGATTTTACAGCCTTGGCGTGTTCTGCGTGACTAAGCTGGGACGGGGAATGGGGCGAGGCGCGGAGAACCCTTACCAGTCGTGCGATTTTGACTGAAGAACATTGTCGGGCACCCGGTAGCTTATTCCGCCTCTATCGTACATTGAAATTTGTAGAAGTTGAGTGAAGTTATGGAGCCTGACCAACTGCGAACCTTGAAGCCGTCTCTGGATGTGCTGCTTCAGTCTGAAAACGAACAACGTCCCCCAGGTGGAGGATTTCGGATATTCAAACTTATCTGCGAGATCGTTGCCGATAAGTGCGCGCGAAATTCGGTAGGCCAAGGTGGTGGTTTTTTTCCGTTCGGACGGTTTTTCTATTCCCGCGACTTCGGGAATGGACTGAATCAAGGTGTTTGCCATATGAACCGAATCGGCATCCGGGGGTGGTTCGCACAGGTGGGCGATCTGGTAGATGGCTTCCGCCTCTTCCCGGTTGCGGTAGAGAATGGTCTCGGGGATGCCCATCAGGTAGCCGGCGTATCTCCACACGTCGATCACGCTTGTCTTTTCCTCCTCGGTAAATTCCGCGCCGACTAGTGCTGCATGATCAAGCAGGCGCTTGGAAAAGACGGAGATGGCAAACCCCAAGTTTGCAGCACTCAACGGTGTGCCCCATGCTTCGTGATCCCACTGTTCGGAATGAGTCAACAGGCACCTGACGCGGGCATGGACAAAACGAATTCGAACCGACAATTTCCATCCATCGTTGTCCCTCTGCAAGCCATCGGGGAAGAATATTTCCATCAGGTGTCGGTTGTTTTGTTGCAGACGTCTTGTGGTGGTGGCCACTCGACCGGTGATGTTGAAGGATTTGGCGATTAATGTTGCAAAGCCCTCCACAAGCACTCCGGCAACGAACGCAGCAAGCATGAGATCCACATTGACGTTAAAACTACGGATCCCGGAGTGAAAAGCGTCGTAATCAAGCCACGGGGGAGGAACCTCGACCTTGTCGAAAAAATCACGCAAGGATTGTGGCGCCTTACGCAGGTCGTCCCCCTCACCTTCTATGCCAGCCTTGATGAATCGATGCAAGTCTTCAGGCGGTACTGAAGCAGTCAATTCTTCCATTATCGGATCCAACTCGGAATCCCCCAGAACCGTGTGCCTGATGTAGTTGTCGACCTCTTTCGCGTCATGTTTTCGCGCGTCCGCATACTGGGGAACGTATGCAGAAGGCATGGAGAGGTTCACGGCTTTTCCCATCCTTGCGTCATACGGCCGTATCTTTGTAAGAAACTCATTTCAGATAATTTATGCCCATCATAAGGACACATAAACTGAAAACTGGACCGTAATTTCAATATTATATCCACAACTAGGCCCGGATTTTCTCCCCTCTCCGGGTTTTTCGGTCTATGGCCATGAGTAAGGCGGGAAGGAGGAAAAAGTCAGCAAGAAGCGCAAAGCTAATTGTGATGGTCATCAGGATGCCGAGTACCCAACTGCTCTCGAATCCTGAGAGAGTGAACATCAAGAAACCAGCCGACAATATTCCAGTCGTCGTCCACAATGCCCGACCGACCTTGCGGAAAGTGGATTGGACAGCTTCCGGGGCGGAAAAACCCTCGCTGCGGGCTTGTCGATATCGGGTAAGGAAGTGGATGGTGTCGTCCACAATGACGCCAAAGGCGACCGCAGTGACAACCGAAGCGGCAAGGCTGACATGGCCGACGAGATAGCCCCATAGCCCAAAACTCATGGCAGCCGGTATGAAGTTGGGCACCAGGCTGATAAGCCCGATGCGGATGCTCCTGAAGACCCAGATCAAGATGAATGAAATCAGGGTCATGGCGATCAGCGTGCCGGACAGCATGCTGTTGATGTTCCGCTCGGAAAGATGAGCAAACACCATGGTGAGTCCTGATGCCTCGGTTACCATGTCCGGTGCATTGGCACGGAGCCACTCTTGCGCGCGTGCATCCAGTTTGCGCTGCTCCATAGAGGATAGGCCTGTCAATGCAACGGTCACTCGGGTTGCTGATTTTGAGATGTCAATGCGGTCGTTGAGATCGCGGCCGAACGGAAGGGACAGTTCGTAAAGCAACAAGTACTGTGCGGCAAGCTCCTGGTCATCGGGCAGGCGGTAATACGCTGGATCGTCGCCGTGCATGTTCTTGTTTAAGCGCTTCATGATGTCCGGAAACGCTTGTACATATGACACTTTGGGGTGTTCCCGGAACCATTCGGCAAAGGCATCGACCGAGCGCAGATATTCGGGATTAGTGATGCCGCCCTCGTAGCCCGCCTCCAGCGAATACTCCAAGCTGTCCAAACCGGTTAGGTTTTCGAGGACAAAATCGGTGTTTCTTCGGAACTCATAACTTTCATCGAAGTATTTCATCCAGTTGTCGCCCGGTTCGTTGCGGGGGATGCCAGTGACCAGAACAACCGTGACAAGAAGAAGAGACCAAAGTAAAAACTTGCGATACGTCACAACAAAAGCCCCTAGGCGGTCGAAAAAATCAACCTGCTCGGCGGCAACGGCGCGTGCGCGCAGTGGCACGATCGAGAGCATGGCGGGGAGGAAGGTCATGGCGTATACAAAAGTAAAAAACGAGCCCGCCGCCACAAGGTTTCCTACGACACGAAAGGGTGGCGATTCCGAGGTATTCAGGCTTAGAAAGCCGATCATCGTCGTGACGGTAGTCAGAAATACCGGATAAGCATTTTTCCGAATCGCTTCCGTAATCGCCTCGTTTTTGTTTAAACCGTGGCTCATGCCCCTCAAGGTGGCAGTCATGATGTGGATCGAATACGCGACCGCAAACGTCATGACGATGATTGGCACAATGGCGCTGGCTGGTGTGAACTGTGTTTCGAGCCAGCCCGCTATCCCTAAAGTCGTGTTAGTGACAAACATGATTAGGAAAGCAACCGCCACGGTCCCGTACAGGGAGCGCAGGAGCAGGGCAGTGGCCGTCAAGAGCATCAAAAACGCTAACGGTCCGATGGTCGCAAAGACAACTTCGGTTGCTTCGGCAAAAGCCGGATGCATGATGACATCGCCAGTGAGGTAGTAATCAATATGCGGATGATCGGCATGGGCTTGGTCGATGGCTTCTTCTAGGTAATCGGCTATTTCATGCCATGCGAGGCCCGGGTTATCGTCAGGCAGCGCGAAGTTGATCACCAGTCCACTGACACGTTCGTCATCGGAGATCAGGCGCTTGGTAATGTCGGGTGCATCCAGTGCGACAGACCTGATTTGCATCAGGTCGGCATCGGTCAATGACTGTGCGTCATCCACGAGCGACTCGACGATGATATCGTCCTCAAATGCTCTGCTATGAAAATAATTGGTAAGTGAATCCACCCGGACGGAATAGGGCGCATGCCATGCGACCTCGGTAAATTCTTCAATGGCCGTCAGTGTTTGGCGGCTGAAAACCGAACCATCTCGAGGTGCAATGGCGACAAGTGCCGCGTTGGACTCGGAGAAAGTGCTTTCAAGGTTCTCGAGCGCAATGAGTTGCGGGTTGCCCTCACCGAACATCGCCTTGTAATCGTTCGTGACGGTGACAAACTTGGCTCCCGCCGTTATGGCAAGCATTGCCAGTGTGGCCAACACGACGGCTTGCCATCGATGGCTCAGGATGAAGGTGATATAGCGGTCTAGTGGCATAGGGGCGTCATCTACGGTAGTGCTAGGAGGAGAAATGACAACGGATTAATGGCTTTGAAGGCATGCAGGTACCGGGGTCATTGACAAGAATTTCCCTGCAAAGGCGACTACTGTATTCAATCGGGCATCGTACCATGTCATCCTGCTTCGACACGTGGTTGTTTCTATGGCCGGTATGGACGATATTTCCAGGGGAACATTATCTTATTGAATTGTAGTATATTTTTTGCCGAAACAACTGGCTGGGGCTGTGCCCCCCCCCCCCCATAAATTGCCGTTTGGTAAACCGTGTTCAATTGTTATAATAGCAACCTAATACCATTTTGGGAGTCGACAATTTCCGACCACCAGTTTGAGCTACAGACTGAAGAACTCCAAGGAGCACTTGTAATCAGCGTGGCGGGCCGCATCGACGGCGTAAACGCACAAGAGTTCCAGGAAAATCTGGATCAGAAAGCCGAGAGTTCTAGCGACAGTCAAGCCATTGTTTTGGACCTTGAGAACCTGTCCTACATCAGTAGTGCCGGGCTACGCTCTATTTTGCTCATCGCCAAGACGCTCAGGAGCAAACAAATAAAGTTTTCCATGTGTGCGTTGCCCGATCCCATTATGGAGATTATCAAAATTACCGGCTTCGACAAGATTATCGACATACACGAGTCTCGCTCCGTGGCGGTCACGGCGACGACCGGTTGAATAGCCTAGGAATCTTGTTTGCCGACTGGCCGCTAGGGGCTGGACGGAGTTTCGGGTATGCTTATGAAGCCGCCTGCACTGAAACATGACAGATTCAGAGACTCAATTCGAGTTGCAGACCGAAGAGTTTGAGCACACGCTCGTGATCAATATAGTGGGTCGTGTGGATGGCATGTATACGCGTGAGTTTCAAATCGGCTTGGAGCAAACAACGCGAAGCTACGGCGGTCCTGCCATCGTCCTGGATTTTGAGAGCCTGTCCTATATCAGTAGTGCAGGACTGCGCGTGATTCTGCTGGTTGCCGAAGCGATGAATCGTCGGAGCAAGAAACTGGCACTCTGCTCTTTGCCAAGTGCGATCTTGGATATCATCCAGACGACGGGTTTTGACAATATTATTGATGTCTACATGTCCCGTTCCTCGGCTATCGAAGCGGTAACACGGTGATCGTCGTGCCGCAAATTCTCACCCACACTTAGCTGGCAACCTCTTCCAAATCCGTGGTTGCCCTGTGCTATGATGCAGACAAGTTGTTTCAGGGAGAGGGATCATTTCTGATCATCAGTTCGGACTTCAGGTTCGCGAGACTGAAAGCGCACTCATGGTAGACGTGGCGGGTTATATCGACGGCCTGAATGCAGAAGAGTTCCAAGCCGGGCTTAATAAAAAAGTCAGAGCTTACGAAGGCAGTGCCGTCATCCTGGATCTGGCAACCTTGACTTACATCAGCAGCGCTGGATTGCGTGCAATTCTGGTGACTGCAAAGATACTTCACGCCAAGGGCAAGAAATTTGCGATATGTTCATTGTCGGAAACCGTCGATTCTATGGTCAAGACTGCGGGTTTCAACAAAGTCATTGATGTCTACGGATCCTCTTCACAGGCAGTCTCCGCAGTGACCTACTGAGACGCCTTCCTAAGCAGTTTCTCCATCCTGAGTGTCCGCCGAGTCTTCCTCGGCGTCAGGTGCCGGTGCGTCTGGTGCTGGTGCATCCGGGGCGCCTTCCTCTTCGCCTGTCTCCGGAGCGGCCATCAACTCTTCTGGGAGTTTGAGTGGCAGGGAGACGATCATGTCGGTGTATTCGCCCTCTTTCGTATCCACGCGGAATTCGCCACCGTGTTCTCGGACAATGTCGCTGGATAGGGACAGTCCCAGACCTGTACCCTTGTCCGGTGGTTTCGTCGTGAAGAATGGGTTGAAGATCTGTTTCAAAGTGGATTTGGGAATGCCGTTCCCATTGTCGCGGACATGCACTTCAAGGAATTCTCCCGCCAACTGTGTGCTTAAGTTGAGCGTCGGCTGATACGTTGTCGTGCCATTGCCGCTCTCTGCCATCAAGGCTTTCCGCTTTTCGTCCGTTGCGTAGCACGCATTGGTTACCAGGTTTAGGAATACCCGGCCAAGATCCTGGGGCTTCACCATGATCTTGTTGACATCCGGCACGTAATCCTCCTGAATGTCGAGCTGGAAGTCAGGATCAGCGGCACGGGCACTGTGGAACGCGAGCATGGCATGCTGGTTCAGCAGTACGCCCATATCGGCCGGCTGCCAGTCTCCAGAGTCGTGCCGGCCCATCTTGAGCATGTCCATCACGATCCGATTGGTGCGAGCACCGTGCTCGTGGATGCGCTCTAGGTTCCTAGTCAAGTCTTCGGTGATTTCGTCGACCAGTTCCGGATCGTATTCTTCTTCGACTTCTGCACCCGGCTTGGTTTTGGCCACTTCTTCCAACAGTTCTTCCAGCAAGTCTTTCGAGACTTGGGCAAAGTTCATGATGAAATTCATGGGGTTCTTGATCTCGTGTGCGACTCCCGCCGTCAACTGGCCGAGAGCGGCGAGTTTTTCCTGCATCACGATCTGATCTTGCGCACTCTTCAGTTTTTCGTTTGTCTTCTCCAAATCCTGGTACATCTCTTTCAGTTCGTCGGCAAGTTGCTCGACGAGGCTGAGACGTTGCACTTCCAGTGCATTTTGCCGGAACACCTCAAGCGCCTTGGCCAGCTCTCCAATCTCATCATTGCCGGAGATTTCGATAGGAATTTCCAAGTTGCCGCTAGCGATGCGCTGTATTTGCTGGGAGATAACGCCCAAGCGCCGGATCAGGCGCCGTTCCACGAAAAGCCATCCAATCAGAACCGCGCCGGTGATGCTGAAAATGTTGATGATGAGCAACAGCGTTGAACTCGTCTTGGTGATCTCGGTAGCATCCGCTGACATCTGCAGCGCAGCCAGAGTGTATTGGTCAACAATCTCCCTCATCAACACCACAATCTCCGCTCCCAAGGCTTGGCTGTGTTGGAGCCGGTAGGACAATTCCGCATTGACGGCGAGTTCTCGGTCATGCAGATCGAAGCCGTTGTTTTGCCGGCGGCCAAGCGAAAAAAGATTCGAGAAGGCCTGGGACAAATCCTCATGTATCGGACGGCCTTCGAGATGTTCAAGAGATCGGTTGGCAAGCCCGGCCGTCGCTTCAAATTCTTCTCGTAACGGTTGCAGCAGTGCAGCATCGTTGACCGTAAATGCGGTTGCGAGTAATTGGGTGGTTACTGTTGCGGCTTCGCGAAGTTCGACCAGGCGACGGTAAGTCAAGAATTCTTCTTCGGAGAAATGATCCGGGCGTGGCGATTGCGCACTGTCAAGGGACCAGTAGCCTGTGATCGTGTAGAACATCTGGTTGTCGATTTCACTGATTAAAACCATCATCAACGCATCATGAATCGCACGAAGTTCCTCCTTGAGAAGATAGTTGCGCTGACGGAGATCGAATCGTTCCTGGACCAGCGCTTTGATGCGTTCGATGTCCTCGATGATGTCCACCCCGTCTTCTCGGATCTGTCGTGAATACTCACTGTCTTCCTGTCGCCTCAACATGGCCGTCAATTCGGCCTCGAAAGCCTTTGCTTGCATGCCCACCGATACAACAACATCCTCAAATTGTTCTAATGTCGCCGCAGTCGCGAGTTGCGGGGCGGCCGCGATGAGTGTGGATGTTTGTTGTGCAACGGAGAATGCGGTCTGCATGTCCGGCATGCTTTGCTCGCTAATGCTGTGCTGAATGGTCTTGATATGGTCAAGCACGAAAATGGTGAGAAAGCTGATAGCAACGATCAGCAAGACGGAACCTCCAAAACTAGTATGGAGCTGCGTCGAGATCTGGTTCCAGACTTTGGGAAATTTGACGAACACAGGTAATTTCTCTCTATTGCCGAGAGGGCAAAGTGGTGAGCGGCATGTATTGGCCGTCAGGGCCGATCGCCGTCAGGAACACGCGGTTCGAACCTTGGTTATCGTACTTGCCGAACCGCAGGATAAATCCGTCCAGATTAATGTCGCTGCCAGTTCGCAGCGCGGAATGGATACAGTCCCGGTCCACCTTTGCGCCACATTGTTGCAAGGCATAAATAACGAGGCGTCCTCCCAGGTAGCCCTCGAACGAGATGAATCCGGGGGTTATCGAGGGGTCGTAGGCTTTCAATGCGGCGCGGTATAACGCGGAAACCGGAACTGTGTCGCCTGTCGGGAAGGGAACGACTTGCGTGACGAGGACTCCGTCCCCTTCGGTGCCTAACTCCTTCGCCAAGGCGTTGCTGCCGACAAAGGAAAGCGTCATAAAAACGGTAGACTCCATGCCGAAGCGGTGGGCCCATTTGATGAACGTCGCAGTCGGCTGGTATGGGCCAATGATGATAACGGCTTCCGGCTCGACCGCCTTCAGATCCAGAAGCGCCGTCTTGACTGCAACGGTATTTCGAGAAAACACTCCCGTGCCGATCGCAAAAAGCTTGCGTTTCTCAAGGGCGCGAAGGACCCCCCGCAAGCCGGCGCGGCCAAATGAATCGTCCTGGTGCAGAATGGCAATACGCTTGATTTTCCGGTCGACCGTCAATCGCTTGACCATTTCTTCGGTTTCCTGGTAGTACGAGGCCCGAAGGTTGATGACGGTATGGTGCGCGTTGTCCCGCAAGAATTCTGCGCCGGTCATCGGAGCCAAGTAGGGAATGGGATTCTCTTCGGTGACGGGCACCACGGCTTTGGAAGTCGGAGTGCCGACTGCGCCGATCAGTGCAAAGACGCCTTCCTCGATCAACTGCCGGGTGTTGGCAATAGCTTTGTCCGGTTCATAGGAATCATCCAGGGATCTCAGTTCGAGACGCCGCCCATGGACGCCTCCTTGGTCATTGATTTCCTTGAATGCAGCCAGAATGCCGGCCTGTATGTTCCGGCCAAGTTCCTGGGCCGGACCTTCGAAGGCAGCGGACTGCCCGAACAGGATGTGATCCTCGAACACTCCGGGTACGGCGGACTGTTCTTGGCCGAGAGCCATACCGGCCAATGTCACCGCCACAAAAGCCGCGAAGATGTTTCTTGGAATCTGCTTCCGCAATGTCCGCATGTCGCTAGAGATCCTTCACCATGATCAGGTGATTTCGGCCGTTGTCCCGGTGATAGCGCAAGTCAGTCATCATGGTTTTCGTCAGTGCGATTCCCGCGCCGCCAGCCTGGCGCTCTTCGAGCGCGCTTTCGGCATCCATTTCTGGCGCGTCCTGCAGTGGGTCGAAGGGACGGCCGTCATCTGCGATCTCGATGGTTACGGTTCCCTCGTTTTTGGAAAGCACGATCTCGATGTCGTGTTCCGCATCGTCGTCGTACCCGTAGCTGACAACATTGGTGAAAATCTCTTCCAGCGAGAGCTGGATTTGGAATACCGTGTCAGGCGGGAAGTCATATTGTTCGGAGAATTCGGTCAAAAATCTCTCGATCGTCCGGATTTCCTCGATGCGATTGGAAACAATCAAGGTGCGCGAGGATTCCATTTTCTCGACCGTGTCAGTTATTCCGGAATCTTCAGAACCAAGCAGGTGATGTCGTCGGACTGTGGGCTGTCGCCAACGAATTCATGAACGGCATCGAATACCGCGTCCGTGACTTGCTGGGCGCTCTCGTAGGATTTGTTTTTGAAAATCTGGCCGAATCGTTCCATCTCGAACATTTCGCCATTTTCCCTTTCCGCCTCCGACACCCCATCGGTATACAGCACGATCATAGAGCCTGGCTCAAGGGTCGTGGTTTCTTCCTGGAACGGGAATTCTCCCTCGATGCCGAGGGCAATGCCGCCAGTGGATTCCAGCAACTCCACCGTCGGCCCTGGGCGGACGACGATGGGGAAGTTGTGACCGGCATTCGAGTAGGTGAAACTCTTGGCTTCAGGGTCGTAAATGCCGTACAGCAGAGTCACGAAGGTCATGGCGTCGTTGTTTTCGGACAGCATCTGATTCACCTGCCCCAGAACCTGAGAGGGAGAGACGGAGCAGAATGCACAGGCTTTCAGCAGCGTTCGGCTGGCCATCATGAACATGGCTGCCGGCACGCCCTTGTCCGACACGTCGGCGATGACGACGCCCAGCCGGCCGTTGCCAAGGTCGTAGACATCATAAAAATCGCCGCCAACGGAGCGGGCCGCGACCATGTGGGCGTAGACGTCAAAGTTTTCAGTCGTCGGAAAAGTTTGGGGAAGAATGTTTTGTTGCATCGACTGCGCCACGCCTAGCTCATGCTGGACTGCGACGAGCTTGTCGCGCGAAGCTAACGCTTCGCGCCATAGCAGCAGGTTCTCAACCGTGCGCTTCACTGTCACCTTGAGATCCTCGAAGTCGATCGGTTTGGTCACGAAGTCGAACGCACCGCGGTTCATCGCGGTACGGATGTTTTCCATGTCGCCGTAGGCGGAAACCATCACGGCGCGGATGTTGGGGTTGACGTCCGGGATCTGCTCCAGCATCGTCAGCCCGTCCATCACGGGCATATTGATATCGGACAGCACGATGTCGAAATCAGGCTCCTCGCGCAAGCGCTCCAGGGCTTCCACACCGTTATGCGCGAATTCGAAAGAGTAACGCCCGCGCCGGATCTCCCTGCGCATCTGTTGCAACATGAGTTGCTCCAGATCCACCTCGTCGTCGACGACCAGGATCTTAACTTTAGCGTTTTTGGTCGTGTCGTCGTCCATTCAGCACATCATCTCCCAGGTGCTCCATATGTAAGTAAGGAATCTCGGGTTTCGCCCGTGCCGGGATCAGGTTTTGCAAGTTGACTAGTATAACCTCCCTGAGCCCCGAAAGACGGCGGCAATGGCCTCTCAGTCATTGAGATTCAGCATCTCGATTTTCACAGACCCGAGGCCCCGAGGATCTGATGCGGCATCCAGTCGAGCTTCGTGGGTATTCCATACCACCACCTGCATGTTGCCCCATGGTTCCACAACCTCGAAAACATGTCCTTTTGCTTCGAGTTGCTCTCGATCCACCACCGCATCGGGTTCGATGAAGGCCTTGTCCGGCAGGGCCTGGTGATGCAGTCGCGGGTTGGAGACGAGGGACTTGGCGTCGGCGCCTTGCAGGAACTGCAGGATCCCTTGCATCACCATCGTGGTAATCCGGCTGCCGCCGGGGGTTCCGAGCAGGGCCAGCGCATTGGCGTGATGTACGGCAGTCGGTGCCATCGAAGACAGCATGCGTTTTCCGGGCGCGATAGCGTTGGCCTCGCTGCCGATTAGGCCGTACAGGTTCGGGCTGCCGGGCTTGGCGGAGAAATCGTCCATCTCGTTGTTCAGTAAGACTCCGGTGCCGGCCACGATGAACCCGGAGCCAAACAGGCCGTTGATGGACAAGGTGGCGCTGACCCAGTTGCCGTCCCGGTCCAGGATGCTGAAGTGCGTGGTGTTTCCGGCTTCCGGTTCGGCCGTGTAGAGGCCTTGGGAAGAAGTGGCATGCTCGGGATCGAAATCCGCCATCAGTTCCCGGGTATATTCCGTGCTGGTCAGCCGCTCGACCGGAACGTCCATGTGGTCGGGGTCGCCCAGGTGTTCGGCGCGCTTCAGGTAAGCCCGGCGCAAGGCCTCGATCAGGCGATGAACGCGAACCTCGCCCCTGTTTTCGTCGAGCCAGTCTTCGCCCAACATGTTGAAGACCTGTGCCAGCATGACGCCGGTCGCGGAGGGCAGTGGTGCCGTTACAATTTCGGCATCGCGCCAGTGGATCGTAATCGGCTCACGCTCCACCACCCGGTATTGTTCGAGATCTTCGAGCGACCAGATGCCGCCAGCGTCCTGGACTTTCGCAACCAGGGTTTCTGCCAGTGGGCCGCGATAAAAGGCCTGTGCTCCCTTTTCGGCCAGCAGGGTCATGGTTGATGCCAGGTCGTTTCGGACGATCCGCGTGCCGGGTGGCGGCTTGGGAGAGTCCAGTACGAAGACCGAGGAACCTGGGTAGCGCAGAAAGACTTCCGCCCGCGCAGCGATGGCCTGTCGCAGTTTGGGGTTGAGCGGCACGCCGTCCCGGGCGTGATGGATGGCGGATTCGAGTGAGCGGGCGAGCGGTAGCCGCGCATAGTGCTCCGCCAGGTGCCCCCAGGCGGCGGCGGTTCCGGGAATGCCGGCGGCTAGGGGACCGTTCAACGCCTGATCGCGATCCACGTTTCCGTCTGCATCCAGGTACAAGTCGCGGTGGGCGGCCAGCGGGGCGCGTTCGCGGGCATCCAGCACCGTGGTGTGGTTTCGGGCACTGTCGTGCAAGAGGAAGAACCCGCCGCCCCCGAGTCCCGAGCTGTAGGGTTCCACGACGCCCAGAACCGCCGAAACCGCAATTGCCGCATCGAAGGCATTGCCGCCGGCATTGAGGATTTCTAGGCCAGCCTCAGTTGCGGCCGGGTGCGCAGTCGCCAAGGCATGTCCGGGTGGATTGGCCGAGGCCGCCGATAAGCCGCCGGACAGGAGGGACAGGCAGAGCAGAAGAGTCGGCCGTTTCACCAAGAATATCCTTCAGGAATCAGGCTTTTTCAGGAAAGACTACGCTTAGCGAAGCTTTGAAATCAGCATCTGCTCGATTTCCCTGGGCACGAAATGCGAGACATCACCGCCTAGCATGGCCACTTCCTTGACCAGCGACGATGAAACGAAAGCATATTCTTTGCCGGGCGTCAGGAAGATGGATTCCAGATCCGGAGCCAACTCTCGGTTCATGCTGGCAAGCTGGAACTCGTACTCGAAATCCGATACGGCCCGCAAGCCCCGAATGATGGCTTGAGCCCCCATGTCCCGCGCAAAATCGACGAGCAGGCCATCGAAGGAAGAGATTTCTATCTTGTCGCTCTCGTCGGCGAAGGCCAGTCGCGCCATTTCGACGCGCTCCTCTGCAGTGAAGGTGGGCTGTTTACCGGCATCGGTCGCGATGGCGACGATCAGCCGGTCGAACAGGCGCAACGCGCGTTGGGCCAGGTCGATGTGGCCGAACGTGAGGGGGTCGAAAGTCCCCGGGTAGATTGCGCAACGAGTCATGATTCTCCGCACATTGTAACTATGAGGAGGGTGTCGTCGGGTCGGATGGAACGTAGGGACGTGCCGCGAACAAGTGGTAGCCGACCTGCCCGGCCTGCTTGGATTTCAGCGAAGTCCAGCGGGAAGGAATCCGCACGGCCCAATCAGCGGGGGACTCAACATAGACGAGGCTGGATTCTTTCAGAGCCCGGGATGCGGCGAGGTGCGTACAGGTTTTTTCGAGCAGTTCGGTGCCCAGCGCGAACGGCGGATCGATGAACAGGATGTCAAGCGGTTCGCGCAGGCAGTCAATGTAGGCCAGCGCCCGGGCATGCACGACTTCGATCTGCGTGGCGGAAAATTTTTGCGTTTCCTGCCGCAGGCATTGCACTACGGTGCGGTTGCGGTCGACCAGCGTGACCCGCCGGGCTCCGCGTGAAGCGGCTTCGAACCCCAATGCTCCGCTACCCGCGTATAGATCGGCGCATTCGGCATTTTCGATGTTTCCGGCCAGCCAGTTGAACACGGTTTCGCGCACCCGCACGGGGGTCGGTCGCACCGAGGGGACGGAAGGAACCTGGAGATAACGGCCGCGCCAGAGGCCGGCGATGATGCGGACTCGTTGCGGCGGTTGGTTCTTAGGGCTGGTCTTGCCCACCGACGATCACCGTGATCATTTGGTCGGGATCCAGCCGGTCCTGGAACGCCGCGACGATCTGTTCATGGCTGATGGCGCTGATTCGCTCCGTCCAGGTATCCAAGTAGTCCAGGGGCAGGCGGTAGTAGCCGATCATCGACAGGTAGTCGATCATGCTGGCATTGTCCGCAATCCGTAACGGGAATCCCAACACTAGGCTGTTACGGCTGTGCTCCAGTTCTTTTTCGGTCGGTCCGTCGGCCACAAAACGCCGCACTTCCGCATAGGCCGCGTCCAGAGCTTGATCGACTTGATCCTTCCGTGTCTGGAACCCCAGCCGGAAAGGTCCGGGGTGCCTCATGGGAAAGAAATAGCTGTACACGGAATAGGCGAGGCCCTGATTGTTGCGGATTTCCTGCATCAGGCGCGAAGAGAATCCGCCACCACCCAAGGTGTAATTGCCGAGATACAGCGGGAAGTGAGATGCTTCTCCGCGGGCAACGCCTTGCTGGCCGATCAGGACGTGCGCCTGCTCAGACGGGTGCGGGATGGTCACGGTTTTCGCTTCAGTTACCGCGGAGGGGGGCGGCAGCGGCTCCGGTGCCGGTCCTTGTGGGAGCGCCTGGCTGATGCGATTTGCGGTTGTTTCGGCTTCAGCCCGGTCTATGGCGCCTACCATCGTGACGACGGCACCGGCGGCGGAAAAGAAAGTCTGGTAGAACGCCTCGGCATCGCTTCGGGTGATGGCGGCGAGGGAATCACGGGTTCCCGCGGTAGGCGAAGAGTAAGGGTGATCCGGATAAACGGCTTGGTAGAAGGCCCGTTTCGCGATGGAGCCGGGATCCTCCTGGATCTTCTTGAGCGCGACCTGCATCTGTTTCCGGCGGCGCTCCAGTTCCGACTCCGGAAATTCAGGCTGGCCGATCACCGTCACGAAAGTCTGCAGAGCCTGTTCCCGCCATTCGGGATCCACCAAGGTGCGCAGGGAAAGTAGGGAGCGGTCCAGCCAGACTTCGGCATTGTAGGCCGCGCCGACGTCCTCGAATTGTTGGGCGATGGCGTCCGCATCCAGATCTCCCGCGCCAGTGTTGAGCAGAGCATGGGTGATCTGCGACAACCCCGGAAGCGTGTCGTCGCGGCTGTTGCCGGCATCCAGAACGACCTGGATGTCCAGCATGGGAATCTGCGGGGCGGCAATGAAGTACACCGGGGTGCCGCCGTCGCTGATCCAGTGTTCGATGCGTGGACCGGCTTGCGCCTGTGCGCTGATGGCGAGTGCCAGAAGGCCGGCAGTTAGGATCCGGGTCATGGTCAGGGAGTCGGAATTGCGGTTACGTCGATGGGGTGGATCGTGACCGTGGTGCGGGCGTGCTCGGTCAAATAGCGCTGGGCGACCTCCTGCAACTGTGCGGCGGTGACCGCTTGGTAGCCGGCGACCAGTTGTTGCTCGATTTCCCAGCCGAGGCCGTTTGTCTCGAGCATCCCGATCATGTAGGCGCGATGGCGCAGGGAATCCTGGGCGTAGACCATGTGCGCGATCACCTGTGCACGGGCGCGTTGCAGTTCGGCTTCGTTGACCGGGTTGGCTTGAAGATCGGCAATTTCTGCAAGCAGGGCCTGTTCCATCTCTTCCGCAGTGTGCCCCGGGTTGGGTGTGGCATCCAGGACGAGCAGGCTGTTGAGGGCACTGTACAGGGAATAGGAAGCGCTGGCTCTGGCGGCAATCTTCCGGTCTCGGACCAATCGCTTGGCCAGCCGCGAGGCATTGCCTCCGTCCAGGATGGAGGTCAGCATGGACAGTGCATAGGCTTCCCAGCGTTGCTTTTTGGGCAACTGTGCCATGACCGGAGTCTTGTAGCCGATGAGCAGGTATTCGGTCTGAGCCGGGATGTGCAGGGAGACGTTGCGCGCACCTCGCTGCACCGGTTCCTGGCGCCTTGGTACGGGCGTGATTTCATGGTTCGGGATCGCCCCGAAGTGCTCTTCGGCCATCTCGAAGATCTGCTCCGGGTCCACATCGCCGACCACCACCAAGCGCGCGTTGCTAGGGGTGTACCAGCGCCGTTGCCAGTCGCGCAGTTGCTGCTGGTCCAATTGCGCGATGTCGCTCATCCATCCGATCACCGGCTGACCGTACGGATGGTTCTGGAACGCGGTCGCCTGCAATTGTTCGAATGCCAAGGATTCGGGCCGGTCTTCAGTCCGTAGCCGGCGTTCCTCCTTCACGACTTCCAGTTCCTTTTCAAGGTCTGCCTCAGCCAGGAGCAGGTGCTGCATGCGGTCGGCCTCCATCTCCATTGCGATCGCAAGCTGGTCGCTGCTGAGAATCTGGTAGTAGGCCGTGTAGTCGCGACCGGTGAAGGCGTTGTCGCGGCCGCCGCGAGAGGCGATGGTGTGGCTGAACGACTCTCCGGGATAGCGTTCGGTGCCCCGGAACATCATGTGTTCCAGCACATGGCTGATGCCGGTCTGGCCCGGGGATTCATGGGCGGCGCCGACGCCGTACCAAAGCTGCTGGACGGCGACCGGAGCCCGCGTATCAGGTTGTACCAGCACTTTCAGGCCGTTGTCTAGGGTTCGGGTGAACACCGGAGGCGGTTCCGCCAGCGCTGTATGGGGCAGCGCGAGTGCCAGCAGAAGGAAAAAACGGGGGAATAGGCGGTCAATCATGTGGCGCATTATAGGGAATGGCGCAAACCGCGATGTGGCTGAAAATAGCGTGCTGGAACCGTGAACCGAGGGAATTTTCGATAAAATAAGTAGTCAAATCAAATGTCTCGATAAAGGGACGGCAAAAGGCATAGGGCTTGAAATGTCGACAAGAATACCCCAATTTGCTAAAATAGGGTGTTGCGGACAGGGGAAATTTCCCTGTTCCGGGAGAAAATGAATGGCACAAGCGGTTTCGGATTACGCCCATAACCTGCCGGTCACGGCGGGCAGTCTGGATCAATATATCCAGCTGGCCTACAGTTTGCCGGTGCTGAGCCCTGAAGAGGAGCGCGCGCTGGCGTTGCGCCTGCGCGATGGGGGCGATGTTGAGGCGGCGCGTAAGTTGGTGCTGCACAATCTCCGTTTCGTGATCCACGTGGCCCGCGGCTATACCGGCTATGGACTGCCGCTGGCGGACCTGATCCAGGAAGGCAGCATCGGCCTGATGAAAGCGGTAAAACGCTTCGATCCTGAGGTTGGAGTGCGGCTGGTGTCTTTCGCCGTGCACTGGATCCGTGCCGAAATCCATGAATATGTCCTGCGCAACTGGCGCATCGTCAAGATGGCCACGACCAAAGCGCAGCGCAAACTGTTCTTCAACCTGCGCAAAGCCAAGAAGCGGCTGGGTTGGATGAACGAGGAAGAAGTCAACGCGGTGGCGGAGGACTTGGGCGTAACCGCCCGCGAGGTTCGGGACATGGAATCCCGCCTCAACCAGCCGGATGTGCCGATGGAGATGGATTCCGACGACGAGGAAGCGCCACTTTCCCCGATGGCGTACCTGCCGTCGCCCGGTGCCGACCCGGCGCCGAAACTGGAAGCAGAAGATTACGCGCAGACCCGTGATGCGCGCTTGCACGAAGCGTTGGCTGAACTGGATGAGCGCAGCCGTTCGATTCTGCAGCAGCGTTGGTTCGTCGAGCCCAAGCGGACTTTGCAGGAACTGGCGGAAGAGTTTGGTGTTTCAGGTGAGCGGATTCGGCAAATTGAAGCTGCCGCAATGAAGAAGCTGCGCGTCGCGCTGGCTTAGTTATCCATTTTGACCTGAAAAGGTCAACAAGTTTTGCCCACCACTCAAGGGGGGCTTTTCTACCATTCTTCAGCGCCTTGAGAGGGGCCGGTGTCCCACTCGGGGTGACGGTTTTCGGACGTAATCTGAGCCAGCATGTCGTCAAGATGATAGGTTTTCCTACGCGTCATGACATCGACACGTTCCAATTCGGAGTTGGGTTCGGAAATGCAACTCTGCAAACTGTTGTCCCGTTTGGTGGGGGGTGATTTTGTTCCCATTGAAAAATCCGTTCTAGAGGGATTTGGATTCTACAATAGGTCTGAGACGCCAGCCCGGATGGTGTCGGTCAATTGCATCAATTCCGATTCCCGAATGACGAAGGGCGGCATCAGGTATACAAAATTCTGAAACGGCCGCAGCCAGACCCCACGCTGGATGGCCAAAGCCTGCCAGGCCGAGGTATCCACCGGTTCGGAAGTCTCTACCACAGCAAATGCGCCGAGTACGCGTACCCTCGCGACGCCTTCGGCGGACTGCAATGGCAGCAATTCGCGTCTCAGGATTTCCTCGATTACCGTGACTTCGGCCTTCCAGTCCCGGGATTCCAAGAGATCCAGGCTTGCTAGGGCCACCCGGCAGGCTGCAGGATTCGCCATGAACGTGGGACCGTGCAGGAACGGTCCAGCTTCGCTGACCACCTTGGCGATTTCCTCGCGAGTCAACGTGGCTGCCAAACTCAGCATGCCGCCTGTCAACGCCTTGCCGAGACACAGAATATCTGGAACAACATCGGCTTGTTCACAGGCGAACAGGGTCCCGGTTCTTCCGAATCCGGTGGCAATTTCGTCGGCGATCAGAAGCACTTCATGCCGGGCGCATAGGGCAGCGACCTGTGTCAGGAATGCGGGCGGGTAGGGGTGGAATCCTCCAGCCCCCTGAAGCACGGGCTCCAACACGACTCCGGCGAGTGCATACTGGTGGGCAACGAGATCAGCTTCGAACCGTGCACAGGCGTCTTCCAGTTCGGATGCGGTGCAATCTGCGTCAGGGGGTTGTGGAGTGAAGTACTGCCGTGGCAACAGGTTGCGGAAGCGGTCATGCAGGCTGTTATCCGGATCGCTAACTGACATGGCGGCGAAAGTATCGCCGTGGTAGCCTCCGCGAAGGGCGAGAAAGCAACATTTCTCTGGACACTCGCGTGCCTGCCAATACTGCACGGCCAGCTTCAGGGCGACCTCGACCGAAACAGAGCCGGAATCGCAGAAAAAGACCCGATTGAGATCCCCAGGGGAGAGCCGGGCCAGCCGCTCGGCCAGTCGTGCGGCGGGTTCATGGGTCAGTCCGCCGAACATGACATGCGGCAGGACATCGACCTGTTCCTGCAGGGCCCGCACCATGTCCGGATGCCGGTAACCGTGGATGGCGCACCACCAGGAGGCCATCCCGTCGACCAATTTGCGCCCGTCGGCCAATATCAGGTGGACGCCTTCGCTACCGACGACCGGATGCGCCGGAAGAGGATCAGGGGCAGGTGCGTACGGATGCCACAGGTGGCGAGGATCCAGGTCGGTCCATTCGGGCGGAGTGCCCATCAGTTTTCGATCAGTTCGAGATCGTAGGTGATTTCAGCGGTTTCTCCGAGCATCAGGGAGGCGGAACAGTATTTAGTGACCGAGAGGTCGACAGCTCGGCGCACCTGCGCCTCCGACAGGCCGCTGCCGAATGCCCGGTAAATCACGTGAATGCGGGTAAATACTTGGGGAATGTCCTCGGCCCGTTCAGCCTCGATTTCCAGTTCCAGCCGATCCAGAGGCTGGCGGGCACGTTCCAGCATGCCGACTACGTCGAATGCACTGCATCCGCCCATTCCCAGCAGCATCATTTCCATCGGACGCGCGGCAAGGTTGCGTCCACCATGTTCGGGCGCGCCATCCATGACGACCGTGTGCCCGCTGCCGGATTCTCCGACGAACGTGCGGTGTTCCTGCCAGGTAACGCGCGCTTTCATGCTTCTTGCAAAAGTTCGGCCAAGCGGTCGCCGGGATTGTCCGCCCGCATCAGGCTCTCGCCGATCAGGAAAGCCTGCACACCGCAGGCACGGATCTTAGCGATGTCCTCCGAGGTGTGAATGCCGCTTTCCGCGACCACAACAGCATTTTCAGGTGCTTGCGGAGCCAGTTGGACGGTTGTGTCCAGGCTCACGTCGAAGGTCTGCAGGTCGCGATTGTTGATGCCGATCAGATCCGCACCGATTGATGCCGCGCGGTCCAGTTCTTCGCCGTCGTGCACTTCCACCAGCACGTCCAGCCCGAAGGTTCGGGCCAGTTGTTGGAGTTCCTTGAGCTCATCATCCGACAGGGCCGCGACGATCAGCAAGATGGCGGCGGCACCCATGGCGCAGCTTTCGTAAACCTGGTAGGGGTCAAGTATGAAATCCTTGCGCAGGATGGGCAGGGTGGAGCCCCGCCGAGCCAACTCCAGGATGACTCCGGAGCCCTTGAAATACTTTGCGTCGGTCAGCACCGACAGGGCGGCAGCGCCACCGCGCTGGTAACTGCTGGCTATGGCAGCCGGATCGAAGTCCTCGCGAATGACGCCCCGGCTCGGAGAGGCTCTTTTGAGCTCGGCGATGACGGCCGGGCGATCCTGTGCGATCGCGGCCTTGAGGGCGTCGCGGAAGCCGCCGGGCGACGGATTTTCATGTGCCATCTCCCGGAATCCTGCTTCCGAAACCTTGCCTTTTTTCCGTACGATTTCATCGCGCTTGTGCGCCAGAATCTCATCCAGCATCTGCATTGGCTTCCTCCTGCTTCAGACGCTGGGTGATTTGTGCGAGCTGATCCAGTTCGGCAGCAGCGGAGCCGTCTTCAAGGATGACGCGGGCCTGGTGGATACCATCGCTCACGTCCTCGACATTTCCAACGGTATGCAGTGCTACGCCAGCATTCAGGCAGATCAGGTCTGCTGCGGGTGAAGGTTTACCGGCAAATGCCTCGCGAATCATAGCGAGGCTGTCCTCGGCGGAATCAGCCTGCAGTGAAGCCGGATCCACGGGTTCGAATCCGTGCGCTTTAGGGTCCAGCGTACCGATGGAGACCTCCCCCTCATCCAAGAGGGCGAAATCGGTCGGCGCATTCAGCGAAAGTTCATCCATGCCGTCCCGCGAGTGCACCACCATGGCACGCGTGCTGCCCAGTTCCGCCAGGGTTTCGGCGTAGGGGCGCAGCCAGCGGGCATCAAACAGCCCGATCAACTGATGGGTGGCGCCAGCCGGATTGGTCAGGGGGCCCAGCAGGTTGAACAGTGTCCGGGTCCCGATCTCCTTGCGGACCGGAGCGGCGTGCCGCATCGCCGGGTGGTGGGAGGGGGCGAACAGGAAACCGATTCCGGCTTCTTCGATACAGTGGCGCACCGACTCTGGCTGAAGGTCGATCGCAAGGCCAGCCGCGGTGAGCACATCGGCGCTGCCGCTGCTGGAACTGACTGCGCGATTGCCGTGTTTCGCCACGGTAACGCCTGCTGCCGCAGCAACGATTGCCACGGCGGTGGAAACATTGAAAGTCCTCAAGCCGTCGCCGCCGGTGCCGCAGGTGTCGAGAATTCGCGGCGCATTGACGTTGATACGTACGGAACAGGCGCGCATAGCCCTTGCGGCCCCGACGATTTCCGAAACCGCTTCGCCTTTGTCGCGCCAGGCGATCAGCAGGGCCTTGAGTTTGTCGGGCTCCACTTCGCCTGCCATGATCGAGCGCATCAACGCCTCCATCTGTGCGGCGTCGAGGTCAGAACCGGCTTGGGCGATCTCGAGGGCGTGATCCGGGGTCATGTCTGGTCAAGGAAGTTCTGCAGCAGCGCGTGACCGCTTTCGGTCAGGATCGATTCCGGATGGAACTGAACGCCGAACACCGGGTAGGTTTCATGCTGCAGCCCCATGATCTCGTTGTCTTCGTCATCGGTCCAGGCGGTAACTTTGAGGCACGAGGGGATATCGTCTTGGCGCACCACCAGCGAATGGTAGCGGGTGGCCGTCAGTGGTTGCGGCAGATTCTCGAACAACGCTTCTCCTTGGTGCCGGATGGATGAAGTCTTCCCGTGCATGATGTGGGTTGCACGGACGATCGTGCCACCGAATGCCTGCGCAATGCTCTGATGCCCCAGGCAGACGCCGAGCAAGGGGATCTGGCCTGAAAATTCTTGAACTGCCGCGACCGAGATGCCAGCCTCGTTCGGGGTGCAGGGGCCAGGCGAGATTACCAGGTGCCGTGGCGCCATGGTGCGAATCGTCTCCAGGCTGATCTGGTCGTTGCGCGCCACCTTGACCTCGACGCCGAGCTCGCCGAAATACTGCACCAGGTTGTAGGTGAACGAGTCGTAATTGTCGATCAGGAGCAACATGATGGCAATCCGTGTTCAGCAGTACCGGTCGGCAACCTGGAGCAGGGCTTGCGCCTTATGCATGGTTTCATGCCATTCTCGCTCCGGAATTGAATCGTAAACGATCCCGGCTCCGGCCTGTACATGAATCTGCCCATTGTGAACGATTGCGGTTCGGATGGCGATAGCAGTGTCGAGGTTCCTGCCCCATCCGAAGTAGCCGATGGCTCCGGAATAAATGCCGCGGCTTGACGGTTCCAGCTCGTCGATGATCTCCATGGCCCGAATCTTGGGGGCGCCGCTGACCGTTCCGGCCGGAAAAGTCGCCCGCAGTACGTCTTGGGTCGAGATGCCCGGTGACAGTTTTCCTTCCACGTTCGAGACCATGTGCATGACATGGGAGTAGCGCTCGATCACCATCTGTTCGGTCAGTCGGACCGTGCCCGGCTGGCAGACCCGGCCGATATCGTTGCGGCCGAGGTCGATCAGCATCAGGTGTTCGGCGCATTCTTTCGGGTCGGCCAGAAGTTCCGCTTCCAGCCTCCGGTCCTCTTCTTCCGTCTCGCCGCGCCAGCGAGTTCCGGCGATCGGGCGCACCGTGACGTCATCGTCCTCGCGGCGCACCAGGATTTCCGGGCTGGAACCGACCACCTGGACCGGGCCTAGATTCAGGAAATACATGTAGGGAGAAGGGTTGAGCTCGTGCAGGCCGCGGTACATGTGAAACGGATCGCCCTGATAAGCCCGGCTGAGCCGCTGCGAGAGCACGACCTGCATCAGGTCACCCGCGATGATGTATTCGCGGGCCGTCTGAACTGCTTCGCAGAACCCGGCCTCGGTAAATCCCGATGTGAACGAGGACTCCTGGTCCGGTGTTTCCATCAATGGTTTCGGCTCTGGGGTCTCTTCGACTTGGGCGCGCAATTCCTGCAGCCGTTGGCATCCTGCCGCATAGGCTTCCGGAACATCTACCGGCTGGTTGACGATCAACAGGATCTGCCCTGTCTGGTTGTCCAGCATGACCAGTTCGGTCGAGCGAAGCAGCCACAGGTCCGGCAGGCCAAGCAGGTCGTCCGGCCGACTCCCGGCGAGAACCGGCTCAATGGTTCGGATCAGGTCGTAGCCGAAATAGCCAACCAGGCCGCCCCCGAAGCGCAGGTCTTCCGTCAGGGGGGCGACTTTGTGACTGTGCAGGTAGTCTTCCACGCAGGACAACGGGTCGTCGGTCTCCTGGGCGCTTCGGGTCTCGCCGCCTTCCACAATGCGAAACTGGCCGTTCTGGTAGATCAGTTCGACCGCGGTGGGCATGCCGATGATCGAGTACCGCCCGGCGTGCGTATCAATTTCTCCGGATTCCAGCAGGTAGCTGCCTGGCTGATTCGCTATCGGCGCATACAGGGCCAAAGCCTTGTGCTGGCCTGCCGGCAACATGGTCACCAGCGGGACATGCGTACAGCCTTCGGAACGGTAGCGCTCGAATTGAGCTTGGCTCAAGGTAGGGTGGTCGTTCACGGAAGAGTCCGTTGTTTGGTGTCCGCATTTTAAGCGCAGAGGAAATGATCGCAGGTGGAGAGGGGCCTACATCGAATCAAAAGCCTCTTCGCAAATTAATTTGCCGAGCGTTTTTTGCAGCCATTTTCGGGTGTAAGCATCCCTCAGAGGCACCTTGGGCTTGTGGCCAATGTCATCGAAAAGTGATTCCAGCGCAACCAGTCGAGCATGGAGCCCAAGCCTCACACCGGCACGAATGCTAGCCGTATCAGGTCCACAGAGGACCCACGGATCGTCTCTCCCTAGAGCATGGGCCCAAAGTGACTCCTCGCCTAGGTCGAGATAAATACCTTGTGTTTTTAATGCAAGGATGGTCCGCTCTTTGTCTCCAACAGAATGAACTGCGGTCAGAGTCGCGCGCAATGCCTGTATATCGATTCGCTGTTCAGGGAGGCGATTCTGAAATCCTGTCTGAGTTTCCATCACGCAGTCTTCGACAGTTTCTACGTGATAGTCATGAGCCAGTGCTGGCCAGCCTTTTACCCGGTGAACCTCTATGATCGCATTGGTGTCGACCAATATCGGCCTTCGGGAGTGGGCCATGGTGCTTCACAGGAAAATGGGACTTTCCAAGCCTTGTGCCGTAAACAAGTTCGAGAGATCGTCGACAGACATGTTGAATAACCGTGCCAAACGCCGGATTGAAACCTTTCCGTCTTCAATCGCGTTGCCGATTACTTTCATAAAGGATGGAGAGAACAGGGGAGGAGGATCTTGTTCCACGATAGAGTTGCGGCCGTTGTTTCGTAATTCGACTTGAGGCAATGAATCCGCAACTGTGTTTTTCAGTTTTCCAAGCGCGACCAGACGCCATTTCAAAGCCGAAGACGTTACATGCAGTTCATCCGCCACGAGATTCAAGTGGGCAATTAACTCTTTTTTGTCAAAACCGGACCATTCGCCAAATTGCTCTAGGATTTCCGACGGCATGAGCACCGCTGCTGCGAAGTTATTGGCGAGCTGCTCGACACGGTTTCCGGTTTTGCTTTCTGCCTCTTCTATATGCTTGGGTGGCATGGCTTCCCAAGTGAGCAGATGGAAAAGTTCGTGAGCAAGATTGAAGTGGCGCCGTGCAGCCACTTCATGACGAGCAATTAGCGCAACATCCAGATCTGGCAAGCGACAGGCTGCGCCAGAGATGTCGTCAGGCGCATCGACCATAAGTACGGAAATACCCAGATCGTTTTCCATCACCTCGGCAAGTCGCAATGCGGGTGCTTTTCCGAGGCTGAATTGGCTGGCGAACCGTTCCCCTGCCTGCATTGCATCCTCGTAACGTGCATGGCGGTCGAGGCTGAGCGCGTGTCGCAGCAGTGGTCGTTCCTGTCCGGTTTGATCACTCAAGGTGCGATACGCAGCAATCCAACTTCCTGCGAGTTGTTCATAAACATTCAATTGTCCAACTTCTGCACCCGTCTGACGCCAAGAAAAACGTCCCTCGCCGACGAGTCGGAAGGGATCGGTGAAATAATCGAGCGGCTCGCCGAGTTTCTCGGCGACCAGCACAAGTTCATCCGCGCTGACACGGCGCGTTCCGGTTTCGATGGCGGAAACGGTTTGCCGGTCGTTGAAACCCAACAGATCCGTGAGGCTATCCTGCGTCAAGCCTTTTTCCTTCCGCAGGGCCTTGATTCTTCGCCCGATCAGGTGTCCAGACATGACATTTTCTCCAGCTGACATATATTGCATTATAAATAATGCAAGATTATCATGCAATATATGTTTTGTGGTTTTCATCCCTGAAGGCCAATATTGAAGCGAGGCGGAGAGCGAGTGCCCGCCGACTTTATTGTCAAACAGAGGTTGAAGTGGCAGACCGCCGCCAATCAGGCGTTAACTGCCCGGAGTGTCTTTCTTGGATTCGGTGGAATCGTCGGTATCAGATTTATCAGTCTGTGAGGCAGACTGCATGGATTGCTTGAAACCCTTGATGGCCTCGCCCAGATCGCCGCCTATGTTGCGCAGGCGCTTGGTGCCAAACAGCAGCAGCACGATGGCCAGAATGATAAGAATCTGCCAGATGCTGATGCCGCCCATAAGCCTATTTCGTCAGCCAATGTGAATGACGGCATTGTACCTTATTTGAGCGGGTATCTTGGTTCCATACTCCTCGTCGCCAATTGTCAATTGGCAAATTGCACGGTAACATTTGGAGCCTATGAAAAACCCTCCACATCCAGGCGGAATCGTAAAAAGGCAATGCCTTGAGCCTCTGGGGCTTTCCGTCACCCGAGCCGCTCAGGGCTTGAGGGTTACGCGCCAAGCCCTTTCAAAACTCGTGAACGAGCGGACTGGCATTTCCATTGATATGGCGATCCGCCTGTCAAAGGCATTTGGTTCGACTCCTGAGACTTGGCTTGGGATGCAGATGGCGTACGATCTGTGGCGGGCTCAAGACCGTGCTGAAAAAATTTCAGTTGAACATTTCGTCACGGCTTGAAGCCAGTAATTTGTAATCCGGAAGGCAAGATCTTTGCCCTTTGACATTGATTCAAGCGTTTGGGCGCGCCCCGCTTGACAGTTGTGCCGTACTAGATTCGATCGATGTCTTCAGATCCGGGCGAGTTCCGCGCGTAGCGCAGCCATCGTGGCTGTGTAATCATCGCTGTCGAAGACGGCGGAGCCACAAACAAACGTATCCGCTCCAGCCTCTTTCACGCTGGCGATGTTGTCCACCTTGATGCCGCCGTCGACTTCCAGGCGAACCGGTTGGTCGCAGGTGTCGAGCCGAGCGCGGACCTGGCGAATCTTTTCCAGAGTTTGCGGGATAAAGGACTGCCCCCCGAACCCGGGATTAACGGACATCAGCAGAACCATGTCGATCTTGTCCAAAACATGATCCAAGGCGCCCAAAGGCGTGGCCGGATTGAGCACCAGCCCATTCTTGCAGCCTAGATCGCGGGCCAATTGCAGGCTGCGGTCCACATGTTGGGTCGCTTCCGGGTGGAACGTGATGGAACTGGCTCCTGCCTTGGCGAAGTCGTTAATCAGCCCGTCCACCGGGGTCACCATCAAATGAACGTCTATGGGCACAGTGACGCCGTGCTTGCGCAGGGCTTCGCAGACCAGCGGACCGATGGTGAGGTTGGGAACATAGTGGTAATCCATTACGTCAAAATGGATCATGTCCGCCCCAGCCTCGACAACCGCATCCACTTCCGCACCAAGGCGCGCGAAGTCCGCAGACAGAATGGACGGAGCGATCAGGTCGGGAAGAGGCATGGCAAATCCTCAGAAGGCGCGCATATTCTACGGCATCCGCGTCCAGGATGCTGGGGGTGGACGGGTACAATGACTCGTAATTTTGATGCCCGAAAGCAAAACGAGTGCTCCTTCCGTTAGCCGGAGATTTCCACGACGGTGAGTCGACGGAATCTCCTAAGCTCATTCGCATGCTTGGCGCTGTCCCTCACAGTGGGTCGGACTCTTGCCGTGACTTCGCGTAAACCTGAAGAATTGCCCTGCTGGAGCTATCGCGGGAGTGAAGGCCCGGATCATTGGGGACGGTTGCATTCGGATTGGAAAGCATGCGCCGAGGGTCGGGAACAGTCCCCAATTGCCTTGTCAGGGGAAGAGGCGGAGCCGGCGGCCGAACGTCTTGCGCTCCACTATCAGCCGACAACCGGGCGACTGAGCGATAACGCGTACGCCGTCCGGGTAGACATGGAGCCGGGTTCTCGGCTGCTCCTCGGGGATCGGACTTTTTCCTTGAGGCAATTCCACTTCCATACTCCGGGTGAACACTTGTGGTCGGATGGTGCAGAGGCTGGAGAACTTCACCTGGTGCATGTAACCGATTCGGGAGAGATTGCCGTGCTTGGGATCCCATTGCGCCCCGATGCGACGCAGGCTTTTCCAGACTCTTTCTGGGATTGGCTGCGGGCTGCCAAGACTGGCGAGCCGCTGACCCTTGACCCGACCGGACTGATTCCCCGGCAGAGCCGTTTTGTGGGTTACCGGGGGTCCTTGACGATGCCACCGTGCACCGAGGGGGTGAATTGGCTATTGGCGATGGAGCCGATGGCCTTGGGATCGGCGGAGCAACGTTGGCTGGAACAACAAAGAGGGCGGAATGCCCGGCCCGTGCAGCCGCTCGGCAGCCGAACTGTGCATGCCGTCTTGCAAGAAGGATCATGAGTACGCGAACCTTCGGCCTGGACGATACGCTGCACCAGTACTTGCTGGAAGTGTCGGTCGACGAGGATCCGGTGGCTTGCGCCCTGCGTGCCCGAACGGCCACGCTGGAAGAGCACTACATGCAAATCAGTCCCGAGCAGGGGCAATTCTTCAAGTTGCTGCTCAAACTGATGAATGCGCAGCAGGTTATCGAGGTCGGTACCTATACCGGTTACAGTGCCTTGTGCATGGCGCAGGCGGTCGGGGCCCGCGGGCGAGTCGTATGCTGCGACATCAACGAGGAATGGACCGCGATCGGGCGGGAGTTCTGGGAGCAGGCCAAAGTGGCGGAGCGCATTGACCTGCGGCTGGCTCCGGCGCTTGAAACCTTGGCAGAGATGCGCGAAGCCGGAGAGGCCGGGCATTTCGATTTTGCCTTCATCGATGCCGACAAAGGGAACTATCAGGCTTACTACGAACACTTGCTGGATTTGATTCGGCCTGGCGGGGTGATCGCGGTGGACAACACCTTGTGGTCCGGGCGGGTGGCGGATTCTGCCGAGCAGGAATCCGACACGGTTGCCATCCGGGAATTCAACCGGATGCTGGCGAAAGATTCCCGGGTCATGGTCAGCCTGGTGCCGATCGGAGACGGTCTGACTTTGGCGCGCAAGTATTGAGTCTAAAATGTGCTGGCGAGCCCTTCAGTATGAAAGCATCTGACCTGTTCGTTCGTTGCCTCGAGGCCGAGGGCATCGAATATGTATTCGGTGTTCCTGGAGAAGAGAACGCAGACTTCGTCATGTCCCTGTCGAAGTCGGACAAAATTGAATTCATCCTGACCCGGCACGAACAGGGGGCGGCATTCATGGCCGATGTGTACGGTCGCTTGACCGGGCAACCGGCGGGCTGCTTGGGCACCTTGGGCCCGGGTGCCACCAACCTGGTGACAGGTGTGGCGAACGCCAACATGGACCGGTCGCCGATGCTGGTATTGACTGGCCAGGGCTCCACCGCCCGCCAGCACAAGGAATCTCACCAGATCATGGATGCCGTGAGCATGTTTCAGGCGGTAACGAAATGGTCGACCAGCATCATCCAGCCGGATAGCCTTCCGGAAATCGTGCGCAAGGCGATTCGCATCGCGCGCAGCGAAAAGCCTGGCGCCGTCCACCTCGAGTTGCCGGAGGACATTGCAAAACGAGATACTGACGTGGAACCGATCTCCCCGATTCGTTTCCGCAGGCCGGTTCCGGCCGGAGAACAAGTTGACCGGGCCTTCGACATGTTGTGCCGGGCGCGGCATCCGGTTATCCTTGCCGGAAACGGTTGCATCCGGATCCGGGCCAGCCAGCAGTTGCGCATGTTCTGCGAGCAAAACAACATCGGCGTGATTAGCACGTTCATGGCGAAAGGCTGTGTCGACATGGACGAAGACTACTGCCTGTTTACCATTGGGCTTGGCGCCAAGGATCTGGTGGCTTGCGCGATCGACGCGGCGGATGTGGTTCTGGCACTGGGCTACGACATGGTCGAGTACCACCCGCACCTCTGGAATCCGGACGGGACCAAGACCATCATCCATGTGGATTTCCAGCCGGCCGAGATCGACTTTCACTACCATCCCGAGGTGGAACTGGTCGGCGATCTGGCCCAGACCTTGGCCATGCTCAACGAGCGGGCGCGGGCACACGGGAAGATGGATTGGGACTTGTCCCGGGAGAAAAGGGTCCGGGAAGAGATGCTGGGCGAATTTGCCACCTACAAAGATGACGATACGGAAGGCAGATTACGTCCCCAGAAGGTGCTTTGGGACGTGCGTGAGGTCATGGGCCCGTCGGATATCCTGCTGTCCGACGTGGGTGCGCACAAGATGTGGATTGCCCGCCACTATCACTGCCATGAACCCAATACCTGTTTGATTCCTAATGGATTTTGTTCGATGGGATTTGCGCTGCCCGGGGCGATTGCGGCGAGTCTCGTGCACCCAACCCGCAGAATCCTGGCGATCTGTGGCGACGGTGGATTCCTGATGAACGTGCAGGAGATGGAGACCGCCCGCCGCCTGAACGTGCCCATTGTCGTGATGGTGTGGGAGGACGGTGGCTACGGGCTGATTTCCTGGAAACAGGAGCAGCAATTCAGCCGTCACACGGAACTGGACTTCACGAATCCGGATTGGCTGGAGCTGGCCCGGGCGTTCGGTTGGCACGGACACGTGGTGACGGCCAGCCGAGATCTTGAGGCGACATTGGAGGCCGCATTCGAAGAAGAAGGGCCGTCCCTGATTGTGGTGCCGATCGACTACGAAGAGAACATGCGCCTCATCAAGCATCTCGGCGAGATCGTCTGCCCGATCTGAGGGAGGTGGTGCCCCCAGGTGGATTCGAACCACCAGTCCGGGATTAGGAATCCCGTGGTTTATCCGCTTAACCGATGGGGGCGGAACACATTGAAATTCTAGCAGGCGACGATACGTTTCGTGTCGCTAGAGCGAGGTGTGATCGGGAGTGGTGGGCGATGCTGGGATTGAACCAGCGACCTCTGCCGTGTGAAGGCAGCGCTCTCCCCCTGAGCTAATCGCCCATCCGCAAAACAGTCTATCAGCAGTGATAAATTTTCGCCAATATTCTACGCGTTTTTCGTAAGATTTTTGTCAAAAAACCCTTATTTTCTTTAGGTATAATGTCACGCCGTTGCGGATTTCAAGGCATCAAACGTGAAATTCTCTGGCTTGTCGTTACTGCTGGTCGTCGCATGCATAGGCTTCGCGCCATTGGCGCAGGCGGACGACGCAATGATCGAAGAAGGACGGCAAATCGCCTTCGACAGGAAAAAGGGAAACTGCCTCTCGTGCCACTCGATCGCAGGGGGCGAGGTTCCGGGCACCATCTCGGTGCCGCTGATCGCGATGCAAGCGCGTTTCCCCGACAAGGAAGTCTTGCGGCAAAATGTCTGGGATCAGACCCAGTTCCGTCCGCACGCCATGATGCCGCCATTCGGCAAGCACCAGATTCTGACGGAAGAGGAAATCGACAAAGTCGTCGAATTCATCCACACTCTGTAGCCGGGAGAGAACAAAACCATGAATCGAAGAACTTTTCTAACAGCGGGTCTAGGCCTGGGGACGCTATGCGTAGCGGGTTCCGTGCAGGCCGCTTGGCCCAAAGAGGCGTTCGAGGCTCAAGAGTCCAACGCACTGATCGACATGCTGGCAAGCAGCAAACCGGCGCCCAGCGATGCGATCACCATTACCGCTCCCGACATTGCAGAAAACGGCGCAGTGGTCCCGATTTCGGTTTCCACGACACTGGAAGACGTGACCCGGATCAGTATCGTGGTCGAGCAGAATCCTCTGCCGTTGACGTCCACGTACGATCTGACCGCCGATTCGGTTCCGTATGTCTCGACCCGGGTGAAGATGCTCAAGACGTCCAACGTCGTGGCACTGGTTGAAGCGGGCGGCAAGTCATATTCCGGCGTGCGGGAAGTCAAAGTAACCATTGGCGGCTGCGGCGGCTGAACCAGGAGGCAAAATCATGGCAGGAAGCATGCGTGTACGGGCTAAGGAAAAAAACGGTATCGTGACCGTGAAGGCCCTGATTACTCATCCGATGGAGACAGGCCTGCGTAAGGACGAAGACGGGAACATCATTCCGGCGCACTTTATCCAGGAAGTCACCGCGACGGTCGGCGACAAGGTCGTCTTTACCGCGAACTGGGGGACGGGCGTCTCCAAGAATCCGTATCTATCGTTCAAATACAAAGGCTCCAAGGGCGACATCGTGACCTTGAGCTGGACGGACAACGATGGGCATTCGGATTCGCTAGAAGCCGAGGTCAAATGATCCCTAGAAAAGTCTTGGCTTGGTCGGCTTCCCTGCTGCTGGCGGGGTTGGTGGCCAATGCGGGTGCGGAAAGCCTGGATGCCGATGTGAGCCCCAAGAAGGACTTGGAGGCGATCCAGAAGTTCTTCACGGAAAAGTTTCCCGAGATTGCTTGGGAAGATTTCGCCAATGGCACATACGCTTTGAACAAGGCCTGGTATGAAAACTGGCTGTTGATCGAGGAATTTCCGCCCTATGAGATCGCGGTCGGCAATGGCGAAGAAATGTGGAATACCCCGTTTGCCAACGGGAAGTCTTACGCGGACTGCTTCGGCGAGCCGGGCGTTCAGCATCACTACCCGCGGTGGGACAAGGAGCAGGGGCAGGTTGTCACCCTGGCGCTTGCGATCAACCAATGCCGCGAAGCCCATGGCGAAGAACCGCTGAAGTACAAGAAAGGCCCGATCGTGGATCTTCTGGCTTACATGGCGTATGAATCACGGGGCCAGATCATCAATGTGGTGGTGCCCGAGGACGACCCCGGCGCACTGGAGGCCTACAAGAAGGGGCGCGAGTTCTATTTCACGCGTCGCGGTCAATTGAATTTCGCTTGCGCGCATTGCCATTTCAGCATGGCGGGGCGCACGCTTCGAACCGAACCCCTAAGCCCTGCGCTGGGTCAAGCGACCGGCTGGCCGGTCTACCGGTCGAAGTGGGGCGCGATTGGAACCCTGCACCGCCGCTACACCGGGTGCAACAAGCAGGTCCGCGCCAAGCCGTTCGAGGCCCAGGGCGAGGAATACCGGAACCTGGAATATTTCCATACCCATATGAGCAACGGCCTGCCCCTGAACGGACCGGCAGCACGGAAGTGAGGACATCGTGAAATCGAAGATGCCAGTTTTTGCGGTTTTGGCCTTATGCTTGGGTTCGACGGTTGCGTTGGCGGCCAATCAGGCGGACTTTGACAAGGCATACGAGGCAGCGGTCGCTGCGCAGCAGAAAGCGGCTTCGGTCAGCGGCGAATGGCGCGATACCGCGAAGATGCTGAAGGAGGCCAAGAAGAAAGCCGAGGAAGGCGACTTCGAAGGGGCGATCAAGTTGGCGAAGCAAGCGGAGCACCAAGGACAGCGGGGCTACGAGCAGATGACTTCGCAGGCCGGCAACGTCGGGCTCGATCCTTTCCTGCAATAAAACCCCGATGCACCTGAACCGACGCGAATTTCTGTCGGTGATGGTAGCGGCTTCGGCGGCAGGAATCCTGCCGTACCGCGGTGTACGGGCTGCGGATGCCCTGTACGATCTCCCATCTTTCGGCAACGTCCGCATCCTGCATTTCACCGACTGTCACGCGCAGTTGCTGCCTGTCTACTTTCGCGAGCCGGACACCAATCTGGGGTTCGGGTCGGCACGGGGTCGGCCACCTCACTTGGTCGGGCAAGCTTTCCTGGATCACTTTGGCCTGAATGCAGGTAGTGCGGAAGCACATGCGCTGACCCACCTCGATTTCCCGTCTTTGGCGGAGAAATACGGCAAGGTGGGGGGCTTTGCACATCTATCCACCTTGATTTCACGTCTGAGGGAGGCTGCGGGCGCGGATCGCACCTTGTTGCTGGACGGCGGAGATACTTGGCAGGGGTCAGCGACGGCCATGTGGAGCCAGGGCGCGGACATGGTGGAAGCGTGCAACCGCCTAGGCGTGGACGTAATGACGGGACACTGGGAATTCACGTACGGAGAAGAAGCGCTGCGCGCCAATCTGGCGCAGTCGAAAGCTGAATTCGTTGCCCAGAACGTTTTCCTGACGGAAGAGGCCTTGTTCGATGAACGCCCGGCATTCGACGAAGAGACCGGGCATGCCTTCCAGCCTTATACCCTGCGCGATGTCGGGGGTGTACAGGTGGCTGTGATCGGGCAGGCGTTCCCGTACACGCCGGTTGCGAATCCCAGGCGATTCGTCCCTGACTGGAATTACGGTATCCAGGAAGCTGCCCTGCAGGCATTGGTCGGCGAGATCCGGGCACGCCACAACCCGAGCCTGGTTTTGCTGTTGTCGCACAACGGCATGGACGTGGACCTCAAGCTCGCTTCCCGGGTGTCGGGACTGGATGCGATTTTCGGCGGGCATACCCATGACGGGGTGCCGGCCGCGATCGAGGTCAAGAATCCTGGCGGAGTCACGCTGGTGACCAATGCAGGGTCGAATGGAAAATTCCTGGGCGTCATGGATTTCCAAGTGAAGCAGGGCCGCATGGTCGATGCCCGCTATCGCTTGCTCCCGGTGTTCTCCTCGATGCTTCCGCCGGATCCTGAAATGCAGAACTGGATCGATCAGATGCGGTTCCCGCACTTGGAAACCCTGAATCAGCCGCTTGCGGTGGCGGGGCAAACCCTGTACCGCCGGGGCAATTTCAACGGGACTTTCGACCAGGTAATCTGCGAGGCGCTTCTGGAACACTACGATGCCGAAATCGCCCTGTCTCCGGGCTTCCGCTGGGGGACGAGCGTATTGCCGGGCGAAACCCTAACCATGGAGCACGTCCTGGCCCAGACGGCCATCACGTATCCAGAAACGTACATGAACGAGATGAGCGGAGAGCAGATCAAGCTAATCCTGGAGGATGTGGCGGACAATCTTTTCAACCTGGATCCATACCTGCAGCAGGGAGGGGACATGGTGCGGGTGGCCGGGATCGAATACAGTCTGGATCCGACGGCCCCGATCGGGGACAGGCTCCGGGATTTGCGCACCCGCGACGGCGCGGCGCTGGATCCGAAGCGCCGCTACAAGGTGACGGGTTGGGGAGTCGTCGGCTCGGTGGCGCCGGGGCCGCCGGTTTGGGATATAGTGAAGAATTGGCTGCTTTCGCAGAAAGAAGTCAATCTTGCGACACTCAACCAGCCGCGTCTGCTGAACGTTGAAAACAACCCAGGGATTGGGCTCTGAAATCTGAAAAGGAGGAATTCATGAAACGAGTCGCTACAGGTTTGTTGCTGTTTTGCCTTGCGGCACCTGCCGTTGCAGGCAACACGGTCACGGTCAAGTTGATTACCGCGGACGTTGCCCAGCGGATCGTGGTGACCGCCTTGGAACATTGCGCCAAGGAAGGCTATCAGATCACTGCTGCGGTGGTGGCGCGCGACGGACGGATTCAGGCGTTGTTGCGCCATGCGTTGGCTTCACCGGTCACGGTCAAAATCGCCAAGAAAAAGGCAAAGACTTCAGCGAACATGCGCCTGCCGAGCATGGAAGTTCCAAAGCCCTTGGCACGTGCCAGTAAGAAGTTGACTCGTTTGCGCGGCGGACTGCCGATTGAGGCGGGAGGCCAGTTCTACGGGGGCGTCGGGGTTTCTGGCGCGACCGGGGAAATTGACGAGGCCTGCGCCCAGGCTGGCATTGATGAGGTCATGGACGACCTGGAATTTGAAGAATAACTGGAGTTATGCGCAGGCTTTTTGCCGCTCTTTTGATCTGGACGCTGGCTTGGCCTGCAGCTTGGGCCGAGTCTGACCCTGCGTTGGGCTCGGACATGATCAATCCAGGCTACGTGCCCCATCCGGAGTGGTTCAAGCAGTCGTTTCTGGACCTGAACGAGGACATCGAAGAGGCTTCCGTGGAAGGCCGCCACCTGATGTTGTATTTCTATCAGGATGGCTGCCCGTACTGCAAGATGTTCATTGAGAATGACTTGGGCCAGTACGACATTGCCGAGTATGCGCAGCAGCATTTCGATATCGTTGCCATCAACATTTTTGGTGCGCTGGAAGTGACAGACGTGGACGGGGAAGCCTTGCCTGAAAGGGAGTATGCGATGAAGGCCAAAGTGATGTTCACCCCGACCCTTTTGGTCTTTGGAGAGGACGGTTCGGTCATTTTTCGCATGAACGGCTACTACACACCGCCCCGGTTCCGGGCCGTGATGCGTTTCATCTCAGAACGGCGCTATACAAGCGAGCGGTTCGTCGAATACTACGGAAGCCAGGACAAGCAGGCCGGGAGCGGTGTTCTGCATGTCGAGTCATCAACCGTGTCCGGGCCGCCGTTTGACTTGACGGATCGCGATCGCGACAAGCCTCTGCTAGTTATGTTCGAACAAAAAGAATGCCTAGGTTGCGACGAATTGCATCAGGATATTTTTCGCCGGCCGGAAACGCAGGACGTTCTTGAGAAATTCGAGATTGCGGTATTGAATATTCGCGAGAAGATACCGCTGACAACCCCCTCAGGGAAAGAGACGGACTCCTTGAATTGGGCGATGCATTTGGGAGTCAAGGTCGTCCCGACGCAAGTAATGTTCGATTTGGAGGGTAAGGAAGTTTTCCGGAACGAAGGTTATGTCAAGGCCTTTCATGTGCAGTCCATCCTGGACTATGTCGCTTCGGGTGCGTATTTGGAATACGACGAATTCCAGCGTTACATTCAGGTGCGGGCGGATCGCCTGCAGGAAAAAGGAGTGGCGGTTAACTTGATGGAGTAGAGTGGCGAACGTATTGCGGTATCAGGTTGGTGTTTCTAGCAGAGAGACCCCTTCAAGCCGCGCCAGTTTCTGGTCAAAAGTATAGAGAGGATGTGCCCCGCGGCGCTTGGCTGCTGCTGCGATCATCCGGTCGGGTAAGTTGGCTCCGCCTTCTCTGTAATGATTAATAGCAGACACCACATCATCAGCCGCTTCAAACTTAAGTTCTTTAGTGGCAATAAGATCTTCCAGAGTTTCCGAAATTATGTCGCGAGAGAGCCCATATGTGTTTTGGAGAACCCAAGCAAGTTCAATTATCACTTCGCGACAGACAAAACCTGACTGTTCGGGGGTCAGTCCCGATAGCAAATTTCGAGCCGCCTTTGCTTGGTGTTCATCGTCGTCAAGCAGATAACGAACCAATATGTTCGTATCAAGTGCGATCATTCTTCGCATGCCCCTTTCGCAATGCCGCGGTCCATGTCTTCTAATGTTGCCGGTGGCCCGCTATAGTGGGATTTGCATGCACCAAATAATGTTTTGATGGACCGCAGAGGCAAGATTCGAATGCCGTCATCAAGAACGACATAGCGTACACGGTCTCCTGGAGAAACTCCGAGCGCCTCCCGCACAGGCTTCGGCAGCGTAGTCTGCCCCTTGGATGTGATGGCTGATTCAAGCATTGATTAATATAACTATCATTACTTTTCTAATTATATCCTTACTTCTAGAATAAATCAAGGCATTATTCCTGCACCGAAAATATTAGAAACTACTTGCTCGCGCGTTCCCGCACATATTTCAAAAAATACCGAATCCATTCAAAGCGTTCTGTGTGACGCAGGTGGCAGTAACTAGCAAGCAGGTTGCCCAAGATTAACCCATCCATTTCCTCGGTCGTGCCAATGCCACGCTGGACTCGCCAGCCCCAACGAAGGTCGCCATCCAAATTTTCGAGGCGCGAGTAATGAAATTCATGTGCGGACACCTGCAGGCCTGAGGGCACTTCGGGCCAAGGAAAGTCATCCGTGGTTTCCAGTTCCACCAGTCCCCGCCCTTGCGGACGCGAGTCCATCACGCAATCGCCGGGGACAATGCCGACCATCTCGTGAGTCTGATCCTCCCAAGAGATTTGCCTAGACAGGTACATGAGACCGCCGCACTCGGCATAAGTTGGCAATCCGGCCATGATGCGGTCGCGTAGGGCTTCTTTCATCGGAGCATTGGCTGACAGGGCTTTGGCTTGGGTTTCCGGAAACCCGCCACCGAGCCACAGGCCGTCCATCTCGGGAAGTTCGGTGTCATGCAGCACATCAAACGGCACCAATTCCGCACCCAATTGAGCGAACTGTTCCAGATCATCCGCGTAGTAGAACCCGAATGCGGCATCCCGGGCATAGCCGATGCGCAGGTCCGGCGTGGGCAGAGATGCTGACGTTCCGGTTTCCGGATCCGCAGTTGGACTGCTTACCAAGTCAATCAGTCGATCGACATCAACACTCCCAGCCACGACCTGACCCATTTTTTCGATGCGTTGATCCGCGTCGGCCTGTTCCATATGGGTGATAAGTCCGAGGTGACGCTCGGTCAATTGCATGTCCGGGGATCTTCCGACGGCACCCAATACCGGCAGGTCGGTGTGCTGTTCCAAAGCATGGATGAGCTTGGATTCGTGCCGACTGCCGCCGGTCCGATTGAGAATCACGCCAGCCCACTGCAGTTCGGAGTCGAACTCCTGGTAGCCAAGGACCAATGGCGCGATGCCGCGGGTCATTCCTTCACAGTCCAGCACGAGCGCAATGGGTGCTTGGAGCAGTTTGGCGAGGGCCGCATTGCTGTCGGAGCCATCTTCCGCCATGCCGTCGAACAGCCCCAAGTTGCCCTCAATCAGGGAACAGTCTGCGGTTGCGCCACGAGCCGCGGTCTCAAGGATTTCGCGGTCGGTCTGCGTGTTGTAGTCCAGGTTGTAGCAGGGCCGCCCGGCGGCGCGGGACAGCCACATCGGATCGATGTAGTCGGGCCCTTTCTTGAAAGGCTGGGTAGTGACCCCTCGCTGGCTGAGCGTGTGCAGGAGGCCGATGGAGAGACAGGTCTTGCCGCTGGACTTCCGGCTTGCCGACAGGTAGATCCGGCGGTTCTGGCCGGGCATGGGTAAAGCCTAACTGGCCGGCTTGGGATCCGACAGGCCCTCGGGGAGGATGCCCAATGCGCCCAAGCCTGCGACCACAACAATCAAGCTGATGGCAACACCGGCGAAGCCCAGCAGGAATTCCCAGATGCTCGGGATATAGGAGGCAACCACGCCGTCATAGAACGAACTGCTTTCCTCCATGCCGGGGAACAGGATCAGTGGGTACGCCTGTCCGCCGATGATGATGACGTACATCTGGATCAGACCGCCGAGGATGACCAGCCCTGCGCCGACAAGCGTGCTGACGCGGCAGTTCCGGGTCTTCGGGGAGTAGAACAGGGCGAGCGGCAAGAGAGAACCGAGGCCGACCTGTCCGAGCCAGAAAAGCTTCGAATACAGGCTCTCGAAATTCAGGATGAATGCTTCATAGCCATGGTGCTCGGTGGCATAGAGATTGGTGATGTGGTACGCCAGGACGAAGTAAAGCACCGCAGAGACGAATACGGCGAGCAGGTTCTTCAGGCGGAACAGCAGGGCGTCACCGAGCACTCGCCCGGAACCGCGGCAGGCCGCGGTCAGGACCAGCATGAACACGGCCGTGCCGAACGAGAACGACATGATGATGAACAGGGGTGCCATGATGGCCGCGTCGTATCCCTGGCGGGCGACCAGAAAACCGAAGATTGCGCCGGTACCGGTGGTCAGGATGAGGCGCCACAGCAAGGCCAAGGTGCCGGCGGCCCGGGTCCAGCGGGCGAATGCAGGCTGGAATAGCACGAACATATATAGAGCGATCACGGCCAGCAGCCCGGTGTACAGGAAGATGTTCCAGGCGAAGATGGACTTGAAGTTGTAGTAGGTCATGGCCACGATCAGCCGGTCTGGCCGGCCGAGATCCAGTACCAGGATGACCAAGCCGCCGATCAGGAGGCCTGCAGCCAGCAGCCCGGACAGGCGGGCCAGTGGCTTGTAGGTGACTTGTCCGAATACGGAGGCGATGGACGCGACATTCAGAGCGCCGGATGCGGCGACGATCAGGAACACGGCGAAGACGTGCGGAATGCCCCACACGACCTGGTTGTTCATGCCGGTGATCCAATGGCCCTCGTGCTCCAGGTGGAGGAATCCGGCCAACCCGACCAGCGTCACGCCCGCCAGCACGGCGAGCAGGCCCCAGTAACTTCGACCGGCGTCCAGGGTGGCGTAGCGGATCGAGGCGACGCTCATAGGTTCTGGTAGCGTACGCCGGTGTTGAGCCCGAGGTCGGCCCGGATCTGGGTCGCGCCGAACTCCCGGATGCGCTTGGAGATTTCACTGTCCGGGTCGTTCAGATCTCCGAACAGGATGGCTTGATGCCCATCCTTATGACAGGCTTCCGCGCAGGCAGTCGTGTTTTCTCCGGCGTCGACCTTGTGCACGCACATCGTGCAGCTTTCGACGCAGCCCTTGCCTCGCGGCGCGTGGGGCAACTGTTCAGTCAGGTTTTCATGGATGAACGAGCGCGCCTTGTAGGGGCAGGCCATCATGCAGTAGCGGCAGCCGATACAGGTATGCTTGTCGACCAGCACGATGCCGTCCACGCGGCGGAACGAAGCACCTGTCGGGCAGACATCCACGCAGGGCGGATGCTCGCAGTGCTGGCACATCATCGGCAGCGAGATCGCCCGCCCTCCGAGCGGGTCGCGGACGGTCAGTTTCCGAATCCACTGCGCATCGGTTTCGGGGCGGCCGAGATCTTCCAGGTTGTGTTCCTCGTTGCAGGCAGTCACGCAGGCGTCGCAGTCTTCCTGGCACAGCCGGGTGTCCACCAGCAGTCCCCAGCGCACGGCATCGGTCACCGGGACTTCCGGGTCCTTGGCGTAGAGGAACACGCCGGGGGCGAGAGTCAAGGCACCGGCTGCGCCGGCTCCCTGCAGAAATTCGCGCCGGGTGAGATCCAGGCTCATTGGACGGGTCTCCTGCGGAACAGGTCGTTCAGGCTCAATCGGGAGTGGCGGGGGATCACGCTGTAGGCCTCATGCGGACGGTCGGCATGGCACTCGAAGCAGTCGATGCGGACGCTGGCGAAGACATGGCAACTGGTGCAGAAGTGGGTCGTCTCGGAACTTCGCGGAAAGCGTCCTTCCTCGTCTGGTTGCACATGGCATTCCAGACAGTTTTTCAGGGAATGGCGCGTGGTGCGGATGCCCTTGTACATGGTCTCGTCGCGCTGATGCAGGATGAATTCCCAGTGGCGTTCGCGCATCACCTGGGTGGGTTCGACGCACTGCTCGCCCTTGGCTTTGGGAATAAACGGCCCCAACCCTTCAGCCGAAGCGTTTGAGAACGCTGTCAGTGCGACAACTGACAGCATGAGCAGAATTGCTCGCATGGCGTGCAGATCACCCCAGAATTAATGCTCTCCCAGAGCCATGTCGATGTAGCCGGTTGGGCAGACGTCAGCACAGATGTGGCAACCGATGCAACGGTCGTAATCGGTGTCGACGTAGCGCCCGGTCGTGTGCTCGTCTTTCTTGACCCGGAACACGGCATCCTGTGGGCAGAACACGACGCAGTTGTCGCATTCGAAGCACATGCCGCAGCTCATGCAGCGCCCGGCCTCGGAGACGGCTTCCTCCTCGCTCAGGCCGACCACGCGTTCCTCGAAGTGGCCCAGCACGGCTTCGCTGTCGGGCCCGGACTCGCCTCGCAGGTTGCGGGCCTGGTAGGGAAAGTGGGCGAGGAACAGTTTCTCGTGGGTGATGATTTCCTGGCTTGAGCGGTCCTCGTAGTTGTGAACCGAGAAATCGCTGTCGCAGGTGCCCCGGGTCTCGCCGACGTCGTAGGGGGAGGGATCCAGCCCCGCTTCGCTCAGTTTTGCCAAAAGGTCGAAGTGATGCACATCCACTTTCGGGCGCTTGCGCAGTTCGACATCTTTCAGATACTGGTCGATACCCTCGGCGGCAATGGATGCTTGCCCGATGGCGGTCGTCAGCAGGTGCGGGCGGATGATGTCGCCCGCCACGAAGTGCCCGGGCCGGCCCTCGACCTCGAAGAACTTGCTGGCATCGATCAGCCCGCGGCCGTTGTCGAGTGCTTCCAGGCCGCCGCTGAGGTCGCCGCCCTGGCCGATCGCGGACACGATCAGGTCGGCCTCGATTTCGAATTCCGTGCCTTCCACGGGGCTCGGACGGCCTTCTTCTATGGTGCATTCCGCCATTTTCAGGGCGCGGGCGCGGCCGGTGTCGTCCAGCAGCACCTCGACCGGCATGACGCCGTCGCGAATGTCGACACCCTCGCGCAGGGCATCGTGCACCTCGTGCTCGGCTGCGGTCATCTCCTCCTTGGGGAACAGGGAGGTCAGCGTCACGTTGGCTCCTTCACGGGCCGCGGCCATTGCGGCATCATGTGCCACGTAACCGCCCACGACATGCTCGGGGCGTAGTTTCTCGTCCATGCTCGGGATATTGCCGAGGCGCCGTGCCACGGAAACCACGTCGATGGAGGTGTCGCCGCCGCCGACGCAGATGACGCGATTGGCGGTCACTTGCAGGTGGCCCTTGTTGAAGGCTTCGAGGAAAGCAACGCCGGAGATGCAGTTCGGGGCATCGCTGTTGGGGACCGGCAGTTTGCGTCCGGTCTGGCAACCGAGCGCCCAGAGGATGGCGTCGAATTCCTTCTCCAGTTCCTCGATGGTGACGTCGGTTCCGACCTTGGTGTTGTTGCGCACCTCGATGTCGCCCATCTCCAGGATGCGCTCGATCTCGCGGTCTAGGTAAGAGCGGGGTGTGCGGTAGCCGGGGATGCCGTAGCGCATCATGCCGCCGAGTTCCTCCTGGCTTTCGAAGACGGTGCTGGCATGGCCGCGGCGGCGCAACTGGTAGGCGCCTGCCAGGCCGGCCGGACCGCCGCCGATGATGGCGACCCGCTTGCCGCTGGTCTTCTCGGGGCATTCGAATTTGAAGCCCTCGTCGTAGGCCGCGTCGCCGATGTACTGCTCGACTGAATTAATGCCGACGAAATCCTCGACATGGTTGCGGTTGCAGCCGTCTTGGCACGGGGCAGGGCAGACCCGGCCCATCATGGATGGGAACGGGTTGGCGTCGGTCGAGCGGCGGAAGGCGTATTCCTGCATGCTCATGCCTTCCGGCGGGGTCTCGATGCCGCGCACGATGTCCAGCCAGCCGCGGATGTCCTCGCCGGACGGGCAACTGCCCTGGCACGGCGGCGTGCGGTGCACGTAAGTGGGGCACTTGTGCGAATGATCCGCTTCGAAGATCGAGTCTCCCGGCTTGGACCACTGGTAGTCCTCGTCTTCGAAACGACGGAAGGTGAGTTTCTGTTCCATTGGGGACTCGTTTGAACTGCTCATAGGGTTCTCCTGGGAGTGGTCTTCAGGCGGCCTCGCTCAGCTCGGCCTCCTTCTCTTGTTCGCTTCCGGTCAGGATGATGGCATTGCTCACCAACTGGTGAACGCTGACGATCTGGTCCATCTGGAATCCGTAATAGGTCAGGACCTTGGCGAACTGGCTCTTGCAGATGGCGCAGATGGCGGCCATATGGGTGACGCCGTGGTCCTCGACGACCTGCTGGAGGGCCTCCATGCGAGGCAGGGCGCCCTTGACGCGCAGCTCGATCAGGTCGTCGGTCAGAAGCCCGCCGCCGCCGCCGCAACAGTATGTCGCTTCGCGGACGGTATCGGCCGGCATGTCGTAGAAATGGTTGCAGCTGGCGCGGATGATCGCGCGCGGGATCTCGAACTGGCCGCCCGGGATGTCTCCCATGCGCGAGGCGCGGGCCACGTTGCAGGAATCGTGGTAGGTCAGCACCATGTCGTCGTTCTGCGACTTGTCCAGGCGGAGCCGTCCTTCCTGGATCAGGCCGTGGGTGACCTCGCAGATGTGCTGGGGGACCGGATATTGGGGGTCTAGGAAGTCGAAGGGGCCGGCCAGCGTGTTGAGGAAGCTGTACGCGACCCGCCAGGCATGGCCGCATTCGCCGAACACGATGCGCTTCACGCCGAGGTCCAGCGCCGCCTCCCGGATGCGCAGGGCGACCTTGCGCATGTTTTCGTAGCTGCCGATGAACATGCCGAAGTTGGCCGCTTCCGAAGCGTGCGAGCTCAGGGTCCAGGACAAGCCGGCCTCATGCAGGACCTTGGCGTATCCGATCAGGCCGTCGACATGGGGCTCGGCAAAAAAGTCGGCCGAGGGGGTCACCAGCAGGATGTCGGCCCCTTTCTGGTCCAGCGGGAACTTGACCGCGACCCCGGTGTCTTCCTCGATTTCTTCTTCCAGGCCTTCCAAAGTGTCCAGCAGGGCCGGTTCCGGCAGGCCCAGGTTGTTGCCGATGGTGTGCACCTTGCCGATGATCTCGTTGCAGTACTTCTGACCCTTGCCGATCGAGTCCATGACCTCGCGCGCCGCCATCGAAATCTCCGCGGTGTCGATGCCGTAGGGGCAGTACACTGAGCAGCGGCGGCATTGCGAGCACTGGTGGAAATACTTGTACCAGTCGTCGAGCACCTCTTCGGTCAGATCCTCGGCGCCAACCAGCCACGGCATATACTTGCCGGCGAACGTGTAGTAGCGCCGGTACACCTTGCGGAACAGGTCTTGGCGGGCGACTGGCATGTTCTTCGGGTCGGTGGTGCCGAGATAGTAGTGGCACTTGTCGGTGCAGGCGCCGCACTTGACGCAGGAATCGAGGAACACCTGCAGCGAGCGGTAGTGATCCGTCAGCTCGCCCATCTTCTTGATCGCGACGTCCTGCCAGTCGTCGACCAGTTCACCCGGGAAGCCGAGCGGCTCCTGGAAGTCTGATTTGGCGACGAACGGCTGGCTATGCGCCATCGTATCCTCGACCAGCTTCGGGATGACCGGATACGGCTTGAGTTCCGGGACGTCGAAGGCGGGTTGCTCAGCCATTTCCTTTCTCGAGTTTCAGCGCCCAGGCGGAGACGTGACGGTGTTCCCTGGGGTTGTCGGCCTGGTTGCGGGTGGGGCTGAAGAACACGCCGGGGGCGTGCAGCAACTTGCTGAACGGGAAGACCAGCATCAGCAGGGCAACGAGCACCAGGTGCGAGTAGAGGAGCGGGTCGGACGGCAGCGTCTGCCAGTCGAACCACATCAGCCCGAGGAAGAACGCCTTGACGGCTACCACGTCCGTGCCGAAGGCGAAGGTCATGGCGATGCCGGTGGCGCCGATGGCAATCAGCAGGGCCAGCATCAGGTGGTCGGACAGTGCGGAGATATAGCGCACCCGGTCAACCGCCAGGCGTCGGAACCAGAGCCCCAGCAGCCCGATCACCATCATCAGGGAGGCGTACTTTCCGTACGGCTGCAGGAACGCGACCCAACCCCAGACGGGATCGGTGAAGTAGCGCAGGTGGCGAAGCAGGACCAGCAGCAGGCCGAAGTGGAACATCCAGCCGAACAGCCAGATCCACTTGTTCGACTTGAACAGGCTCTCGAACAGGGTCAATTCCCGGATCATGCGCAGGACGACGCCGGTGCGACTGGTCGGGGCCGGCGTGGTCGGGATCTTGAGCGGGGCCGGAACCGTGGCGTACCGGCGGATGCGCAGGGCGAGGCCCAGCACCAGCACCAGGGTGGCGCCGTAATAGAGGAAGGTCAGGGCTAGGCTTGCTGCATCCATGTCAACGTGCGTCGGAGCCGCCGGCAGGCGGCCGCGCGCCGGTCAGACGCAACCGGTCGGTTTCGGCAGACCTGCGTATTTACAGGCTTGTTTGGCTGGGCCGTAAGGGAAAAGCTCGTACAGGTACTTGCTGTTGCCCTTGTCCTTGCCCAGTTTCTTGCCGATCGCCTTGGTCAGGACGCGGACCGCCGGAGCGATCTGGTATTCCTCGTAGTATTCGCGAAGAAAGTTGATGACTTCCCAATGGTTGTCGCCCAGGCTGGTGCCATCCGCTTCGGCCATGGCATCCGCCAGTCCGGGCTCCCATTCATTGATGTTGGCCAGATAGCCTTCTTCGTCAGTTTCGTAGCTTTTGCCGTTCACTTCAAGGGGCATGATGTGACTCCCGTCTCGTTGAGACTGTTTTAGTTAGGGATTTACGTACAAGACGATTCCAAAAAGTAAGGCCCCCACATAGACAGTACCGGGGGGCCTTTGGAAATGCCGCACACGGCGGCGTTGCATCTGTCAACCGTGCGCTGTTGACGGATCTTAGACGGTATCCACTAGATGCCGAAACACCCCCGCTTCGTTGTCCTCTCCCCGTCCCGTCACCCCAATTCCTAGGGCCAAGATCATGGTAACATTGTGCTTGCATCTGTCAACCGTGTGCGAATGCTAGATGGGATCGTCTAGTGTGTAGTTCCCTTTAGTTATAACCAGGATTGGACGCTGTCGTGCTCGCACGTGAGCGCCACAAATCGGTCGTAATCGACGATTTCAATGCCGTCGATGACGCGGTCTCTCGAAAGACCGCGCGCGTCAAGGTCGGGGCCCAGCACGTACATGGACAGGCGCCCGGTTGCGTTCTTGATCGTTTCCGTGTGTGCGGTGCCGTCTAGGGCCGCCACTGCGGCGTCCTCGATCAGCAGTACCGCATGGCCGTCTTCAGCCAGCCGCAGGCAGGACTCCAGCGAGTTGCGCTCGAACGGAGACTTGTTGACGGTGTGCAGCAGGCTCATGGTTAGAAACTCAGCACCACGTCTTGTTCACTCATCAGCGTGGCCAGTTCGCTGCTGTCGACGACGCGCAGCGACTCCTTCTCCGCCCAGTCGTCGTCCTCGTCCTCGTAGGTGAGAGGCATCAGGTCCTCGACGGTCAGCCCGCGCGCCTCCAATGATTCGCGTTCCACGTAGATGTAGCGGACGTCGTAGTCGCCGAGCGCGGCGTAGGTCGGCGAGAAGTTCTTCATGCCGATGCCGTCGGTGTTTTGGCTCCGGGTCAACTGGTACACGCCGTCGTCGACAAAGGCCAGGCTGACCTGCTGGTCGAACGCCGCGCCGATCAGGACCACTTCCAGCGATTCCAGCGCATAGATGGTGCCGTACGGCGCCTTGCGGTTGACGTACATGAGCTTCTTGACGATGCCTTCTTCGCTCATTCTCAGTCTCCGAAAGTCACCAGCCGGTCCGACTGGATGGCAGCTTCGATCAGTTGCCCGAGTCCCGAGATGCGGAAGCCCGGGGCGATGTTGTCGGCGTCCTTGCCATGGCGCTGGGCCTCGTCGGCGTCCAGCAGGCCGCGGCGCTGCGCGGCGGCCACGCAGAGGACCAGGTCCAGGCTGTGTTTCTCGGCCAGTTCCGACCAGCGATCCACGACGTTGCGGTCGTCCTGTGGCGGCACGGTCAGCCGGGTGCCGTTGTTGACCCCGTCGTGGTAGAAGAACACGCGGTACACCTCGTGCCCGGCGGTCAGCGCCGCCTGGGCGAACTGATAGGCACTATCAGAGGCTTGGTGCTGGTAAGGACCCTCGTTGACCAGGATTCCGAATTTCACGGTGGCACTTCCCAGGAGTCAAGGCTCAGAAGCGGATGTGCGCCGAAGCGTTCAAGCTGGCCCGGGAACCGCGCCAGTTGTTGATATGGAACTTGGTGAACGGCAGGCCGGTGCGTTCGAAGAACTGAGGCCAGCCGATCCGCTCGATCCAGTCGTTCATGCGCTCCCAGTCCCGGGCATCGTCGCGGTAGGCGCGCAGAATGCGCTTGACCACGGCGGTGGCCTCTGGCCAGCGCGGCGGATTGTTCGGGATGCCGGCCGCAACCAGTTTCTGGAAGGTCGGCTTGCCGCGGGCGTTGGAGTGGTTGCCGCCGACCCAGATGGCGAGCTTGGTGTGCTCCGGGTCGTTGATCTGCATGGGCGGGCAGGGCGGGTAGCAGGCGCCGCAGCAGATGCACTTCTTCTCGTCGACTTCAAGCGAAGGCTTGTTGTTGACCAGGGCAGGGCGGATGGCCGCTACCGGGCAGCGCGCCACCACGGACGGACGCTCGCAGACGTTGGAGACCAGGTCGTGGTTGATCTTGGGCGGTTTGGTGTGCTGGACATTGATCGCGATGTCGCCCTGGCCGCCGCAGTTGATCTGGCAGCAGGACGTGGTCATGTGCACCCGGTTGGGCATGTTCCAGCCGCGGAACTCGTCGATCAGTTCGTCCATCATCGCCTTGACCACGCCGGAGGCGTCGGTGCCGGGGATGTCGCAGTGCAGCCAGCCCTGGGTGTGCGAGATCATCGCCACCGAGTTCTTGGTGCCGCCGACGATGAAGCCGGAATCTTCCAGTGCATCGATCAGTGGTTCGACCTTTTCCTGGTTCGCCACCATGTACTCGATGTTGCTGCGGATGGTGAAGCGGACGTAGCCGTCGCCGAACTCGTCCCCGATGTCGCACAGCTTGCGCAGGGTGTATACGTCCAGGATGCGTTGCGTGCCGGCGCGCACGGTCCAGATGGACTCTCCGTTGTGCGCGACATGGCGCAGGACGCCGGGACGGGGATCTTCGTGATAGGCCCAGTTCCCGTAATGCTTGCGCATCAGCGGATGCAGGTACTGGAAGCCGTCCGGGCAACCGGATTCGACGGGCGAGCGATGTTCAGTGGCCATGAATCAGTTCCTCCGCGCTCAGGCCGCAGCCTGGGACTCTTCCGCCTTGCGGTGGAACCACTTCTCGGCCTCTTCCTCCCAGTCGTCCATGCGGACGTAGGAACTCGTGCGCGGTTCGTTGATCATGTTGGGATCCACCTCCACGCCGATGCCTTCCAGGAAGTTGACCAGGCCGATGCGCTCGATCATCTCGCCGCAGCGTTCGTGCTCCAGCCCGTTCTCGGCCCAGAAATCGATGGTTTCCTCGGCGAGTTCGACCAGACGCTCGTAGTCTTCCTCGGTCTCAAGCTTCATGAACGGCACGATTATGGTACCCATCAGGTCGCCGATCTTCAGCGTGCGCTTGCCGCCGATCAGGATCGACACGCCCTTGTCGTCTCCCGGAGACAGGGCCTTGGGCAGCACGTTCAGGCAATGCATGCAGCGCACGCAGTTGCGGTCATCGACCAGCAATTCGTCGTCGTCCGACAGGGACAGGGCGTTGGTCGGACAGCGTGCGACCACGTTGTCGATCAGGTACTGGCGACCCTTGGTCTTGAGGTAGCCGGCGATGGCTTCCTGATCGACCTTCATGTCGTCGCGCCAAGTTCCGATGATGGAGAAATCGGAACGCTCGATCGAATTCATGCAGTCGTTGCCGCAACCGGACACCTTGAACTTGAACTTGTACGGCAGGGCCGGACGATGCACGTCGTCGGTGAAGTTGTTGAGCAGGGTCCGGTGGACACGCATCTCGTCGGTGTTGGACTGCTCGCAGCGGGCTGCGCCGACACAAGACATGCCGGTCCGCACGCAGGGGCCGGCTCCGCCGAGATCAAACCCGTAATCGTTGATTTCGTCGAAGAAGTGCTGGGTGTTCTCCGTGCTGGCGCCGATGAACATGATGTTGCCGGTCTGGCCGTGGAAAGTCACCAGGCCGGAACCCCAGCGTTCCCAGCTGGAGCCGAGTTGGCGGAGAATGTCGGTGGTGTAGTAGTTGCCGGCGGGCGGCTGTACGCGAAGGGTGTGGAATTCTCTGGAGGCGGGGAAGGTGGCGCCGACTTCGGAGAAACGCGGGATGATGCCACTGCCGTATCCGTAGACGCTGACTGTGCCTCCTTTCCAGTAGCCCTTGCGGGTTTCGTAGGAATGTTCTAATTGACCGAGAAGGTCGTTCGCGACGCCATTGACCCGTTTATCGGGATGTTGGTCGCGGAGTCGCTTGATGCCGGAAATGAAGCTGGGCCAGGGCCCTTGCTCCAGGTCGTCCAGCATCGGCGTTTTATGCTGTTCGTCTGTCATGGTTCACGGTCCTCCTGTCAAAACACGTGGCCAGTGCGTAGGATAAATGATTTTGAGGCAGATATAAATTTCACTATGGGGTAAGCCGGGAACTGACTATTATATCCCCTAAGGGGTAGGGCGGATGGGCGCTAGAGGCACCATTTTTCCGGAGAGCTTCAGGGTCTTGACACGGGAGTCATAATATTAAGTCTGCAGAACCCCGTAACAACGAAATGACATTAACTCCAGCAAAACGAATTACAGCCCATCCCGGAGTGCTGCTGCGCGGGCAGCTTGAGGGGATGGGGTTGTCCGCGCGTGCTGTGGCTCGTGCGATGGGACTGCCAGTCACCCGTCTACATGAGATCGTGCATGAGCGTCGGAGCGTCAATGCGGAGACGGCAATCGCACTGGCTGAGTTTTTTGAACAGACTCCGGAGTTTTGGCTGAATGCTCAAAAGGTGCATGAATTGTCAAAAGAACTGGTTGAACGCGGTGAGGATATCCGTATGCAGGTGCGTCGCCACGCAAAAGACATGGCGACGGCGTAGCGTTTCCCATACAATTCCTAGGGTCAAAGTCCGATTGGTTTGGGAAGGACACTCGTTATAATTTGGACATCGTTTTTTAATCTTTTCTTCAGAGATTCACGGAGGATTGCATGAGCATCGAATTTGACGGAAAGACGATTGAGATCACGCCGAACGGTTACCTGGTCAATGCGGACGATTGGAGCGAAGGCTTGGCCGAACACATCGCGAATTCAGAGGACCTGGAACTGACACAACGACACTGGGATATCATCAAACATCTTCGGGAGGAGTTTTTCCAGAACGCCGGAAACCAGCCGAACACCCGCAACCTGGTGAAATACCTGGGCGGGCTCTGGAACGAGAAGATCAACGCCAAGACCCTCTACGACCTATTTCCCGGAGACCCGAGCAAGCAGGGAGGGCGTATTTCCGGGCTGCCCGAGAGCCGCCGCAAAGGAGGCTACTGAGTTTCGGGATTAGTGCGGCGAGTATCCAGAAACGGCTGATTTAGTCAGCCACATCCGTTACTGCACCTTCCGAAGCGGAGCGCACGCTGCGCGCATATTTTGCAAGCACGCCGGTGCGGTAGCGCGGGCGGCGCGGCTTCAGAGCCTTCTGGCGTCGATCAAGTTCCCTCTTTGGCACTTTCAGGGTAATTTCCCGGCGCGTGGCATCAATGGCGATGCGGTCGCCATTTTTAACCAGAGCCAGCGGGCCGCCAACTGCGGCTTCCGGGGTAATGTGCCCGATTACAAATCCGTGTGAGCCGCCGGAGAAGCGTCCGTCGGTAATCAGGGCCACGTCGCTGCCGAGCCCTCGGCCCATGATGGCGGAAGTCGGGGCAAGCATCTCGCGCATGCCGGGTCCGCCGCGGGGGCCTTCGTAACGGATTACCACCACGTCGCCGGCACGGATGGAACCGTCAAGAATGGCGCGCAGGGCCCGTTCTTCGGAATCGAACACGCGGGCTCGTCCGGCGAAGGTGGAGCCTTCCTTGCCGGTGATCTTGGCCACGGCACCCTCAGGCGCCAGGTTTCCGCGCAGGATGACCAAATGGCCGTCTGGCTTGATCGGGTCTGAAAGCGGAAGGATGATCTTCTGGTTTTCCGGATAGTCCGGCGTTTTATCGAGATCTTCGGCCATGGTGCGCCCGGTGACCGTCCGACAGTCTCCATGCAGGAGTCCGGCGTCCAGCAGGCGCTTCATCAGGGGACGGATCCCTCCGATCCGGACCAGTTCCGACATCATGTAGCGGCCGGATGGGCGCAGGTCCGCGACCACGGGCACCTTGCGGCCGACCCGCGTGAAGTCGTCCAGCGAAAGGCGTACGCCCATGGAGCGGGCCATGGCCAGCAGATGCAGGACGACATTGGTGGAGCCGCCCAGGGCGGTCGCTACGGCAATGGCATTAAGAAAGGCCTTGCGCGTCATGATGTCGCGCGGGGTAATGCCGAGCTTCAGCAACTGGACTGCCATTTCGCCAGCTTGGCGGCAGTCTTCCCGCTTGGCCTTGGAGGTTGCCATCTGTGCCGAACTGCCGGGCAGGCTCATGCCCAGCGCTTCGATTGCCGAGGCCATGGTGTTGGCGGTGTACATGCCGCCGCATGAACCAGCCCCGGGAATGGCGCAAGATTCAATCGCGGTCAATTCTTTCCCGGAAATCTTGCCCTTGGCGCGTTCTCCAACTGCTTCGAACACTGAGATGATGTCGACGTTTTTCCCGCGGTGCCGTCCGGGGGCGATGGTGCCGCCGTAAACGAACACGGCCGGACGATTGAGCCGCGCGATTGCCATCAGGCAGCCCGGCATGTTCTTGTCGCAGCCGCCGATCGCCACCAGTGCGTCGAAACCTTCCCCGGCGGTTACCGCTTCAATGGTGTCGGCGATCAATTCCCGGGAGACCAGGGAATATTTCATGCCCTCGGTGCCCATGGAGATGCCGTCGGATATGGTGATGGTGTTGAAGGTGACGGATTTGCCGCCAGCCTGGTCGGCACCTGTGGCTGCTTGGCGGGCCAGCCGGTCGATGTGCATGTTGCAGGGTGTCACTTCGCTCCAGGTGGAGGCGATGCCAATCTGGGGGCGACGGAAGTCACCGTCGTTGAAACCAACGGCACGCAGCATGGAGCGGGCAGGTGCCCGTTCCAATCCGTCGACGATTACGCTGGAATGCGGGCGGGGCAGGCGTGGCATGCTGAATCTAGGGTGGCGGCTTTAGTTGCGGTGCTGATTATAAAGATTAGGAATGGTAAAGGCTCAAGAAAGCTCCAAGAGTTGGGTGAACTACTCGTCCGCATTCAGGTGGAAAGCGCCATTCATCTCTTCCACAATTCGCGCAACGGCACGGCCAGTATGCGCTCATCATTCACTGGGAAAATATCTTGTCCGTTATAGAGCACGATGCCGTGGACGAAATCTTTTTTGCATTTGTTTGCGAGCCGTGTCAGCCCTTGGCCGGCGTCGGAGCCCAGTGAGACAGAGGCCTTGATCTCGACCCCCCAAACCTTGCGCCCTCGAGTCAGGACGACATCCACTTCCACTTGGTCCTTGTCGCGGTAATGCCAAAAGTTCAAGTTGGGATCCGACCAGGCGGCTTGGGCGATGAGTTGCTGAAGCGCAAACGATTCCAGAAGATGCCCCATGTGGTCCCGGTCATCGTTCCAACTGTCCACGGTCAAGTCGATCAAGGTCGCCGCCAGTCCACTATCGAGAAAGTGGATTTTTGGTGATTTGAGAAGTCGCCTGCTCGCATTGCTGTGCCATGCGGGCAAACGCCGTACCAGAAAGATGCGCTCAAGCACTGCAATGTAATTTTCGATGGTTTCCCTGTGCAGGCCGGCGTCGTTTGCCAGATTACTGACATTGAGGAGCTGCCCGGTGCGGAGGGCCAGCAGTTTCATCAAACGTTCCAACTCGTTCGCTCCTCTGACTCGCGCGGCTTCTTTCACGTCCCGTTCGATGAGGCTGCGCAGATACTGCCGGTGCCATTGCCGGGTGCGATCGGAAGTTCGTGTAAGGGCTTCAGGGTATCCACCTGCAACCAGCCGCTGCTCCAACGTCGACTTGGGTAGAGTCGTCTTGGGCCTGAGGCGGGGCTTGAAGCCGCCGCTCAGAAAATCAGACAGGAAGCGTCCCGGTTTCCGCTCTTTTTCCGCTTCCGTCAGTGGTTGCAACTGGACGACTTCCATGCGGCCAGCCAAGGATTCGGAAGCCTTGGGCACCAGCAGCGGGTTGGCCGAGCCGGTCAGCAGGAAACGTCCGGGGCGCCGGTCCTGGTCTACGCTGATTTTGAGGGCATGGAATAAAGCGGGAACCCGTTGGACTTCATCGAGACATACATAATCCGGTAGGGATGCGATGAAGCCATCGGGGTCCGAGGAGGCGAATCTGTAGTGAATGTCTTGTTCCAGGCTGTAGAAAGCGCGATTTGTCTCCATGTTGCGCACCAGCGTTGTCTTTCCGCTTTGCCGGGGGCCAGTCACGCATACGACAGGGGTATCCGCCAACGCAGTACGGATCGTCGATTCAATCAGCCGAGGGAACAGGGATGGAAGTGAGGGCATGTGTGGGCGGGGCGACTGGATCCTGATGCCTAGACCGGAAGATTGTACACTAATAGATCGTCCGATTGCCGGTTACTAGACCGTCTTATTGTACACTGACAATACCGTCCGATTGCCGGTTGGGAGGCTTTAGGTCTTCAAGGGCTGTATGGGATTGGAATTAGAAACGACTTGATTTTTGTATCCAGAAGGCTACAATTGCCGATGGCCGAAGTCCGCAAGACGGATGTTTGCGCTATATGGTTGGACAGCGTGCGAGACCTGTAGATGGATACCATAATCAAAAAAACGATGACCTCGCCTTACGATGTCGCGGAGCATCTGCGTACGCCAGAGGAAATGGCCGCATATCTGGAGGCTTCCATAGCGGAAGCTGAGGGCAATGCCGCACTTATCGCCAAGGCCCTCGGCGACATTGCCCGAGCCAAGGGCATGTCGCAAGTCGCCTGCGATACCGGCCTGTCTCGCGAAAGCCTTTACAAGGCGCTTTCGGGAAGCCGCAATCCCAGCCTCAATACGATCCTCAAGGTCGTCGATGCTCTGGGGTTAAAACTGCGGGCCGAAGTGGCGCCCAATCCAGAAATGGCCGAGCCGAACATTTTGGCGGATCGCTGACACCTCAGCCGGAAATCGATTGTATTGCGTACGAAACATTACGCATGACACCCTATTTTTTAGAATTCCCAAGAAACAGGCGCCCCGAAGGGCGCCTGCTCTTTAGTTAGAAAGTAGGTAAAATACGGACCCCAAATTTTAATTTGTTCCAATCTAGGCTATATGTTTGATTTTCAAGACAATGTCAGGAAGCCCAAACCGTTGGTGCCAAATGCGGAGACTGTCGCTGCCATGCGGGCCGCTCAGCGTGGCGACGTTAAATCTTTTAAAAGTATCGACGCGCTTATGAAGGACCTAGGAGAAAGAGTTAGTGAGATGCCTGGTCTGAAAGAATTTCGGCCCAAAGGTTTCTAAGAGCAGAACTAGCCTGCCCGGATACTGCAGGACTGGTGTGAGAGCTATGCGGCTTTTGCAGTAGTCAGTGCCTGTTGGTGCATTTCCAGCAGCACGCCTTCCCGGATTGCCCCTCGGGTCGGCTTCAAGTCGCGAACGTCCAGTAATTCGAAAATGGCGTGCAGGATTGCGAGCCCACCAAGAAAAACCTGTACCCGGTAACGGTCCAGGTGTTTGAAGCGAGACCCAATCCGGATGTTCAGCAGGCTTTGAACCAACTCTTCCACTGCTTCGGCATCGATGGTTCCGGTATCGTTGACGCCTAGTTTGATCATGGTGTTGCTGATGGCGCGAATGGCCCCGGAAGCACCATACATCGTCTCAATGCCGGGCAGGTGAATGCGGCCTTTGCCAGCCAGCGTCATGGTTTCATCCGCGTAATCGACTGCGGCCTGCCAGTTGGCGGGGCGCAGTGTGCGGGTGTCGAAAAAGCGTTCAGTCAGAATGGCGCTGCCGAGCTGCCAACTCAGGATGCAGCTGGCGCGGGCACCGCTGCCGAGGATGAATTCGGTGCTGCTGCCGCCGATGTCGAGGATGCAGTTGTCTTGACCGGACAGGGGGGTGGTCTGCACCACTCCTCGGTAGATGTAATCGCCTTCCTCCTCGCTGCTCAGGACGCGGATCGGGCGTCCCAGCGCGCGTTCGCACAGATTCTTGAAATAGTCGTCCTTCTGGCAGCGGAAGGCATTGGTCGCGACTGCAGAGAAATAGTCGGGCTGTTGCCGACGGATTACCTTGGAGGCTTCCCGGAGGCAGTTGACGGCGGCATGCTGGTAACGATCCCGGATTTCGCCGTTTTGTTTGAGGCCGGCCCCGAGCGAGACGTACTGCTTGAACTTGTCGAGAACAGTGATTTTTCCGTCCTCCTCCACGCGGGCGTAGATCATGTGGAAGCTGTTGGATCCGAGATCCAGGACGCTATACGTAGGACTCATCAATCTCTCCGTGCATGGCCATCAACGCTTCCTGCGCGGCGAACCGCTTGTGCCCGCGGCCGATGGGGGTCTTGGTGTAGGTGCCGTCGGGTTCCAGCTGCCAGCTCTGGCAGTTGTCCGCAGAGTAAGTCTCGAAAATCTCCCGCATGACCCGCTTCTTGATGCTCTCGTCCAGTACCGGGAACATGGTTTCCACGCGGCGGTGGATGTTCCGGGTCATCCAGTCGGCGCTGGAGAGGTACATTTCTTCGTCTTCGCCGGTGCGGAAGTAGAACACACGGGTGTGTTCCAGGAAACGTCCGACGATGGAGCGGACGCGGATGTTGTCCGAGAGACCCTTGACGCCGGGGCGCAGCCGGCATTCGCCGCGCACCAGGAGGTCGATGGTGACCCCGGCTTGGGAAGCTTCGTAGAGGGCGTCGACGATGCCGTATTCGGTCAGCGCATTCATCTTGGCGTAGATGATCGCCGTTTCTCCCTTGCGGGCCTGCTCGGCGGCTGCCAGGATCTTCTTGATGAGCCCTTGGCCCAAGGTCAGCGGCGACTGGTACATCAGGCTGAGCTTGGGCGCGCGTCCGAGGCTTGCCACCTGGAGGAAGATCTTGTGCACGTCCTCGCACAGATCCTGGTTGGACGTCAGCAGGGCGTAGTCGGTATACAGGCGGGTCGTGACCGGATGGTAGTTGCCCGTGCCGAGATGCGCATAACGGCGCAATCCATCGCCGCTGCGTCGGACCACCAGCATCATCTTGGCATGGGTCTTGTGGCCGACCACGCCGTACAGTACCTGTGCCCCGGCCTGTTCCAGCCGCTGGGCCAACTGGATGTTGGCTTCCTCGTCGAAACGTGCGCTCAGTTCGATGATTACGGTGACTTCCTTGCCCGACCGGGCCGCTGATTCCAGGATATCCGTCAGATCGGACTCTAGTCCGGTCCGGTAGATCGTCTGCTTGATGGCGACCACCTTGGGATCTGCCGCGGCTTCGCGCAGGAACCGGATCGTCCACTTGAACGAATTGAACGGGTGATGCAGCAGGACGTCCTGCCGGTCGAGGAGATCGAACAGGCTTCCCGAGGAGGGCAGGAGCTTGAATACCTGGGGCGTCTCCGGGCGGTAGGGCGGGTAGCGCAAGTCCGGACGGTCGATCAATTCCGGGAAGTTCATCAAGCGGTACAGGTTGACCGGCCCATTGACTTCGTAGACGCTGTCGGTATCGAGTTGGTACTGCTCGCGCAGGAAACGGATGATGTCGCGCGGGCAGTCGTTGACCACCTCAAGCCGTACCGCTTCGCCGTACTGGCGTTCTGGCAGCATGCCGGCCAGAACATCGCGCAGGCTTTCCACCTCTTCCTCGTCGTAGAACAGGTTGCTGTCCATGGTGACCCGGAACTGGTGGCAGCCCTTGAGCTTGAGACCGGGGAACAGGTCCTCGAGGTTGTCGTGGATGATCGAGGAGAGGAAGACGTAGCTGTCGCGCTTGTTGCCGACCTCGTCCGGCAGGCGCACGATGCGGGGCAGGGAGCGCGGCGCGGTGACGACCGCGTATTCGGTGCTTCGGCCGTAGGCATCCTTGCCGGCGAGCTTGACCATGAAGTTGAGGCTCTTGTTCTGCACGCGCGGGAACGGGTGGCGGCTGTCCAGTCCGAGTGGGGAGAGGATGGGCAGGATGTTTCGCCGGAAATACTGGCGGATCCATTGCCGCTGGGCCTTGTCCCATTCGTGGCGGCGCAGGAAGTAGATGTCGCGTTTACGCAGTGCGGTCAATACGCTTTTCTGCAGCAGGCGGTATTGGAGCTTGACGATGGAGTGGGCCTGCTTGGAGATCTCGGCGAGAATCTCTTGGGCGGTCAGGCCTTCGCCGCTTTGCGCCTCGGTGCCGTACTTGACCAGTTGGTGCAGGGCGGCGACCCGCACCTCGAAGAACTCGTCCAGGTTGCGGCTTGCGATGCACAGGAAACGCAGGCGCTCCAGTACCGGAGTGCTCTTGTCCGCCCCCTGCATGACGACCCGCAGGTTGAACTGCAATTGCGAGATTTCGCGACAGTTATAGCGCTGTATTAAGTCTTTCTTATCGGCCATGCTGCTTACTTTAACAGCGAATCAGTATCTTGTCTGAAGATAAAGGAAATATGAAATATGAGAGATTTGTATCCCGAAAGAAGTTCTGAGAGAGGGGCCGGGAGAGAGTTCTCGGCCGAATTTTGGATCCAGCCGGATTCAAAATTTGCGGGAGACTGAAAATTCGGTCACGCCTTCCAACGCATCCCGCCATGGAGAAGCATCCAGAGTGTTCAAATGGCTTTGGGCTCGCTGCGCGAACTCCCAGGCTCGCTCCCGGGCATAGTCGATCGCTCCAGACCGGCGCATGATTTCGCAGACTTCCCCGATGTGTTCGCGTTTGCCCGACTGGATTACGCGGCGAAGGAATTCCCGGTCTTCTTCCGGGGCTTCGCGAAGGGCGTAGATATACGGTAGGGTCAAGCGTCCACCGGCGAGGTCGTCGCCGACGCTCTTGTCTGCTTCCGGGTTGTCTTCCATGTAATCGATGGCATCGTCCGCGATCTGGAAGGCCGCGCCAAGCAGGCGGCCGAAGTGGGCCAATTCTTGGGTGTGTTCATCGCTCGCCCCCTCGATGCGGGCGGCCGCTTCGCAGGAGGCTTCGAACAACTTGGCCGTCTTGCCTTCGATAATGGTCAGGTACTGGTCTTCGTCCAGTTCTACATGGCTGGCATGCATTAGTTCCAGCAGTTCGCCTTCTGCGATCGCGTTGGAGGCGTGGGCCAGGATCTGAGTGACTTCGGACTGGTCGATCTCGGAGATCATGCCGAAGGCGCGGGAATAGAAGAAATCTCCGCCAAGCACGCTGGCCTCGTTGCCCCAGACCTTGTTCGCAGTCTTCCGGCCCCGCCGGATTTCCGAGTTGTCCACCACGTCGTCGTGCAGCAGGGTGGCGGCATGGATGAATTCGATGACCGCCGCCAGCATGAAAGTGGAATCCGGGCAGCGCAGCCCTCCCAGTGCACGGCCGCATAGGAGAACAAGGACGGCTCGAAGGCGTTTGCCGCCGGCTTCGTTGATGTATCGGGCGACTTGGTTCGCCAGGCTGACCTTGGAGCGCGACCGTTCGCGCAGCAGGCGGTCCACAGCTGCGAGGTCGTCAGCAACCAGTGCGCGAGTCTGATTCAGGGTCACGTGTTTTTCGTCTGTACGCGGAGAGATAACGGTAAGAAGGGACGAGGCCGCAGATTCTGCAGCCCTATCCTCGATGGTTTCTTGCCGGTTTTGAATCTCTGGGTCCAAGTTTATTGGCTCTGACGGGCGGCGCCGAATGCGCCGATTATCTGATTGCGTTCGAACGTTCCACCCACTTCCTCGTGGTTCGGCCCGTAGAACTGGCCTTGGACTTGATTCGTACTTGAGCCGGACTGGAAGGTGCCATCGGTCAGGCTAAGGCCATCCCAGGTCCAATCCATGCCGTTCAGGGCGCTGTTGCGGCTCGCGTCATTCAGGTCCACTAGGTTCGAGAAAGTGAGGTCCATGCCGGAGTTGACAAAATCAACCGTTGCCGTCACTTCGCCATGGATGACGTTTTCCCGGTTGGCTGCGCTCATATCCACGCCAGCTATCACGCCCGTCCAAGTGGCGGTCATGCCGGCACTGCCGGAAGGATTCGTTCCGGTATTATCTCCATAGCTTGCAGATATGGCTAGGGAAACCTCTGGACTCGCAAAACTTGGAGAAGAACTTACGCCGACTTCGAAAGCGCTGTGCGTGAGCCAGCCGCCATACGAAAGAAGTTCGAATTGATCTGCCGTGCCCGCTCCATCTCTACGGCGCTGTTGCACCATGGGCACATCGTTATGAGTCATGACCATCTGGAATTCAGTTGTTCCCGTATCCGAGGAATCTTCACCAAGATCAATAGTTTCACTGGTTCCGTCAGGAAGGGTGAACGTACAATTCAATCCTGAGCATGTGTTGGTGACGCGAATCAGGCTTCCTGTTCCCTGATAAGCCAATACGTCGCTGACGCTTGAGGTGTCCAGATTGCTCTCGATCGCCACGAGTGCTTGACTTGCTTGGGCGGGTGTGACCGTCGACGCTTCGCTGCCTGCTACTGCCTGGCGCGCCGCCGCCGCATCAATTGCCCAGGCTATGTTGGACAGATCGTCCGGAGCCGGACCGCTGTCGCCGCCACTGCTGGAAGCCGTGACGCTGCTGCTGCCACCGCCGCCGCATGCGGCAAGTGCTGTGGCCAGGAAAACAGGGAGGGTGAGTGATTTGAGGTTGTTTTGCATCTAGTAGATAATCTCCGTTTCTCGATCATAAAAAACGTCATGCAGGCAGGTTGCTTGCTTTCAGTTGGCTCCCGTATACGGGTCTCGGAGACCAAAGCATTCTATAACATACTACATACACGTTTGACTCTGGGTACTTCAGGCATAAGCTCCTATAGCAAGGAATAACCCCGCCGAGGGCCTTGCGGCAAGCCCGACGGGGCCGAATTGTTAAGAAGTGTACAGTGCTGGATAAAGTCTGGCAATTTTTTTTGGCGCCCCGGAGAGTCGTGGCGCAACCGTTTCGCATATCGACGGACAACGTATCGACTACCTAACGGTCGTTGACTCTTTCCAAGGTTGGATGGGTGGGGAACCTTTACTAGTGAAGAAAAGTCAGTAATGACGAGGCCCTTGCCGAATAGGCCAGAGAGGCAAGTTGGCGAGCGCTATGCCTTGAACAGTGGCTCTAAACGACTCGCGGTATCGGAAGAAAATGGATCCAAGAATTCTATGCCGCCTAGGCGCTGGCCACTTTGCATGTCTTCGCTGATGATTGCGGAGCAGCCAGCTTGCCGTGCCACGGCCCAAATCATTGCATCCCAGAACGATAGATGATGCTCTTCTACCGCCTCCATGGCATCGAGGAGAGCCATGTCGTCGGCGGTAGCAATGCTAAAAACGCTTAACCAGTCCTGTATGAAAATTTTTGCACTTGATGGCTCAAGTAATCTCTTCCGCGTAGTCGCGTGGTAGAACTCGGCGAGCACTTGGACCGTCAGTATGCAGTCTCGTTTCGCGGCCTGTCCGATAAGATCTTTGGACTGTTCGTGGCGGTCGCTGGCATCACGGTCGACCGCATAGACAAGGATGTTGGTGTCAAGCGAGAAGCGTCCTTTAACGCTCATAAAGTTCTTCTCGCTTGACTCTCAGGCCACCCAGTGAAGCACCTTTCTCCAATCGGCCCATCATCTGCTGATAGTCTGCCGCCCAATCAGGGTCATCCGACTTGTCAACAGCGTGGGGAACCAGCTTGGCAATAGGCCGACCTCTTCGGGTAATCAAAAAGCCCTTTCCATGCCCGACTTCTTTTATCAGCCGGGAGAACTCTTGATTGGCGGTTGTCAGGGAGACGGTATGCATGAAGCCCACCTCAAATTCTACTATATACTATTATATAGGGCGTGTTTTTCATGTCAACGCACTAAGATTTGATGCAAATATTGATAATCGGCAGTATGCGCCCTACGGAGTTCAATCTGGGGATGATGGTGGTCTATCCGATATTCTGTCGCGGCGAAGTCAACTTGCATCCTTAGCCAGTCAACATGTCTAAAAAAAGCAGGCGCCCCGGAGGGCGCCTGCCTTGTCAGGTGTGCCTTGGCTGACCGTCTTAGTCAAACCAGTGCACGATGCCGACTGCGAACATCTCGACCTCCGCACCCGGCGTACCCAGTCCGGTACCGGAGATGCCCTGACCATACGTGCCGTTGCGGTCGTTGTCGACCTCGGAGTAGGTCAGGCGCAGTTCCGTGCCGGCCGGCATGGTGTAGAACACGCCCACGTTCCAGGCGTC
>CAZGIH010000003.1:0-77978 GCA_964526195.1 uncultured Chromatiales bacterium | reverse complement strand
CAGATCCACGCCCAGATAGGTGATTTGAGGTTGGGGTATAGTGTGATTCATCGGCTCGTCCCGCTTCCGCAGTGGTTAGTAGCATTCTCATTGTGGCCGCCCAAGGCTCTTTTGGGAAGTGGGACGAACCATCCCATCATCTTGGCCTTCGGGAATGGGGCGACTGGACGTGGAGGTGGCGACAACGGCAGGGCACCCTGCCACAGTCGGCCTGGGAAGCGTCAAGAAATAGGGAAACCAAGCAGAGAACTCTCTGCCAACTTTCCTTTATAGTTCCCAGACAATCCCCCTATGGACATGCGGCAGAACATCGCGGACAAGTTGCAGGCGCAACTGGCGCCGGCGTACCTGAATGTGGAGGATGAAAGCCACATGCACAATGTTCCGCCAGGGACGCAATCGCATTTCAAAGTGACGGTGGTTGCGGCGGAGTTCTCCGGGCAATCGCTGGTGAACCGACACCGGCGGGTAAACCGGATCCTGGCCGAGGAGCTGGCCGGGTCGGTGCATGCGCTAGCCTTGCATACCCTGAGCGAAGAGGAATGGCAGGCCAAGCCGGACGTGCCGGACAGCCCGCCGTGCCGTGGTGGTTCGAAGGTTCAGCCCAAGTCGCCGGCCTGACGAAACCCGCTGACCGGCTCCAGGACCTCAATCTCGCAAACTGCACTAGGTTCCAGGGCGAACCAGTCGCCACCGCGCAGTTCGATGGTGGGTTGCCCTTCGGCGTGAATCTTCAGGCGACCGTCGAACAACACATATTCCTCGTACGTGACCGCCTTTCTCGCGGTTCGGCCAACCGGGGCGCTCCACTCCGGCCAGTCCTCCACCGCCCAGACTTCGAGCTTTCCAGGTGGAACCCGCTGTTCGTACCGGATCATGGCTGGCCGAGCCGTCCCGGATGTCGTGGTGGTTCCGGTGGATGAGTTTCAAGGTCTTCCAAAAGCTCAACTGCCAACTCATGAATGATGCGGTCGTAGGCATCCTTTGACGGTGCCTTGACTGCCCGAGTGAGCAGGTCACGGGCCTGCTCGTAGTTTGAGTTCCGATCCAGCAACAAGATCCCATGTGCGTATTGGTAAAGCGTGGGCTTGTCGTCAGGCGCAAGTTCAAGTGCTCGCCCAAAGTGCGTAAACGCATCCTTTACGCTGGCACCATAAAGGATGCCTGCCATGACTCCTCCGCTGTGGCGGGCTTGCGCATGCCAAGAGCCTAAACTGAAGTAGGCGGCTGCCATATCCGGTTTAATCCGGATCGCTTCTTCGAGTTCTTCGCGGACTTTTTCCGGATATCCCTTACGAAGAGCTTCTGTAAGATCAATGCTTTGCGTATATCTCCCAAGAGCATGTGCCAGCTGTAGGTGAGCATCTGGGTTTTGTGGGTCCAATCGAACGGCTTCTTCTGCCAGTTTGGTTGCACGTTTGAACAGGGCCTGCTGTTCACTATCCTTTGCAAAGTGGTAGCCGTGGATCGCTAGGGACTTGGCTGCGAGAGCATAACCTTCGGAGGTTTTAAGAGATTCGGTAAGTTCCGCCGCCTCGATGAATCGGCCTTCGTCAAGAGCGGCACGTGCCGCTTCGATGGATTGAGCGCTCGCGATGCTTGCCGAGAAAATCCAAAACGTAACCGCCAGGCGAGTTAGGGCGAGGGCCTTGATCATCGGATGCTTTCACTCTGGGATGAAGCGTGAGGTTCGACTTCAAGCGCTTGCTCCATCTGAGCCTCGGTTACGGGCAATTCCAGTGCTGCATGGAAGTCGCAACGTCCCTTGATCCGCCCGAATTGTTTTCGGTGCTCGGGTTCCATGATGACCAGAGTCTGGATTCCTGGGGTCCTTTGAACCAGCGCGATCATCGACTCCAAGCTGCTGGTGCGGTCGCGAAAGTCGGACTGGAAATTGAATTCGCAGACGATGACGTCGGGAGGCTGTCGCTTGATGCTAGCCAGTGCCTTGCGCATGGATGCGCAGACCTCGACCGAGAAACCCAGTTGCCGGTACAACGGCGTGAAATCGGGATAGCCGCCTAGCTCGATGATGGCGAGCAGGCGACATGCGCTCATGCGCTGTTCTCGGCCTGGGCTCCGGCTCCTGGATGGGGCGCAATGGTCCCCGTGTGCACCCGGCCATTGCCGGGACCGTGTTCGAGATAGAGTTCAAGATTCGCCCGGATGACGTCGAAGGCGACGGCATCCCAAGGGATGTCTTCCGGTGCAATCAGTTCGGTCCTGGAAGATTCAGGGCCGGGCTCCGCTTTGCCGCCGGCCAGTGTCCCGTAATACATCGTGTAGATCTGCGAAATATGCGGGAGGCTGTACAGGGAGAACAACTGGATGTCCTCGATTGATGCATTGGCTTCCTCCATGCACTCGCGGCGGGCGCATTCCTCGACCGTCTCATGGTTCTCCATGAAGCCTGCGGGAAGCGTCCACAGCCCGAACTTGGGCTTGATGGCGCGTTTGCACAACAGGATTTTTCCTTCCCACTCCAGAATGGCACCGGCGACCATCAGCGGATTCTGGTAGATGATGTAGCCGCAGCGCCCGCACAGGTTTCGGCGCTTGGTGTCGCCGGGCGGAATCCGGTATTCGAGGCTGCCGGAGCCGCACTGCGGGCAGTAGAGGGGTTTGGCGTACATAGGATCTCCCGTGTTAGGTATTTCCGGTGGCGATGGGACGCGCAGGGTCCCGAATCCATTCGCTCCAGGAGCCGACATATAGCTGTCCTGGTTCCAGCCCGGCGTGCGCCATAGCCAGGAGGTTGTGACAGGCCGTGACGCCGGAACCGCAGGAGTGACAGACGGGTCGCGGATCGTCGGCCAGCGACTCAAATCGTTGGCGCAGGGCTTCCGGCGACTTGAAGCATCCGTTTTCGTCGAGGTTTTCCTGGAACGGCAGATTCCGGGAGCCGGGGATGTGCCCACCTACGGCGTCGAGCGGCTCCTGCTGCCCGGAAAAACGTTCGGGCGCACGCGCGTCAATGAGCTGGACCTGATCCTGGTCCAAGGCATTCACCACGGCCGCGGTGGTAAGCCACAGGTCTTCCTGCGGTGAGGCAGCATAAAAAACTTCCGACTCAGACGGCACATCGGTCGACACCGGACGGCCTTCGCGCGTCCACTTGGGCCAGCCGCCGTTGAGCAGGGCGGCAGACGAATGCCCGGACCAGCGTAGCAGCCACCACATTCGCCCGGCGATCGCTCCACCCGCGTCGTCGTAGACCACGACCTGCGAATCCGCTTGGACGCCCCAAGCCCCAAGCCGGGCTGCAAGTGCGTCGATGGCGGGCAACGGGTGCCGGCCACTGTCCTCGTCGGGTGCGGAGGCCATGTCCTCGTCGAGATGCGCGTAGTGCGCGCCTGGGATGTGACTTTCCTGCCATGCCTCGCGGCCGGCCTCCGGACGCTTGAGGTCGAAGCGGCAATCAAGTACGACAAGTCCCGACGTCCCTAGCAGGTCCGCCAATTGGGCCGTTTCGATCAGCGTGGAATACATGCTTCCATCCCTCGCGAGCACCCAAAAGATCTACACGTAGATATAAAGGGTAAAAGTGCAGCAATTATAGCCACTGTTCTCTGTAACTACGTGGATGTGACGAAGATTGCCCTGACCGGAGCCGGAAATCCCTCGATGGTGCAAGCCGGATTTTCCGGGTCCAGTGCTTCCTGAAGTGAATGGAACGGCATCCAGTCGGTGGTGCGCTGCTCCTCTAGCGTGGTGGCGGTCCGGTCCACGCAACGTGGGGATTGGAAGCCGGCTTCATCCAGCAGATGGAGGATACGGTCGGGATGTAGCAGGGTCCAGACATTACGCATGTTGGCGTAGCGCCCGTCGATCGGGAGCATGCCGGATGCGGAGGTTTCCTCGCTGACCAGTGTCTCGAGCACCAGCTCGCCGCCCGGTTCCAGATACCGGCGGAGTTGTTGCAGGTGCTCCCGGGGATCTCGCCGGTGATGTAGCACCCCCATCGAGAAGATGCTGTCGAACGGGCGTTCGGGAAGGTCCTCGAACCGGGCCGGAATCATCGAGGCTGCGAATTCGTCCGGCAGAAAACGCGTCAGTGCGGCGAATTGCCAGTTCGCGAGCCAGTTCGAATCCACGCCCAGAGCAAGGCGGGCACCCAGGCCGACCATGCGCAGCAGGTAGTAGCCATTGCCGCTCCCCACGTCCAGGATCCGGCGCCCTTGCAGATCGGAAATATGGGGAAAGACGCGGTTCCATTTCATGAAACTCTGCCATTCCGCATCGATGGGGACGCCGAACACGGAGAAGGGGCCCTTGCGCCAAGGCACGAGTTCCCGAAGCCCGGCGGCGAGGCAGGCCTGCTGTTCGGCATCCATCTCCTCCGGTGCGCCGATCTCCGGCTGGTCGAGGTTCAATTCGACATGCTGGGCTTGGTGCTGGGCTAAGGCACAGACGGTTGCCTGCCAGCGCGGGAAATCCCCGTGTTCCGGATGCGCCCACTGTTGTGCGGAGAGATCCAGCCATTCGCCCAGATCGCACGACCGCAGGAGTTCGGTCAGTCCGGCGTCGCGTTCCGGCGTATGGCCAGCATGGAGGTGAAGTGGAGGCATTGGAACCATACGGTAACGGGATCGAATCCGGACGTTGTCAGGCGTTCGCGGTGGGTGGGCAGGGAGTCGCGCACCAGCACCTGCTCCAGGGCGGTGCGTTTCTGGCTGATTTCCAGATCGCTGTAGCCTTGGGCACGCTTGAAATTCTCGTACCGCTTCTGGACAAGATCTTCTTCCGGTTCGTCGAAGCGGAGTTTTTCGGTCAGGATCAGTGCTCCGCCCGGGCGTAAAGCCTTGGCGATCCGGCGCAGCAGCGGCAGTCGGTCTTCCGGCGGCAGGAACTGGAGGGTCAGGTTGAGGACAACCACGTCGGCCGATTCCAGTTCAACTTCCCGGATGTCTGCGCAGCGATACTGCACGGGCGAGCCGGGCACGCGGGGGCAACGCGCGATCATGTCCGGCGATGAATCGATGGCCAATACCGGATGCGTCTCACCCAGTCGCGCGCTCAGCGCACGCGTTACGGTGCCGAGGGAACAGCCCAGGTCGTAGCAAGTCGCGTCGGCCTGCACGTATCTCCCGCCCAGCACGGCGGTGCCGTGGACGAGACTGGCGTAGCCCGGGACCGAACGTTCGACCATGTCCTGGAAGACTTTGGCGACTTCCGCATCGAAACGAAATTGATCCGCATCGCGCGGTGTGGCGTAAAGTGCATCGGGGGCGCGCCCCGGGGACCCCGGTTCCGGCCCCTCCGGTGTCATACGGAGAAGGCGGGCAGTTTTTTGGGTACTGCGATGTTTTTCAAAGCCGCATATTCCGGCAGCCCGCCCTTGAACGGGGGAGGGCTTTCGCCCCGGACCAGCGGTGCCAGGTAGGTTCGGCATCGGCCGGTGATGCGGAAGCCGTTGCGGCTGATGTAGCTGCGCGGCATCTTCCGCTCGCGGTTAGCCACCCGGGACAGGTCGACCTGTCCGATCTTCCAGCGGTACGGTCTGTTGGAGGTGCGTACGATGATGGGCATGATCGCGGTTTGTCCGGCCAGGGCGAACCGGACTGCGGCGCGACCGACCGCATAGGCCTGCCTCAGGTCGGTCTTTGAGGCGATATGGCGTGCCGAGCGCTGCAGGTAGTCGGCCACGGCCCAGTGGTACTTGTAGCCCAGTTTCTCCTTGACCATCTGCGCGAGGATTACGGCGTTCCCGCCGAGCTGCGCATGGCCGAATACATCCCGGGTGCCGGCCTCGGCCAGGAATTTCCCGTCTTTGGTGCGCACGCCCTCGGAGGCGACGATGGTGCAATATCCGAAACGCTTGACGCAATTGTCGACCCGGGCCAGGAAGACTTTGGGATCGAACGGGATCTCCGGGAACAGGATAAGGTGCGGAGGCTCGGAGGGAGACCGCGAGGCCAGGCCGCCGGCCGCGGCGATCCAACCCGCATGACGTCCCATCACCTCCAGGATGAACACCTTGGTCGACGTGGCCGCCATGCAGGCGACGTCCAGTCCCGCTTCGCGGATCGAGGTGGCCACGTACTTCGCGACCGACCCGAAGCCCGGGCAGTTGTCGGTGACCGGCAGGTCGTTGTCGACGGTCTTCGGGATCCCGATGCAGCGGATGGGGTAGTCGAGTTGGTCGGCGAGCTGGGAGACCTTCCACGCGGTGTCCTGGGAGTCCCCGCCGCCGTTGTAGAAGAAGTAGCCGATGTCATGTGCGTCGAACACCTCGATCAGGCGTTCGTACTGGGCCCGGTTCTCCTCCAGCCCCTTGAGCCTGTAGCGGCAGGAGCCGAACGCGGCGCCGGGGGTGTGGCGCAACGCGGCGATGGTGCGGGCGGTTTCGCGGCCGGTGTCGATCAGGTCCTCAGTCAGTGCGCCGAGGATGCCGTTGCGCCCGGCGTAGACCCGGCCGATGCGCGAGCGGTTCGCACGGGCCGTCTCGATCACGCCGCAGGCCGAGGCGTTGATGACCGAGGTCGGTCCGCCGGATTGGGCGTAGAAGGCGTTGCGACGCGTGCTCACGACGGGGCCGGAGCCGCTACAGCTGGCGCAGTTCGTCCGACACGGCCATCGGCGACGGGTAGAACATGACGATCCAGTAGGACGAGATGATGAACGTGAACAGGACGGTGGTCTGGATGACGTAGGAGGCGTTCTCGCTGATGACGCCGCCAGCCAATGCCAGCACCGCGATCAGCAGCGAGAACTCGCTGGCGTTCGCCAGGCGCACGCCGACCGCATGGGCACGCTTCTCCTTTTCCCCGGCCCGGCACAACAGGGTGCGGAACAGCCAGGGTTTGCTGGTCATCACGAAGGCGGTCAGCAGCACTGCCGGGAGCAGCACGTCCAACAGGATGTGCCAGTTGTATCCCGCACCGACGGCAAAGAAGAAGATTACCAGGAAGAAGTCGCGCAGGGGCTTGAGCACTTCCGCCACGAATTTCGCGATGGGGCTCGAGGCCACCGCGACGCCGGCGATAAAGGCTCCGGTTTCTGCCGACAGGCCGAGCACGGCGGCGAGTTCCGCCACGCCCAGGCACCAGCCGATGACCAGCAGGAAGATGTATTCCTGGATCTGGTCGAAGCGGGCGAAGAGCGGGGTGAGCACGTAGCGCTGGAACAGCAGCGCGAATACGGCGAGCAAGGGCAGGCTCAGGAGCACGGAGAGGATTTCCCAGGTGCCGGCGCCGGCTTCCCCGCCGCCGGTGGCCATCAGTTCGATCAGGATCAGGATGATGATGGCGAGCAGGTCCTGCAGGAGCAGGATACTGATCATCAGTTCGCCCGTGATCTGGTGGTGCAGGACGGTGGTCGGCAGGAGTTTCAGGCCGATGATGGTGCTGGAGAACATCATGCCGGCGCCGATGAAGACGCAATCGAGCAGGGAGAAGCCAAGCGCGTAGCAGATTGCGCCGCTGCCCACCGCGAAGAACCCGGAGGTGACGCCGGTGATGACGGCGGTCTTGCGGAACAGGTGCAGCAGTTTCTGTGGCTCCAGGTTGAGGCCCAGCAGGAACAGCAGGAACATGATGCCGATGTGCGACACGTTTTCAACCATCTGGGTGTCTGCCACCAGTCCTGCGCCGAACGGCCCGACAATCAGACCGAGTACGATGTATGCGATCAGCATGGTCTGCCGCGCGAACAGGGAGAGGGTGGCCAGAACAGCCGCGCCCGTGAAAATCAAGAAGATCGTGAAGACGACGTCGGTTGTCACGGATTTGTTTTATATCGCCGGTCGACTGCATTTTAGCAGTAGGGGGGCGAGTGGGGTAAGTTTCCGAGAAGTGTGGCAAACGGCCATCTTGCGAGGCACGATTTGACCTGCTTCAGTATTAGTCATATAATTGACTAACCTTGGAGGGAATAGCCATGTCAACAGTCAGCGTCCATCAAGCGAAAACCCATCTGTCGCGCCTGCTTGTTCAGGTCGAGGAGGGTGAAAATGTCGTCATTGCAAGAAACGGGAAGCCGGTTGCGAAGTTGGTCAGCTACGAGCAGCCTGGCAAGCGTCAGTTCGGCGCATTGAAGGGGCAAATCTCAATCGATGACAAGTTTTTCGAACCCTTGCCTGAATCAGAGTTGGCTGCCTGGGACACATAAGTCGTATGCGACTTCTACTGGACACACATGCCTTCCTATGGTGGCTTGCCGGAAGCAAGCGCCTGTCAGGAACCGCTCGTCGTGCGATGGAGGATGAAGCGAACAGTATTCTAGTCAGTGCGGCATCGGCTTGGGAAATCGCTACCAAATATCGCCTCGGGAAACTGCCGGATGCAAAAATGGTGGCGCTTGACGTCGTCGGTAGCATTGCAAGCCAAGGTTTTCAAGAACTGGGAATCACGGTGGATGATGGAGACCGTGCGGGGAGGTTGGTAGGGTCGCATCGTGATCCTTTTGACCGGATGCTGATCGTGCAGGCATTGGCACGTGACCTTGTGCTCGTCTCGAATGAAACGGTTTTTGATCAATACGGGGTCCAGCGACTCTGGTAGCAACGTACGGAAGGGCATGAGGAAATGCTTGCCAAGCTTTGCAAAGGATGATGGGCCGCCGACGGGCTCTTTGATCGTGATGCCGCCCAAACGAAGGCTCTATCCCGGCAAGAATTACAGGCGAGCCTGTTCGGTCGAGGAACTGCGGGAGATCGCGTACCAACGGACGCCGTACTTCGCGATGGAGTATGTCGAGGGCGGTGCGGAAGACGAAATATCCCTCACGTGCAACCGGGAAGTCTTGCGCGATATCCATTTCGTGCCGAACGTGCTGGTCGACACCAGCAATCGACACCAGCGAGTCAACCTGTTCGGGAGGGAATCCGACTCTCCCCTCGCCATTTGCCCCACCGGCCTCAACGGCATGCTGTGTCGCGATGCGGACGTGGCCTTGGCGCGGGCGGCGGAGAAACACGGCATCCCGTTCTGCCTGGGGACGCTTTCGACGACCCGTCTGGAACGGGTCGCGCAGGAAGCCCATGGGCGGTTATGGATGCAGTTGTACGCCATGACCCAGCGCGAAATCACGCAGGATATCCTGAACCGTGCGGAGGAAGCCGGGTACGAGGCACTGGTCTTCACCGTGGATTCCAACGTCTTCGGGAACCGGGAGTGGGATCGCCGCAGCTACCGTGCCCCGGCGAAACTGACCCTGCGCAACATGCTGGATGTGGCGCGGCATCCCCGGTGGGTGTGGGACGTCTTGGTCCCGCACGGCATCCCTCGCTTCGAGAACATCGCGGATTTCATGCCGCCGGAGGCGAAAAGCGCGGATGCAGGGGTGGCGATCGTGACCAAGCTGTTTGCACCCGATATCACCTGGAAGGACGTGGAGTGGCTACGCAGGAAGTGGCCACGGAAACTCATCGTTAAGGGCATCTTGTCTCCTGCAGATGCAGTCCGGGCCGTCGAGGCCGGCTGCGACGGCCTCGTCGTCAGCAATCACGGGGGGCGGCAACTGGACAGCAGCATCTCGTCCATCGAGGCACTTCCCGGCATTGCAGCGCAAGTAAGTGGGAAAGTGGCGATCCTCGTGGATAGCGGCTTCCGGCGTGGTACGGACGTCGTGAAGGCGCTGGCGCTGGGTGCGGACACGGTCATGGTCGGGCGCGCCACGCTATTCGGCTTGGCGGCTGGTGGGGAGGCCGGAGCCGGTTACGCGCTTTCGATCCTGGCCGAGGAAATCGATCGTACGTTGGGTCAACTGGGATGCCGCTCGGTCTCCGAACTCGGCCCGCATCTTCTGAAGTGCCCGTTCGAGGTCTGAGAGACGGCATGCGCATCGATACTGCGAGCGGGCGCCTGCACGAGGCGCGGCAGGTAGAATCGCCGAATCGCGACGGTCGGCCGGAAGAGTGCGGCATCGACTTGGTAGTAATTCACAGCATCAGTCTCCCGCCGGGGGAGTTTGGTTCGGATGATATCGAACGCCTGTTCACGAATACGCTGAACCCGGATGCCCATCCATTCTTTATGGAAATCAAAGATTTGCGCGTGTCTTCTCACTTGCTGATCCGCCGCGACGGGGAACTGGTGCAGTTCGTGCCGTTCCACGAACGGGCTTGGCATGCGGGAGAATCCTGCTTCGAGGGGCGGGAGCAGTGCAACGACTTTTCGATTGGCATCGAACTGGAAGGCACGGACGAGCAGCCATACGAAACGGTGCAGATTGAAAGACTGGCAGAAGTGATCCAGGCTTTATACGAGGCGTATCCTGGGCTGACCCCGGATAGGGTGGTGGGGCACAGTGACGTGTCGCCGGGGCGCAAGACCGACCCGGGGCCGTATTTCGACTGGGACGGTCTCCGAAGCTTGCTAGCCGGTCCTGGGCTTTAGCTGCAGCGAGACGGAGTTGATGCAGTAGCGCAGGCCGCCGGGGGCAGGGCCGTCCGGGAAGACGTGGCCCAAATGTGCATCGCAATGCGCACACAGGACTTCGGTGCGGACCATGCCGTAGCTTGAGTCAGCCTGCTCATCCAGGCATTGTGAGTCGACAGGCTGAGTGAAGCTTGGCCAGCCCGTTCCGGAGTCGAACTTGTCCTGCGAGTCGAACAGGGGTTGCCCGCAGCAGACGCAGAGATACATGCCGTCTTCCTTGCAATTCCAGTAGTCTCCTTGGAAGGGACGCTCGGTACCCTTGCGGCGGCATACGGCGAACTGCTCGGCGCTTAATTCCGCCCGCCATTCGGCTTCGCTGCGTTGCAGTTTCTCCATTTCGCCACTATACTGGATGCGAAACGACTAGGGAGTCACGGGCACCTCTTGCGGTACAATGTCGCGTGTTCCAACCTACGCACCAATAGAGAGGAGAACGCTATGAGTGGATGGGCTTGGATGGCGATCGGCGCCACCGTCCTTGCTGTGGTGATCATGCAGATCGCCATGCGTATCAAGTAACCCGGCTGAGATTCAGCCGCCTTCCCGAAAGGACGTGGTCACGCGTCCTTTCCATATGGGTCCCGCGAAAACCCTAGGGCTGTCATGCCTTTGAATGCTTCCCTTTTTCAGCAACGCCTAGAAGCATGGCGTCGGTCGTCCAACCGCCACATTTTTCGCGACATCCAGATCGGGCTCGAACGGGAAGCCCTGCGCGTGGACGCGGAGGCGGGCCTGAGCCACGCATCTCATCCTGCAGCCTTGGGGTCGCCGCTGACTCACCCGCACATCACCACGGACTACTCGGAGGTGATGATTGAACTGGTCACGCCACCGGACACCCTGGAGGCATCCTATGCGTTCCTGGAGGATCTGCATCGCTACGTTTACGAACACTTGGGGGAAGAGAGGCTGTGGTGCGGGAGCATGCCCTGCGTGATTGCCGGGGATCCGGACATTCCGCTGGCGTACTACGGGGAATCCAACCCAGGCCGCATGAAGACCATCTACCGGCGTGGGCTGGGCTATCGGTACACCCGTTCGATGCAGGTAATTTCGGGCGTGCACTTCAACTGCTCGATGCCAGCGGAATTCTGGCGTCAGGAATTCGGCGGAAAGCTCGACCTGGGCGGGATTTCCGAACGTTACTTCGACGCCTTGCGCAACCTATTGCGGTTTGGTTGGCTCATCGCGTACTTGTTTGGCGCGTCGCCCGCGATCTGCCGATCCTTCGTCCTACAGAAGCATGAAAGCCTCGACCTGTTTACTCCCGGCACCTACTACGGCCCTGACGCGACCTCACTGCGCCAAGGCAGCATCGGTTACCAAAACAGCCAGGAGGCGAGCACCGGTGTTCATGCCGACTACAACAGTCGGGCCAGTTACATCGAGTGCCTGCGGGAGGCAACCTCCACGCTTTGTCCCCAGTACCAGCAGATCGGGGTCCGACGCGATGGGGAGTACCTGCAGCTGAACGCCAACCAGTTGCAGATCGAAAACGAATACTACAGCCCGGTTCGTCCCAAATGCGTCCCGCAGGGCAATGAGAAGCCGAGCCGGGGCCTGCGGCAGAGGGGCGTGGAATACCTGGAACTCCGGTCGCTGGACATCGATCCGTTCGAGCCCTGCGGCATCGGGCCGGATGCGATGCATTTCCTCACCGCCTTGGTGGTGTATTGTTTGCTGGACGACAGCCCCAAAATGTCCATGTCCGAACAGGCCGACGCCGACTACAACATGCAGCAGGTCGCGCACCTCGGGCGGGATCTGGAGGTGACCCTGCAGCGCGGGGAGGCGGTCTCCTTGCGGGACTGGGCGGGTGATTTGCTGGCGGATATCCAGCCGGTCTGCGAACTTTTGGATGAAGCCCACGGGCAGACGATGTTCCGGCAGGCTTGGGAAGTACAGGAAGCCAAGTTGCGGGATCCGGTGCGGACGCCTTCGGGGCGCATGGTGACGCAAATGAGCGAATCCGGGGAAGCTTACGTGGAATGGGTACTGAAACGTTCGCAGGAACACCGGGAATTCTTCGGGAACCGGCCGCCCGACCCGGAACTTCGCGCCCGCTTCGACCAAGTCGCCGAACAGTCCCGGCAGCAGCAGCAGGCCATCGAGGAAGCGGAGCGGGAATCTCCCCTGTCTTTCGAGGATTATCTGGCCGCTTACGAGGCCCAGGCGTGAGTTACCGCATCCTGGATCCGCAAAACCTGCAGATCGACCGGGTCGACCAGGATGCGCAGCGGCTGGCGCTGCATTTCCTTGAGGCGAACATCGAGAAGATCATGGACAATGCAGAGCAGCGCACCCTATGGACGCAAGCGGGGTCTATCGAGATGTGGGATCCAAATCTCTTGGGCGAGCTCCCGGCCGCGCCGTTCCGGATCGCGCATTCGGAACTGGAAGACGGCTTGTATACCCAGCGCGACATGATCCGCATCCCGTCGGATGTATCGGGAGAGATCGTGCTGTCCCTATGGCTTGAAGGCCGAGACGAGCCGCTGCGCCTGCAAGGCTCGCGGATGTGCCTGTCCTTGGACGGCAACCCCCGCTACGTGCGGCATCTGGACTAGGGGCGACCATGCAGTTCTTCGGTTGCCTGTTCGCTCTGTTCTGGGGGGCGTTCTGCATGATGATCGGTGCCTGGCTGTTCGGCGGCTGGGGCATCATCCTGGGCGCGGCGGTCGCGGTGTTCACGCTGGGCAGGACCACGTGGGGCACGTTTGGGAGTGCGGGCGAGGGCGGCGTGTGGGACGACAACGATCAACTGATTCAGAGGCGGCAAGTCTTCTCGCGCATCGTGTTCCTGGTCAGCGGGCACATCGCCCAGGCGGACGGCCGGGTGACGGAGCAGGAGATCCGGTGCGCCGAAGAGCTCATCGAAGAGTTCGGCCTGAACCCGGAGCAGCGCGGGCATGCCATGCATTACTTCAACCTTGGCACCCGGCCGGGCTTCGACTTGGGCGGCAGCCTGCAGGAACTGATAGGGGCCTGCCGAAGCGAACCTTCGTTGATCGCAACTTTCATCGGGATCCAGGTCGCGATGGCGTGTGCGGACGGGGAACTTTCTCCGTCAGAAGAGCAGATCATCTACACCTGCTGTACGGCGCTGGGATACCCGGAGAGCCGGGTGCGGGCAATCATCGACCAATATCTCGGGCACGCCCGGCGCGCCGGTTCCGTGCCGGAGGCCGAGGTGAACCTGGACTGGGCCTATGACGTGCTGGAAGTCGAGGCGTCCATGCCGATGGAAGAGGTGCAGCGCGCATATGCCCGTAAAATGAAAGACTTCCACCCGGACAAGTTGGCATCCAAGGGGTTGCCGAAGGAATTCATGGAATTCGCCACGGAACGGACCAAGCAGTTCACCAAGGCATACCAGGCGATCAAGAAAGCGAAAGGGAAGTAGACATGAGGCTGGTCACCGTCGAATACGAAGGCCGGACCTGGCTCGGCGTGCAGCAGGAAGACCTGGTTTTCCTGCCGGTTCTGCACGACGCCTCGCTGCCGTCGTCCATGCTGGACTTGATCGAGGGCGGTGACGCGGCGCTGCAGTCCGTGCGTGCGGCATTTGAATCCGGGCCAGCCGACGCGTTCGTCCCGGCCGATCAGACTGAACTACTGGCTCCGATCCCGCGCCCGCGGCAGAACGTCATGTGCATGGGATTGAACTATGCGGACCACATCGAGGAGGCAGCCGCCTCGCTGGGTCGCGACCAGAGCCTGCCGAAATACCCGATCGTGTTCACCAAGGCGGCGAACAGCGTCAACGCGCCGTTCGGGGAGATTCCCTACGACTCCCAAGTGTCGGACAAACTGGATTGGGAAGTCGAACTGGGCGTGATCATCGGCCGTGCCGGTCGCGGCATCTCGGAAGCGGAAGCCTACGACCACGTGTTCGGGTATACCGTGATCAACGACGTCTCGGCGCGCGAATTGCAGCGCCGCCACAAGCAGTTCTTCATCGGCAAGAGTCTCACCGGCTTCTGCCCGATGGGCCCGTGCATCGTGACGGCCGACGAGATCGAGGATCCGCACGATCTGGAATTGTGGTGCCGGGTCAACGGCGTGGAGAAACAGCATTCCAATACCAGTTACCAGATCTTCAGCGTCGCTCAGCAGATCGCGGCCTTGTCGCGCGGCATGTGGCTGGAGCCGGGAGACATCCTCGCGACCGGAACGCCGAGCGGCGTCGGTTTCGCGCGTACGCCGCCGGAATACTTGCAGCCGGGCGACGTGGTGGAGTGCGAGGTGGAAGGAATTGGGACGATTCGCAACCGGGTGGTGGGGCGCTAGGATCGTCGCAGACTGCAGTAGGAATTTCAAGATTTTTTGACAGAGGAAAAACTGACGCCATAATCTGCCCATGAAGGTCCATCGCGCCGTCCGGTACCGCCTGCATCCCGGCACTCGCCGGAAGAACCAGCAGTTGCACGGCACTGCCGGAGCCTGCCGTTTCGTCTGGAACCACATGGTTGGGAAACTCAAGGACGAATACGAGTTCGGCATCAAGCCGGACTTTCGGCACTATTCCTTGTGCCACGTATTCACCATCATGCGGAGAGATGATGGCACGACAAAGTGGTTGCAGGACTATTCGTCTAGGGTGGTCAGAATCTCCCTGAAGCCCATCGAGACAACCTACAAGGCATTCTTCAAGGACTTGGAAACAGGCAGGAAATTCAACCGCAAGCCGCCGCAGTTTCACGGCAAGTGGACGACCACGCCGAGTTTCCCGATCAATTACGTGTCAGCCAAGGTATCGGGCGAAAGCCTGTACGTGCAGAAAGTCGGCTGGATGAAGCTGGTGGGCAACAACCCGTACCCGGACGGCGAGTTCAAGTCCGGTGCGGTCAAGTACGAATGCGGCAACTGGTATGCCTACCTGGTGTACGAAGTGGACGCGCAAGCCAGCCTTCCTCATTCCATCAAGGAGGTGGGCATCGACCGGAACATCGCCGAGGGTCGGCTGGTGGTGCTGTCGGACGGCACGAAGCACGGCGGTCCCGACCTTGCGCTCAAGGTGGCACGGCGCAAGCGATACCAGCGCAAGATGGCGCGGCAGGTGAAAGGGAGCAAGCGGCGGAAGGTCACAAGGATCCGCTTGCAGAAGGCGTTCCGTGCGGAACGCTTCGCTCGGTTGAACTGGGCGCATCACGTCAGCAAGGGCATCGCAAGAGAGTACGACCTGGCCTACATCGAGAAACTGAACATCTTGGGCATGACGAAATCCGCCAAGGGCACGAAAGAGAAACCTGGCAGGCACGTGAAATCGAAATCCGGCTTGAACCGGCAAATCCTGGCCAGCGCATGGGGCACGCTGGAGTTGTGCCTGAACTATAAGATGGAAGTCCGCCATGTTAACCCGGCGTACACCAGCCAGACCTGCCACCAGTGCGGGCATGTCGACAAGAACAGCAGGAAGAAAACAGACTTCAAGTGCACCGCTTGCGGGCACGCGGACGATGCGGACGTGAACGCCGCATTGAATATCTTGGCCTTCGGGAATGGGGCGACTGGACGTGGAGGCGGCGACACCGGCGGGGCACCCTGCCACAGTCGGCCTGTGAAACGTCAAGAAATTGGACAATCTGACAGGCGTTAGCCTGTCAAATGATCTTGATGATTCCCTTACCAGTAGCTTTCGGTCGTAATCTGCCCCGGCGCGCTGCGCCGGTTCCGGGCCATTCCCATTGTCTTCAGCAGGGCCGAGGTGTCCTGGACCATCTCCGGGTTGCCGCATAGCATCACTTGGGCGTGCGCCGGATCGAAATCCATGCCGGCGCGTTCCGCCAGCCGCCCGTCCTCGATAGCGGCGGGGATGCGCCCGTGTAGGGCGCTGGGATCGTCTTCCCGGCTGACGAACGGCACATAAGCGAGCTGATCCGGGTGCCGGTTCAGGTGTTGCTGGATGGTGTCCTGGTAGGTGAGTTCACGGGTGTAGCGGACCGCATGCACCAATGCGATCTTGCGGTGGCGGGCCCAGGGATCGGGCGTACCGAGGATGGACAGATAAGGGCCAAGGCCGGTCCCGGTGGCCAGCAGCCACAGGTATTCGCTCTGGGGCACTTCGTCCAGCACGAAAAAGCCGACGCCTTGCGAAGCAACCCAGATCCGGTCGCCGGCCGCCAGGGATTCCAGCTGCGCGGACAGCGGGCCTTCCGGCACGATGATGGAATAAAACTCGAGATGTTCGGCATCTGGCGGGTTGACGAAAGAGTAGGGGCGGGCAATCCGCTCTCCATCGATATCGAGCGCGAGGCGACCGAACTGCCCGGCCGTGAACCGGACTTCCGGCGCCTTGATGTGCAGGGAGTAAAGCTGGTCGGTCCAGTGCTGGTTCTCGACGACCGTGCCTTCGAGCCACTCGGTTGCCATGTTAACCCCGGGTCAGTAACAGATCAGCACGCGGTCCCCGTCCACTCGGACCGGGTAGGTACGCAAAGGTTCTTCAGCCGGTTCCTCGACGGGTTGTCCGGTGCGGACGTTGAAGCGGCTGCCGTGCAGGGTGCACTTGACCAGTTCCCCGTCCAGGCAGCCGAGCGACAGGGAGGAATCTTCATGGGTGCAGGTGTCGTCGCAGGCGAACAGGGTCCCGCCGACATTGGCCAGCAGGATGTCGCGCTGTTCATGCTGGATGCGGAGGGTTTGTCCTGCCGGGATTTCCGATACGGTGGCGACTTGTACGAAGGAATTTGACATAATTGACTCGTTTAACCTTACAAATTATAACTTTTCGCTGGGGCGGAGAAGCGCGTCATGGACTATTTGGAACGGATTCGACAGGCCCGGGTCTACGACGTCGCGGAACGTACGCCCCTGCAGCGGGCACCGCAGTTGTCGGAACGGCTGGGCTGTGAAGTTTGGCTCAAGCGCGAGGATCAGCAGCGTACGTTTTCGTTCAAGTTGCGTGGCGCCTACAACAAGATTTCCGGGCTGGACGAACAACAGCGTGCACGCGGCGTGATCGCCGTTTCGGCAGGCAACCACGCCCAGGGTGTGGCGCTGGCGGCCTCCAAGCTGAACCTGGATGCCGTAATCGTGATGCCGCGGACCACGCCGCCGATCAAAGTCAATGCCGTGCGCGCCCTGGGGGGCAACATCGTACTGGAAGGGGACGATTACGATGCGGCCAGCCGGTATGCCTTGGACAAGGCAGAAGCCGAACAGCGGATCTTCGTGCATCCGTACGACGACCCGGACGTCATCGCGGGGCAGGGAACCATCGCGGTTGAAATCTGTGAGCAATGCGCGACTCTGCCGGACGCGGTGTTCATCCCGGTCGGCGGTGGCGGGTTGCTGGCCGGAATGGGAATTTGGCTGCGCCATGCGGCACCGGACACGCGCGTGGTCGGGGTGGAACCGGAGGATGCGCCGTCCATGGCGCGGGCGCTGGAAGCCGATGAACGCGTATGCCTGAAGCAGGTCGGCTTGTTTGCGGACGGGGCGGCCGTGCGCCAGGTCGGCGAGGAGACGTTCCGGCTGGCACGCGAATGCGTGGACGAAGTGATTCTGGTGAGTATTGACGAAATCTGCGCGGCAATCAAGGACATCTTCGAAGAAACCCGGGTCTTGGTGGAGCCGGCGGGTGCGCTGGCGGTAGCCGGAGTCAAGCGCTACGTGCAGTCTCATGCAGCCGCGGGTCAGACGCTGGTCGCGATCAACAGTGGCGCCAACATCAACTTTGACCGCCTGCGCCATGTTTCGGAGCGGTCAGAACTCGGCGAAGGCCACGAGGGCATCTTCGCGGTCACGATTCCGGAGCAGCCCGGCAGTTTCCGCAGGTTCTGCGAGGCCGTGGGCGACCACAGCATCAGCGAATTCAACTACCGCTATGCGGATTCCCGCGACGCTCAGATCTTCGTTGGCATCAAATTCCGTGATGCGGAAGCCGAAAAGCCGGACTGGGTGGCGCACCTGCAGGAATGTGGCTACAACGTGCAGGACCTGAGCGACAACGAGACGGCCAAGTTGCACCTGCGCTACTTGGTGGGTGGGCACACCAGCAGCGACCAGCGCGAGATCCTGTACCGGTTCGAGTTCCCGGAGCGGCCCGGGGCGCTGTTGGACTTTTTGTCCAGCATGGGGCAGAACTGGAACATCAGCCTGTTCCACTACCGGAATCATGGCTCCGCCTACGGTCGGGTGCTGGTGGGCATGCAGGTGCCGGAGGACGAGATGGATGCACTGCGTTCATTCCTCGAGACACTGGGGTACCAGTACTACGAAGAGACAGGGAACGCCGCCTGCCGGACTTTTCTGGGACAGATGGAACGCGACGCCTGAAAAGGCGGGCGACAGGGATATTGGTGAATTAAGCCTGTAGGGGCGAGAGCCAAACCAAATGAAGGCAGTGCACTCCGCCTGCCGTGAACCAGGACGTGACCCTGAACCGAAAGTTCAGGTGGGTCCCTGGGAAATGCCGTAGGCTTCCCGGACGAAAACGCCGGTAATGCGCAAAAGCATTTACGCGTCGGGTCCCGGTCAGTTGGAATAGGTTCACGGGTGTGCCTGGTGGAACAGGCGGAGGCACCGACTTCCAATGATTCGTGGGGTTTCTCGCCATTACGTCAGGTTCGCCTCCTCGACCCGGTCCAGTGCTTCCTGGACTCGTGCCGACAGCGCATCGATGCGTTCAAGCAGATGATCCGGCGTTCCCTTCGACAGGCGCAGGTATTCATGGCTCAGGTTCAGTGCCGTGACGACCGCAACGCGATCTATGCCGGCGGTGGCATCGGCGTCGTGGACTTTCTGTACCTGGGCCTTCAGGAACTTGATGGCCTCGTCGAGGGATTTGCGCCGGTCGGGCGGACAGCCGACTTCGTAGGTCTTCTTGAGAAGACGGAAACCGACCTGTTCGGATTCTGCACTCATTGGAGTCTGCTGTACGGCTTGAGTTGCGCCAGCACCTGCTCGACGGCGGTGCGGGCCTGACGGTTCTTACGGCGCCAGTCGCGCTGCTGTTCCTGCATTTGGTCGCAACGTTTAACCAGAACCTGGTTGGCATTGACCAGACGCTCGCACAGCGTGGTCAACGTGTCGACCTGCTGCTCAAGCGTGGCGAGTGCGGCTTCGACCGAAGGCTTGTTTAAGTCCACAATTATGCGGCTCCTTCTGAACCTTCGTTGAGTATAGCAAAAAACCTGACACGCCTTCCCCGCGTGCCTGTGGGGGTCTCGCAATAAGGGAAAAGGCCTCGCGATGGCCCGTGCTGACGACCCGGAGGCGAGGCGTGTGGTAGCCGGTTACCCCTGCAATGCGGCCATCGCTTCCGCGTAATTCGGTTCGTCTCCGATTTCAGGCACCAGTTCGGTATACAAAACCTGGTTGTTGCTGTCCAGCACCATGACGGCGCGGGCGGTAATCCCGGCCAGAGGGCCTTCGGCGATCAGCACGCCGTAGTCGCGAGCGAAGTCCCGATTCCGCATCATCGACAGGGTCACCAGGCGGTCGGCGCCCTGGTCGGCGCAGAAGCGGGTCATGGCGAAAGGCAGGTCGGACGAGATCACCAGAACCACTGACTTGTCGTCGAGTTTCTGGGCCTCTTGGTTGAATTGGACGGAAGATTTCGCGCAGACCGGAGTATCGATACTGGGCAGGATTGAAAGCAGCTTGCGGGCATCGCCGAAAGTGCCGAGGGTGGCTACGTTGAGGTCCCGGTCGACCAACTCGAAGTCCGGCGCAGTGCTGCCGATCTCCGGCAGGGTGCCTTCCAGGTTGACTTCGTTGCCGTGCAGGGTGACGGTCGTCATGCAATTCTCCTTCGAGATGGATTTGAGCGGACAGATTCTACCCGTTTTTTGGGCATTGTAGAATGGGCGCAATTTCGAAGCGGGACGAATCGGTTGAGCCGACACAGCCTTTTTACCTCCGAAGCAGTCTCCCGGGGCCACCCGGACAAAGTATGCGATCAGATCTCGGATGCGGTGCTGGACGAGGCGCTGGCGCGGGATATCCGTGCACGAGTGGCGGTGGAAACCCTGGTCAAGGACCAGCAGGTGGTTCTTGCCGGCGAGCTGTCGCTGGTTCGAGGCAAGAAGCTTAAGGATGCCGACTACGAGCGGATTGTCCGGTCCGTGGTCAAGGATATCGGTTACACCAAGGCTTTGGGAGTCGGATTCGATTCGACCGATTGCCAGGTGACCAACCACATCGGCATGCAGTCCCTGGATATCGGTAGGGGGGTCAGCAAAAAAAGGCAGGGCGCCGGAGACCAAGGCATTATCTTCGGCTTCGCATGCGATGAAACCAGAACCCGGATGCCGGCCCCGATCCACTACGCGCATGAGTTGATGCGCAAGCATGAGCGGGTACGCAAGACCAAAGAGGGGAGAAACATATTGCGCCCGGACGCCAAGAGCCAGGTCACGTTCCGCTACGATGAGGAGGGTCGCCCGGTCGCAGTCAGGACGGTGGTGCTGTCCACCCAGCACAGCAAAGACATCTCGCAAAAGAATCTACGGGAATTCGTGCGCGAGACAATCATCCATTCGGTCATTCCGGAAAAAATGCGTGCGGGGAGGTTCAAGGTCCTGATCAACCCGACCGGACGGTTCGTCACCGGGGGGCCGGTGGGCGACTGCGGCGTCACCGGGCGCAAGATCATCGTCGACACGTATGGCGGCATGGCCCGCCACGGCGGCGGGGCGTTCTCCGGCAAGGATCCGTCCAAGGTGGATCGCTCGGCCGCCTACGCGGCGCGCTACGTGGCCCGGCATGTGGTCGGTAGCGGGCTCGCCCGGCGCTGCGAGGTGCAACTAGCCTATGCGATCGGATGGCCCGATCCAGTGTCGGTCCGGGCCGAAACGTTCGGCACGGGCACGGTTTCTGAGCAGCACCTGAACAAGGTCCTGATGACCGGCGACATCTTCGACCTTTCGCCGGCCGGCATCATCAAAATGCTTGGCCTGCTGGACCCGAAACGCGGTTTTCGCTACCGGGATACGGCGAAACACGGGCACTTCGGTGACCCAAGAAAGGCATTTCCGTGGGAAAATGAGGATCCGAAGCGGCTGAAACAGCTGAAAAATGCGCTGGGAGTATAGTTAAATCATGACCGAGCCTGCCACTCAGCTCCGCCCGGACCATCAGGTCGCCGACTTGGGATTGGCCGCCTGGGGCCACAAGGAGATTGCGATCGCCCGCACCGAAATGCCCGGGTTGGTTGCACTGTGCGAAAAATACAAGGGCAAGCAGCCGCTTGCGGGTGCCCGCATTGCGGGCTGCCTGCACATGACGATCCAGACCGCTGTGCTGATTGAGACTCTCGTGGCACTCGGCGCTGAAGTGCGCTGGTCGTCCTGCAACATCTACTCGACTCAGGATCATGCCGCGGCCGCGGTCGCCGAGCAGGGCATTCCGGTGTTCGCCTGGAAAGGGGAGACCGAGGAGGAATATGAGGAGTGCATCCGCCGGACCATCGAGGGCCCGGATGGCTGGACCCCGAACTTGCTGCTGGACGACGGCGGCGATCTGACGCGCATGATGCACGACGAATACCCGAAACTGCTCGAACAGGTGCGCGGAATCTCCGAAGAGACGACCACCGGCGTCAACCGCCTGTACACCATGTACGAGAAAGGGGAGTTGAAGGTGCCGGCGATCAACGTGAACGACTCAGTCACCAAGTCCAAGTTCGACAACACCTACGGTTGTCGTGAGTCCCTCCTCGACGGCCTCAAGCGTGCGACCGACGTGATGATCGCGGGCAAGATCTGCGTGGTCGCGGGATACGGCGGGGTCGGAAAGGGCTGCGCCCAATCGCTGCGGGCACAGGGCGCGATCGTATGGATCACGGAAGTGGACCCAATCTGCGCGCTGCAGGCGGCAATGGAAGGCTTGCCGGTGGTGACCATGGAGGAGGCCGCGCCGAAGGCCGACATCTTCGTTACCGCGACCGGCTGTCACCATGTGATCACCTTCGAGCACATGTGGCAGATGAAGAACGAGGCGATAGTCTGCAACATCGGACACTTCGACAACGAGATCGATATCGCTTCGCTGGACAATTACGCCTGGGAAGAAATTAAGCCGCAGGTCGACCACGTGACTTTCCCCGACGGCAAGCGCCTGATCGTGCTGGCCAAGGGGCGGCTGGTCAACCTGGGCTGTGCCACCGGGCACCCCAGTTTCGTGATGTCGTGCTCGTTCGCCAACCAGATACTGGCCCAGATCGAACTGTGGCAGCGTCCGGACGACTACGAACTCGGCGTGCACACCCTGCCGAAGGAGAAGGACGAAGAGGTGGCACGCCTGCACCTGGACAAGCTGGGCGTCCGGCTGACCGCCCTGACGCCGGAACAGGCGGAATACCTGGGCGTTGGCGTGGACGGGCCCTACAAGCCGGAGCACTACCGCTATTGATGGCATCTAAGGCGTCGGGCCCGGTTCGTGGGTGAACTGCGCCGCGTCGCCGTTGTCATGGATCCGCCGGAGCGGATCCAACCCGCCAAGGATTCGACCGTCGCTCTGATGCTGGCGGCGCAGGAGCGGGGCGCCGAAATCTACATCACGACCCCTTCCGATCTCTGCGGCGGCCCGGCCGGCGTGGATGCGCATGTCCGCAAGATCCAGATTGCCGACCAGGCCGACTGGTGGCAGGTCCGGGAGGAGGCCTCGGTTGCACTGAAGGAGTTCGACGTGGTGCTGATGCGCAAGGATCCACCGGTCGATATGGCATACATCGCCGCTACCTGGTTGCTGGACCAGGTTCGCGCCGCAGGCGTTTGCGTGCTCAATGCCCCGGAGACGCTGCGCAACATGAACGAAAAACTCTCCATCGTGCAGTTCGCCGATCTGGCGCCGCCGTTGCTGGTGAGCGCGCGCCGGGACGACCTGGAGGGGTTCCTCGCGGAGTACAATGAGATCGTCATCAAGCCACTCGACCGTATGGGAGGAGCTTTGGTGTACCGCTTGCGCCGTGATGATGCCGACTTGGCTTCCATCATCGAGTCCGTCACGCACCAGGGGACCGTGCCGGTGATGGCGCAGCGTTTTCTTCCCGAAGTCACGGAAGGGGATCGCCGCCTGCTGCTGATCGACGGCGAGTTGATCCCGGATGTTGCCGTGCGCATTCCCAAGGCCGGTGAATTTCGTGCCAACCTTGCCCAGGGTGGTACCCTGCGGATCGAGCCCGCCAATGACCGCGACCGCGAGATCGCCGACCGCCTCGGAGCGCCCTTGCGGGACGCCGGGGTCTGCTTTGCCGGCGCGGATGTCGTCGGGGGATGGCTGACCGAAATCAACATCACGTCGCCGACCTGCATCCGGGAGGTGGAGGCGCACACTGGGCAGGCGGTGGCGATGCGTTTCTGGGATGCCGTGGCCGACCACTGGCTGGAGACCTGACCCCCATGCAGCCGCTGTTGCCTGCGGTTCCCGATTCCGAACGTTTGGCGTTCTGCCTGTTTCTTGCGCTAGCATTCCACGGCATGGTGATACTGGGCGTGACGTTTTCGTCCGCACAGCCGGGAGCAAAATTGAATTTCGAGGTATTCTGGACCGGAGGCATGGGCCGCCCGGCCTCCGTGGCGGAGGCTGGAGAGGGATCACCTTGGCCTTCTTCCCCGACACCTGTTCCGACTTCGACAAGAAGCTTGGATGGAAAAATGCCAGAGGCGTATACTCTGGAGCAGGAATATGTGCGCCAGTGGGTGGAACGCACGGAACACTTGGGTAACGGCATGGTGCAGGGTCTCGATGGAGAAGTAGTCGTGCATGTGGTGGTGAATGCGCAGGGCGGGGTTCGGCAGTTCGAAGCCGAACTGGGGCCAAAGCCTCTGGCCGATGCGGCCCGCAGGATCGTGATGAAATCGCAGCCGCACGCGCCGTTTTCCGAGGAACTTCGCCGGCACCGCGACCAGTTGCAGATCAGCCGCCGCTGGTTGTTCGGGGAGTCGGTCGGGCTGTACGCCGCGGAGTCGCTCCACCCATGAAGACCTTGCGCGGTCGGATGCTGGTGGCGGCCCCGGATCTGCAGGATTCGATTTTCCAGCGTTCCCTGATCCTGGTTTGCGAGCACGAGGAGGAGAAGGGCGCGATGGGTTTCATCGTGAACCATCCCTCGGAGATGACGCTGCACGACCTGCTCGTCGACATGAAGATTACGCCGGAGGTGGAACAGGACCTCGCCCGGCCGGTCTTCCTCGGCGGCCCGGTGCAGCCGAACCTGGGCTTCGGGCTTTACTCGGGAACCTACGAAATGTCGGACAGCGCGGAGATCGACGACCGGGTCCGGGTCACGGCGTCCCGTTCCCTGCTGGAGCACTGCGCAGTTGGCAAGGGGCCGGAGAACCTGCTGGTGACGATGGGTTATTCCGGTTGGTCTCCCGGCCAGCTGGAGGAGGAACTGGATACCGGCTCGTGGTGGCTGACCTCCCCGTCGCCGGAGTTGTTGTTCGACCTGCCCCCGGAGCGCCGCTGGGGTAAGGCGCTCGAGCAGTTGGGTTTGGAGGAGTCGTCCCTGTATTTCGGAAGCGGGCATGCCTGACGCGTATAAGGTGGCCTTGGGATTTGATTTTGGATTGGCCCGGATTGGCGTGGCGGTGGGCTCCTTGGAGGTTGCGACCGCACGCGGGCTGGACGTGGTTGCCAATCGCGATGGCGCCGTCGATTGGACGGAGATCGACCGCTTGATCCAGACCTGGCGCCCGAGCGTGCTGGTGGTGGGCGAGCCGGAGGCGCAGACCGGGTCCGGCGACCGCTTGCCTCGCGCACTGCGCCGGTTCTGCACCGAATTGGGGTCCCGATACGAATTGCCGGTGGCCCGGGTCAACGAGGATTACTCTTCCGAATGCGCCCGCGCCGAGCTGCGCGCACAGCGCCAGGAGGGGGCCCGGAAAAAGCTCGCGCGGGGTGAAACTGATAAGATGGCCGCCGCCTATATCCTGAATGCCTGGCTGTCGGAGCAGCATGTCATCGCACGAGAGGGTTGATGTCGGTGCCGTACTCGCCCACCTTGGCGATTCTGTTAAATCCTTTCTGACCACCCGCGGAATCAATTTGCCGGTCTTCGTCGGCATCCATACCGGTGGCGTGTGGGTGGCCGAGGCGCTGCACGCGCACTGTGCGGTCGCCGAGCCGCTGGGAATGCTGGACGTCAGTTACCACCGCGATGATGTGGCCCGCACCGGGGTGCGGCCGCTGAAGCCGGTTCATATGCCCGCCTCGCTGGACGACCGGCATGTCCTGTTGATCGACGACGTGCTGTTCACCGGCCGGACGACTCGCGCGGCGCTCAACGAACTGTTCGAATACGGCCGTCCGGCCTCGGTTTCGCTGGCGGTGCTGGTGGAGCGACCGGGGCGGGAAATTCCGGTGGCGCCGGATCTGGCCGGAATGCGCCTGGAACTGGGTCCGGAAGACCGGGTCAAGCTTCAGGGCCCGGACCCCATGGAACTGGTGATTACGCGGCCCAACGACTCGTTGCTGGAAGAGCCCGGGCGGTGAGTTCGACCCAGCCGACACTGTTTCGGTTGCCGCCTGCGGCGCAATATCAGTTGGACGAGGAAGGGCGCTTGCGTCACTTCCTGACCATCGAGGGATTGCCGGCAGCGCTCCTGGAAGAGATCCTGAGTACCGCCGAGTCGTTTCATACGGCTTCGGACCAGGCGGCACGGAAGGTCCCGCTGCTCCGCGGCAAGACTATCGTCAACCTGTTCTTCGAGGCAAGCACCCGCACCCGCACCACGTTCGAACTCGCGGCCAAACGCCTGTCCGCCGACGTGCTCAACCTGGACATGGCCACCGCCGCCACGACCAAGGGCGAGAGCCTGCTGGACACCCTGCGCAACCTTGAGGCGATGCACTGCGACATGTTCGTGGTCCGCCATCACCAGAGCGGCGCGGCGCATTTCATCGTCCGCCACGTCGCCGAGCACATCAGCGTCATCAATGCGGGCGATGGCCGGCATGCGCACCCGACCCAGGCCATGCTCGACATGTTTACCTTGCGCCAGCATTTCCCGGACTTCGGCGCAATCACGGTCGTGATCGTCGGCGACATCCTGCATTCGCGGGTGGCGCGCTCCGAGATTCAGGCCTTGCGCACCCTGGGGGTCGGCGAGATTCGGGTGATCGCGCCGCGGACCCTGCTGCCGCGCGAGGCGACCAGCTTGGGAGTGATTCCGTTCAAGTCCATGGAAGAAGGCTTGGCCGGGGCGCAGGCGGTGATCATGCTGCGCCTGCAGAAGGAACGGATGCATGGCAGTTTCGTGCCGAGCGAGGCTGAATATTACCGGCTATACGGCTTGACCCGGGCACGGATGGAATTGCTGGCGGAGGATGGGATCGTGATGCACCCGGGTCCCGTCAACCGCGGGGTGGAAATCGAATCGGCCGTGGTGGATGGCCCTCGGTCGGTGATCCTGAAACAGGTCCGGAACGGGATTGCGGTGCGCATGGCGATCCTGTCCATGGCGATGCGGAGGCATGCCTGGTAATGCGCTTGGCGATACGCGGAGGATACGTTCTCGACCCGGCCGGCGGGACGGATGCGGTGCGCGACGTGTTCTGCGCCCGCGGAAAGATCGTCGGGCTGGGGACGGCGGCGGAAGAGTTCGAGGCGGAACAGGTCGTGGATGCCCAAGGCTGCCTGGTGATGCCGGGCGCAGTGGATCTAGCGGTCTGCCTCAACCCGATGGGTGAGCAGCGCGCCAGCGTGGAAAGCGAGACCCGGGCCGCGGTGGCGGGCGGCGTGACCACGGTCTGCTCGGTGGCGGAGACGCAGCCGATCCCGGATTCGCCGGCAGCGGTGCGGCTACTGATGGAGCAGGCGCAACAAGCCGGTTTCGCTCGGCTGGAAACCTTGGGCGCGGCCATGCACGGGCTGGGAGATACCCAGTTGGCCAGTCTTGGCGCGTTGCGCAAAGCGGGTTGTGCCGGGGTCAGCAACGGGACGCGGCCCTACGCCAACCTGCTGGTGCTGCGCCGGGCCATGGAGTATGCGGCCAGCCAGGATCTGACCCTGTTCTACCACCCCTTGGATCATGCCTTGGCGGGTCAGGGCTGTGCGCATGAAGGCACTTTCGCGGCCCGACTGGGTCTGCCGGGGGTTCCGCCGGCGGCGGAAACTGCCGCCCTGGCACAGATGACGGCCTTGGTGCAGGACACCGGCGCACGGGTTCACTTCTGCCGCCTTTCCTGTGCGCAGGCGGTGGATATGCTGGAAATCGGACAGCAGGCAGGGTTGCCGGTGACGGCGGATGTGGCGGTGCACCAGTTGTTCTTGACGGAAGAGGCCGTGGAAGGATTCGAGGTCAACGCGCTGGTCAGCCCACCCCTGCGTACCGAGCATGACCGGCAACGTTTGCGCGAAGGTGTGCGGGACGGAGTGATCCAGGCGATTTGCTCGGATCACCAGCCGTTGGACCCGGATTCGAAGATGGCGCCGTTTCCCGAGGCCCGGCCCGGCATCTCGGGGATCGAGACGTTGTTGCCGCTGACCATGGAACTGGTGACCGAGGACATCCTCACGCGGGCGACCGCGGTGGAACGGCTGACGGCAGGCCCGGCTGCGATCCTGGGGCGCGAAACGGGGACGTTGGCTGTCGGGGCGCCGGCGGATCTTTGCGTGGTGCGGTTGGACGACCCTTGGGCTTTTGACGTGGAAGCAATGTTGAGTGCAGGGCGGAACACGCCGTTCGATGGTTGGCAGTTCCACGATCGGGTGCAGGCGACCATTTGCGGTGGTCGCATCGTCTACGAGCGGGAGGGAGAGGCGTAATGGAGGAATTTCGCAACGTCATCCACAGCCTTGACGCCCGGGTTGTCCAGGTGCGCCACTTGGAAGCGGATCAGCACGCGCTGGTGATTGATGCGCCGGTGATCGCCGAATCCGCCACGCCGGGCAGTTTTGTTCATCTGGGCGTGCATGCCGAGCCATCCATGATGCGTCGCCCGCTTTCCATCCTGTGGAGCGACCCGGAGTGCGGGACAATCGAAGTGCTGTACAAGGTGATCGGAAAAGGGACGGAGGAGTTGGCGCGTGTTCAGGAAGGCGAGACGCTGCCGGCGCTCGGTCCGATCGGACGGGGGTTCCAGGCCGAACCGGATCGGGATCGTCCCCTGTTGATCGGAGGAGGGGTTGGAATCCCGCCGATCCTGTTCCTGGCCCGCGAGATCAAGGATCACACCGTGCCGCTGGTGGTGATGGGATCGGAGATCCCCTTTCCATTCGCAAGCCGCCCCTCGACCATCCGGGTTCCGGGAATGCCGGACGGCATCATCGCGGGCATGAGCCTGCTTGAGGATTGGGGCGTAGCTTCCCGCTTGTGTTCCGCTCAGGGTTACGCCGGTTGCTACGACGGCTATGTCGATGCGGCTGCCCGGATGTGGCTTGAGACACAGACTCCGGAACAGCGCGCGCGAGTTGCCGTGTATACCTGCGGGCCGGTGCCGATGCTGGAAGCGGTCGCCCGGCTGGCGCGGGAGTTCGACGTGCCGTGCCAGGTCTGCATGGAGGAATACATGGCGTGTGCGGTGGGCGGGTGTGCGGGCTGCACGGTTCCGGTGTTGGGTGAAAACGGTTGGGCCATGAAGCGGGTGTGCGTGGACGGCCCGGTATTCAATGCGCAAGCGGTGTTTCCGGAGGAAGGTAGCCGCCTATAATGCGGGGTTTAGAGGTTTCGCTGCCGTCGCGGCGGAGAGAACATGCCTGAGAATCCACGAATCCTTCTGATCGGGGGAGGCAACATGGGCCGCTCGCTGGTGGGTGGCTTGGTCCGTTCCGGTTGGGAGGCCGGCGACATCACGGTCTCTGATCCCGACCCGCAGTCCCATCAGGCGCTGGCCGCTAATTTCGGCCTGATGCAGTTGTACTACGAGAATTCGCTGGCCTACTCCCGGGCTTCCGCGGATGTTGTGCTGTTCGCGACTAAGCCCGACAAGTTGCCGACGACCGCAACTGAACTGGCGCCCTGGATGGTCACGGACAACCCGCTGCTGATAACCATCGCGGCTGGTGTGCGTGCGGACGACCTGGCACGTTGGACAGGGGGACATTGCCCGGTGGTACGCGTCATGCCGAACACGCCGGCATTGGTCGGCGCCGGAATGAGCGCCCTGTATGCGCAGGAAGATGTTTCCGATGCCCAGCGTGCACTCGCGGGCCGAATCATGGAGAGCGTCGGGAAGGTTCTCTGGGTGCAGGATGAGGCCCTGATGGATGCCGCGACTGCGGTTTCAGGTAGCGGGCCCGCCTATTTCTTCCTGTTCATGCAGGCGATGATCGAGGGGGCATGCCGCATGGGGCTGGACGAAGCGCAGGCACGCCTGCTGGTGCTGGAGACAGCTCGTGGCGCGCAGGAGCTGGCGAGTGCCTCGGAGGATTCCCTGCAGGAGCTTTGCCGGAAGGTGACGTCCAAAGGCGGGACAACCGCGGCCGCTCTGGGCGTACTGGAAAGGGCAGGCTTTGAGGCCTTGATTCTCAATGCGCTTGAGGCGGCGCGCCAACGAGCTGAGGAACTGGGGGACGAAAACGGCCGGGCCTGACATGGAAGATCTGATCCAGTTCCTGCTGACCCTGTATCTGTACGGGATCCTGATCCGGTTGTTGCTCACGTTTCACCAAGCGGACTTTTACAACCCGATCTCGCAGGTGCTGGCGCGAGTGACCGATCCGGTGTACCAGCCGGTTCGGCGCATCATGCCGTCGGCTCGGGGGTGGGACCTCGCCTTGCTTGCGATCGCATTGATTCTGAAATTAATCAGCCTTTACGTCGGTGGGGCCATGCAACTGGAGGCCTCGATCCTGGGCCTGGTATTGTTCGCACTGACCCAGATCGGCAGGATGCTGCTGAACATCTACCTGATTTCCCTGATCGTGGTGGTGATTGCCAGCTGGGTGCGACTGTCGGCTGGCGCAGATCAGTTCCTAAGTCTGGTGCGCAGTCTGACAACCCCGATGCTCATGCGGATTCGAGGGGTGCTGCCGGATACGGGAATACTGGATTTGTCTCCCATGGTGGCCCTGTTCGGGCTGTATTTTCTGCAGAGCGGGCTGTACCAGATCGGCCGATGGGGACTTGGGATCTAAGGTGCTGTCGGAAAGACCAAAAGAAGGTTGGTAGCGATGGCCCGCAAGCCGAAAATCGTCATTGTCGGAGGGGGAACCTCTGGCTTGGCTGCGGCGTACACTTTGCGCAGTAAATACGGAAACAAGCTGGAAGTCGTTGTGCTGGAAGCGGCTGATCGCGCTGGAGGCCGAATTGCGGGGGAAGAAATTGATGGTTTTTCCATCCATACCGGTGCATCAGTTTTCCACGAATCATTTGAAACGGTTTGGGACTTAGCCGAAAACCTCGGTGTCCCCTTGAAGATGAGTCCCCGCAAAAAAGGGGGCCACATCTACCGCGATGGGAAACTTTGGGGCATCTATTCGAACGGTTCACTGAAACAAATGATGACAACCGTTCAGACCATCCTTTCTTTCCGTCTGTTAACACCAAAAGCAATGTGGCAATCCATACGGCTTGTCATGATGCTGAAGGCTCGGAGTAAAGATATTAGGTTTCAGGATCATTCAAGGATGTTGGATTTGGATACTCACGAGAGCTTCGCCGAGTTTATGGAAGCGAATTCTTTGATGGAGTATCTGGAGCAAGCCGGAGAGGCAGACATCAACTGCTTTACAGCTGGTTTCTCCGAGCAGGTGGGTGCTGCTTTCGGTATGGCGTTGCTTTGGCTTTGGACCTTGAACCAATCCGAACGTCCGTGCCTTCCTGAAGGAGGGGTTGGAGAGTTTGCCAACGCACTCGTCGGAGCATGCGCAGGAGATATCAGACTGTCTACACCCGTTCAGCGCATTGTCCTCGAAGAAGGAACCGTCAAAGGCGTAATTGTGGATGGAGGAGAGGCGGGAGAGATTGAAGCAGACGCCGTAATTTGCGCAACTCCAGCTACGAAAGCGGTCGAAATCATTCCCGATCTTCCTTCCGAAGTTGAGTGTGTTCTAGCCCGGATCACGTATTCCTCCTGCATCAACATGGCAATTGGACTTGATGAGAATATCCTTCCTGAAGGATCTCATGCTGCCATTTTCCCTCCAGATTCCGGGACTTTTCTGACTTTCGTAAGCAATTTGTCTTCAATGGCTCCTTGTGCGGCACCGGAAGGCAAATCCCTGGTGTATGCACTGGTGATTGGGGAACACGCCCAAAAGCTTTTCACCTTGAGTGACACCGAGATAGCAGACAGGATCATCGAAGAAATACGCAAGTACCTCCCCGCCATGCCTGACAAACCCCTGTTCACTCGTGTTTACCGCTGGCCTGAGGCGTTGTGCCTGGCTCCCGGGGGCATGCTGCGGGAGATATACGAAATGCGCCAACACCAACTGGCTGACCTGAAAGGCCTGTTCCTCGCCGGCGACTACATGCGGATGCCTTCATGCAACGGAGCCTTGCTGAGCGGCGTGGACGCCGCTGAAGAATGCGCCTCTTTCGTTTTTCGGGACGCGGCCTGATTCGCGACAGATAGCGGGCGCTGATGGGCTATGCGAGTCCGTGGAGCCAATTGAAGAACAACTGCTGGGAGACTTCCTTCCATGAGTGGCGCATTTCCTTCGTGAGAGCTTCTTCCGGGAATCCCTCGATCAGTTCTGCATCTCCGTTTCTCGGCAAAGCACTTTCGCGGAAGGTTGCCGCAAGGTCGGCTGCCGAATCACTGAACGTGTTGTCCGGCAGGGGCGGGTAGTCCTCACGCTCTTTGTTCAAGTAGCGCAGGATCTCGCGCTTGTACTCCTTCAGCAGGCTGACGGCTTCGTATTCGGGATGCCCCTGGAAATAGAGCCGACGGCCGTCCGGCTCCACGGCCATCTGCACGCCGGGCACGGGTCCCGTAACCAGAACCTGTACGCCATGTTCCCGGAGATTCTCTTCCGGGACATCATTGAAGCGCGAATGCGGCATCTCGAAATGGTTCGGAAGATTGGCGACCAGGGGGTGGTCGGACTCGCAGACCGAATGATCGAAAATGCCCCAGCACTTGTGTGGCAGGTGGCGGCGGGCGACGCCATGAAAGATCAAAGCGGAAGCATGTGCGGCCAGGCAGGAGCAGACCACCGGCAAACGGCAATCATCGGCCTGTTTCAGCACGGCGGCCAGACTGTCCCAAAAAGGTTCGCTCGTCAGGTCGGGTTTGGTGACGTTGGCCCCGGTAATAATCAAAGCGTCTAGGTCCATGCTGCCGATCTCCACGCAGTCCCGGTAGTACTGCTGGAGATGTTCGCGACCTTCGTCTCCGCGGGGGACACCTTCAATCGTGAATAGATGTACGGCGCAATAACGTTCCTCGTGGCTGTCCAGAAGCCGCAGGAACTGTCGTTCGGTCGCGGCCAGCGCGCGGTCCGGCATCATGTTGAGCAGGCCGACATTCAAACGGATGGCATGTTCCGGGGTCTGCTCGGCAACCCGGGTGCCTTGTTCAGCAATCCGGTCCAGGCTGGGCAGGTCCTGCAGGCGAAGCAGGGGCATGGGGGCTAGCCCGCGCGTTCGATGGCTTGGGCAATTAGGTCGACGAAATCATCGGCGTTCCGCACGCGGCTGACTTCGTCCATGCTGACGGTGTACCCGTATTCGGCGGCAATGCTTTGGTAGCGCTCCAGGCGGTCCCGCGACAGCCTCGGGAAGGCCCAGCGGGTGAAATCGTCGGGATTGATGTCTTGGAAATCGCGCAAGTCGTGCTCGGCCATGAAATCCTCAACCGCCCGATCCAGGAAGGCCTCCGGGTAGTAGAGGGGTTTGGGGCTTTTCGCCTGGCGTTCGCAGAGTTCCTCGATCTGTTGGTCATCGGCATGGATGTACAGGATCAGGGTGTGTTCGGCCAGCAGCTCGAACACGTCCGGTCTTTGCAGTTCGCACAGGCTGCCGCCGGCATCGTTCACGAGATGCGGATAGCCGTAGATCTCCTGCCCTTTGAGGATGAAACCCGGGACATCCTGCATGGCCTTGATTTCGGCTTCGTGGTGAAGCCGCAGGCGGTTCTTGAATTCCTCCAGCGATAGCCCGCCGAGCCCGGAATTTCCGGGTTTGCCGAGAAAGGTCGAGACCGGCTCCAGGTTGCTGACGGTGAGATTGTTGGAGATGTAAATGGAGTCCGAGCGCAGCAGGTCCGCCAGGAACGGCACCTCCATCATTTTCGACTTGAGGTTGTCGAGGATGTTCTCGCTGAGGTAGCGGGTTCCAATCCGATAGTCCCCGGAATAGTGGAACCACTGCGTCTTGTCGAGCCGCTCGGACAGCCGGGTCTTGCCCACGCCGGACATGCCGAGCAAGGTGACGGCCTTGTGCGGGAGGGCGCGGAATTCTGCGGCGGTCAGGCGCATCGGAATAGGGGAACTGGCGGTTCCAGGCTCAGAGGGATGGCGAGCGGACGACCATCAGCTTGTCGACCTGCATGTCCTCGTAGGTGTAGGGGATGCCGCCCACGCCGTGGCCAGACTGCTTGAGACCGGCGAAAGGCATCCAGTCGACCCGGAACGCGGTGTGGTTGTTGATCATCACCGCAGCGGCTTCCAACTGGTGGTAGCAGTGCAGGGCAGTGTCGATGTTCTGGCTGAAGACGGCGGCCTGGAACGAATACGGCCCGGCATTGGCCTGCGCGATGGCGGCGTCGATGTCGTCGAAGCCGTACACGCAGATCACCGGCCCAAACACCTCGTGGGCGCTGACCTTGGCATCGACCGGAGGGTTGAGCAGCACGGTCGGCTGGTAGGCGGTGTCCGACAGCCGCTGGCCTCCGCTGACGAGTTGCGCTCCCGCGTCCACGGCTTCCTGGACCCAGGCTTCGACCCGGTCCACTTCAGCCGGCCGGATCAGGGGGCCGACCTCCGTGTCGGCTTCGGTTGGGTCACCCACTTTCATGTTGTTGCCCAGTTCGGCCAGTCCTTCGGCAATGCGCTGTGCGATGCTCTGGTCGGCGTAGACTCGCTGGACCGATACGCAGACCTGTCCGGCATGGTAGAACCCGCCTTTGGCCATCAGGGGCAGGGCATCGTCGATATCGGCATCCGCCGCCACGATGACCGGAGCGATGCCGCCGTGCTCCAGCGCGCAACGTGCGCCGGGTGCCAGTTTCGAGCGCAGCATCCAACCCACTTCACCGCTTCCGATAAAGCTGAAAAACGCCACCCGGGGATCTCCGGCCATCTGCCCGGCAACCTCGTGATCGCCCAGGTTGATTGCCTGCACGTAGCCTTCGGGAAGCCCGGCCTGATGCAGCATTTCGACGAAGCGCATGCACGACAGGGGCGTATCAAGCGCTGGCTTGATGATGGCGGGGCAGCCGGAAGCGAGAGCGGGGCCGACTTGGTGCACGATCAAATTGAGTGGATGGTTGAATGCGGAGAACGCCAGCACCACGCCGATCGGGTACTTGCGGGTCAGCGCCATGTGGTGGGCTGACGCGGCATTCAGGTTCATCGGGATTTCCTGGCCTGCCTCGGTGCGCATGATTTCTACGCAGCTGTGCATGCCGTCGATTGCCCGGGCTACTTCGACCTTGGAATCCGGCAAGGGCTTGCCGCCTTCACGGGCTGCTTCCACGGCCAGCTCTTCGCTGCGCGCAGCCATCAACTGTGCGGTTTTTTCCAGCACTTCGATGCGTTTCGCGGGCGGTAGCCAGCGCGACTTGTCTTGGTAGATCGCAAAGGCAGTCTCCAGAACCTGGTCGGCCTGCTGGCTGTTGATGATGTCGACGGTACCAATGGGCGAGCGGTCCCAAGGAGCGTAGACGGTTGCCTGCTCGGCGCAGACTCCAATACTGGGCGCAAAAGCGGAGTAGTGTTCCATGAGGCTAGGAGCAGTGGAAAAATGCCATTTTAAACCAAATGTTCCCGCGTCTTGCAGCGCGAGACAGCCTGCGGGACAGCCCAATCAGTCTGAAAAAGCAAAGAATGCTTGTACGCACGCCTGCGTATGGTGGGCGAATTCATCCAGGCTCAGGCCCCGAGCCTCAGCGATCTGTTCGGCGATATGGAGCAGCCACATGGGTTCATTGCGGCGAGTTCGGGGGCGTGGGCGCAGCGTGCGTGGCAATAGATAAGGCGCGTCCGTCTCGATCATTAGTCGGTCCAGCGGGATCTCTCCGATCAGGTCTCTGAGTGGCTGTCCTCGGCGCTCGTCGCAGAACCAACCGGTGACGCCGATGTATATGCCGCGCTCAAGGCAGGCATGCAACAAAGACCGTCCTCCAGTAAAGCAATGCAGGACGGCGCGCGGTGGGCGGCTGGCCACGTTATCGAAAACCTGCAGGAAATCCTCGTCCGCATCGCGGTTGTGCATGAGCACGGGCAGGCCCAATTCACCTGCCAGTTCTAGTTGTTCCGAGAAAACGGCGACCTGTGTTTCGCGAGGCGACAGGTCCCGGTAGTAGTCCAGCCCGCATTCGCCGATGGCGATGACTTTGGGGTCTTGTTGAAGGTCACGCAGGATTTCGGCACTGTCGGAGTCCCATTCACGCGCCTGATGCGGATGTACGCCGACTGCCGCCCAGCAGTCGGGATAGCGCTGTGCGGCCGAAACGCATGCCCGGCTCTCGGCAAGATCCGCGCCGGCCAGCAGAAATCGAGTAACGCCAGTTTCCCGGGCCCGCTGCAGGACCTCTTCCTGATCGTTTGCGAACGACTCGTGGGTTAGGTTGCAGCAGATGTCAGTGAGCATCAAGCCTGGGATCTCCGCATTCCGCGCAGCGGCCGAGCCTCATTTCTGAAAGGGGCTTCTGGCAGGTGCGGCATAGCTGGGGATAGGTAGCATGCAGTTGGGGGTCCACGGCTAGGCGGTCGTCGAAGACAAAGCATTCCCCCTGCCAGTGACGGTCGCCGCATTGCTCGAAATAGTTCAGGATGCCTCCGGACAACTGCCAGACTTCCGGGTGTCCCTGCTCGCGTAGCCAGGCGCTGGCTAACTCGCAGCGAATGCCGCCCGTGCAGTAGGTCACGATGGGTCTCGTGTCCGGTTCCAAGGCGCGAGCCGCTTCCTGGAAATCACGGAACTGATGCAAAGGCAGGGTTTCGGCGGTGGCAAACTGCCCTAGGTGCGTCTCGTAGACGTTGCGCACGTCCAGCAGTCGCAGTGGACGACCCTCGTCCAGCCATTGGCACAACTGTTGCGGTGGCAGGTGAGTGCCCGGCTGGCGGCGGGCGACCGGAGTGTCTACTTGGATAGGCAGGAGGGAAGGGCGATAACGGACGATCAGCTTGGAGAAAGGTGAAGTGGTGATACGGCTACGCCGGAACTGGAGTTGTTTGAATGGGCTTTCGTCCAAAAGAAGTCGCTCGATCTGACCGATGCCATCTTCTGAGCCCGACAGGCTCAGGTTGATGCCTTCAGGGGCCAGGGTGATATTGCCGGTTAGTTGCAGGCGTTCGCAGGCCTTGAGCAGGTGGCGGCGCAGCGTCTCGTCTTCGTCGAAGTCCAGGAATTGGTAGGCCGTGGTGTGGACCAGAAGAGGCGCCATGGTCAGAATTGTTCCAGGGTGGTGAACAGGCCGACCCGAAGATCCTTTGCAGTGTAGATGTCGCGGCCGTCCACCTGCACCAGGCCGTCGGCAATCCCCATCACCAGTGAGCGGGTGATCAGGCGTTTGAGGTGGATGTGGTAGTGCACGACGCGGTTTTCCGGAGTCACCTGGCCGGAAAACTTGACCCGGCCGACGCCTAGTGCCCGGCCCCGCCCCGGATGACCCTGCCATCCCAGGAAGAACCCCACCAACTGCCACAGGGCATCGAGCCCCAGGCAGCCTGGCATCACCGGGTCGCCGGGGAAATGGCACTGGAAGAACCAGAGATCGGGGCGAATGTCCAATTCCGCCCGCAGTTCGCCTTTCCCGTAGGTGCCGCCTTGCTCGCTGATATGCGTGATGCGGTCCAGCATCAGCATGTTCGGGCTCGGCAACTGGGCGTTGCCTTCGCCGAACATCTCACCGCGCGCGCAACGCAGGAGCTCCTGGTAGGAGAAACTTTTAGGTGAACCCATGGGATGAAAACCGGGTAATAAGCCTGCAGACTATTCTATAGAGTGCGGATAAGTGGGGAATCAGGCCGGTTCGGCGTCGGCCTGGGCATCAAGCCGCATCCGTCCCAGGGCGAGACGCAATTCACCGAACGTCTGTGTCGGGATGATCCGGGTATCGTCGATCACCGCCTCATAAAGATTCAGGTTAGAGCCGTGCAGGAGGATCGGGTGACCTTCCGGGACGGCGCGGCGGAGTTTGCGCAACTCATTTGGAAGCAAAGGATCATCGACCGGATAGGCGGCGATGGCGGTGCACAGGGCCCGGCTGCGTTCCGCTGCGTACGCGATTTCGTCAGCAGACAGCCCAGCACCAAGGAAGATGGGCCGCCACCCGTAGGCTCGGGTCGCCACGGCCAATCGAAGTAGTGGAAGTTCATCGGGCCCGGACAATCCGCCGGCAACGACCACGCGGAAAGTGAAACCGGTTCCCGGGCGGGTGGCATAGTTCAGCAGGTGACTGCGAATTACGCCTTCGGCCATGTGCTTTTGAGCCATGCGCAGGGTTCCATTGCGGCATTCGTCTTGCATGTGCTGGATCAGCGGTGCAATTAGGTCTTCCTGCATGAACAGCTCGACCAAATTCTTCTCGGCATCGCTCAGGGTTTCGGCCAGTTGTTCCGGATCCATCCTGTCGATTGCCTCAAGACACCGATCGAAATATTCCATGACCGCGTCCGTGCGTGGGCGCGAGGAACCAAGGGAAGGCACCAGAACTGCCGCCTGCTCATCTCCTTCCACCATGGCTTGGAGTTCAGCAGTGGACGATCGCGCGATGTCGCCGATACGCCGCCCGGCATTGGTGGCACGAGCCAGCAGGCGTAGGCGCTCGATATCCTTATCCCGGTACAGTCGACGCTGGTTTCGGGTACGCATCGGTTCGACTGCGTGATAGCGGCGCTCCCAGGCGCGGATCAACTCGACGCTCAGGCCCGAGCGGCGTGCGGCAACTTGGATGGGATGGAGCGACAATTCGGCCATATTAAGTTATCCACCTTTTGTACAGGAAAATCCTGGGCAATTCGGTGTTTCGTACAGCCATTGTACTGGATGCCTTCCCACCGGCCAACTAGTAGGCTGAAATATTTGTGATAGATTAGCCTCAAAAGAATCGTGTCCCCACGATTGTCAGAATTACTTAGGAGGAGTCGTGAAAAAACTGTTTATCAATCTACGCTATTTCCTTGCGCCGTTGCTGATCCTGTCGGCACTGTTCGGGGTTATGGCAGGCGGGCCGTGGGTCTGGGTCGGTGTCGCGCTGATGGGCGTCGGCATCCTGGTCGACACCACCACGCCACAACGCACCATGGGTGCGGGGTTTGACGAAGAGGGCGATACCTATGGCATCCCCGCTCTTCAGAACGGTGTCATGTACAGCATGCTGGGTGTGTTCATCCTGTTGCAGTTGACCATTGCTTGGCGCATCTACCAGTATGTGACTGGTGTTCCGATCGGGACTGGCACTTTCCTGGGCCTGTCCTATCAGGAAGGAATCACCGGGATGCAGTTGGTCGGGGCAGTCGTTTCGACCGGCATCTTCGCCGGCATCGGCATCATCTACGGGCATGAGCTGGCGCACACCAAGGGCTTCAGTTTCGTGATCGCCCGCTGGATGATGGGGCTGTCTGGTTCATCCCATTTCTGCTATGCGCATGTGTACAACCACCATCTGGAATTGGGCTGCGAGGATGATCCCGCGACTTCGCCGCGCGGACGCAGCATGTATGCCCATCTTCCGAAATCCTATTTCGGCCAGAGCAAATTCCTGTATTCGATGGAGAAGCATCGCCTAGAACGTCTGGGCGTGCCGTTCCTGTCTTGGCAGAACCGCTGGATCCGTGGCTATGCAATGAGCCTGCCGACGATCTTCCTGTTCTGGATGGCAGGCGGTTGGCTCGGCATCTGCGCCATGCTGCTGATCTGGATGATCTCGAACTTCGAGCTGGAAGCACTCAACTATCTGGAGCACTATGGGTTGATTCGCGAGAAAGGCCAGCCCATCGACTATCGCCATAGCTGGGACAACAGCACGGCGTTTACCAGCTGGTTCTTCATCGAGATCGGCCGTCAGGCAGACCACCACGACCGTGGTGAAACCCACTTCTGGGAGCTCGACGAGGTCGGGGCGCCAAATACGGGAATGGGGTATTTCACCCTGTTCGCATTGGCGTTGATTCCTCCGGCATTCCATGCGTTCATGGAGCAGGAGTTGAAGAAGTGGGACGACAACGAAGCCTCTGAAGGCGAGTTGGAAGTCTCCCGGGCGATCAACAAGGTTGCAGGCTACGCATACGAAGTCTGAAAACCCTAACCATATAAAAGAACGCCCCCTTTCGAGGGGGCGTTTCTTTTTTGAGGCAAGCCCTCCGTACAATAGAGATTATGAGTGAATTCGGGCAAACCTGTCGGCTGGAAGACCGGTTGATCGATGATGCTGCGGCCGCAGGGCAGTCGGCACAGCAGCAGCGTCGGTTGACGCTGGAGAAGGAGTTGCGTCGCCCGGATCTCAAGGATTCGGAACGCCTTGACGCACAATTGGAACTTTCCCAGGTTCTGCTTGATCTCGGCGAGTCCGAGACGGCTTTCGCGATAGCTCGGGAAGTGTTGGATTCGGGTATTCGGACGGAACGCTATGAAGAGGCGGCTTCAGCTTGCCAGGTCATGTACCTGAGCGAACAGCCGGAGTCTACGCCGGCCTTGGGACACGGCCTTTGGCTCGCGCTGGCTTGCCCGATGGATCCGGATCTGACTTGGCAATTGTTCCGTCATTTGGTAGAGGAGACCCCGGCTCATTCCGATGGTGCGGCAGTGGCTGCGATGCTGGCTTATTTCCTAATGGACAAGCGGGCGACCGGTGCGGAACGCGATCGCCTGATTTTCCTGGCCCGGCAGCAGGTGGCGGAAGTGGCTGAGCGCCACCGCGGCATCACCGACGAAGAAGCAATCGGGATCTGGGTGCAGATGCATGACTTGGACGATGTGGATCTACTGCTGGAACGGATGGCACGCATTCTCGACACGATCACGCCGGACTGGTGGTTCGACCGGGAGGAGGTGCGTGCCCGGTTTTCCCCCGATTGATTCCAACCGGTACAGGGTCATGGCATCTGCTGACGATCCTTATGCACGCCGCATCATCCACATCGACATGGATGCGTTCTATGCGGCAGTCGAGATGCGCGAGGATCCTTTGCTACGAGGTCGCCCCTTGGTCGTTGGCGGTGAGCCGGAACGGCGGGGCACGGTGGCGACATGCAACTACGAGGCCCGAGCCTACGGCATTCACTCGGCAATGGCGAGCCGGACCGCCAAGAAACGATGCCCGGAAGTAATCTTCATTCGCCCGCGGTTCGACCTGTACCGTGCAGTGTCGGCCGAAATACGTGAAATCTTCCTCCATTACACACCCAAGGTTGAGCCCTTGTCCCTGGATGAAGCCTACCTTGACGTGACCGGCTGTCGCTTGTTCGGTGGAATTGCGACTGACATTGCGCACGACATCAAGCGTCGCATCTTGGAGAAAACCCGGTTGACCGGTTCGGCCGGCGTCTCGTACAACAAGTTCCTTGCCAAGATTGCTTCGGACATGAACAAGCCGGACGGCTTGACCGTGGTGCGCCCGGAGGATAGCCCGAAGCTGGTGGCCCACTTACCGATTCGAAAGTTCTTCGGGATCGGACCGGTCACAGCGGCACGAATGGAGGAATTAGGAATCGAAACCGGGGCCGATCTCAAGCAGTGGCCGTTGGAACGGCTCCAGCCTTTGTTTGGGAAGCACGCCGAGTACTACTACCAAGCGGCACGGGGCGTGGATCTGCGCGAAGTAGAGCCGGACCGACCCCGCAAGTCACTAGGTTCGGAGACGACGTTCGTGCAGGACATCCAAGACTTGGAAGAAATGCTGAATGCGCTCAAGTTGCGGGCACGCGAGGTGGCACTGGATCTACAGGAAAAGCAGTTGACCGGGAAAACCGTTACGGTCAAGGTCAAGTTCAGCGACTTCACGCAGGTGACCCGAAGTCATTCGTTCGATCGGCCACTGACCTCGTACCGGCAGATGGTGGCCATCCTGCCGGATTTGTTGCGCCGGGCCACGGAGCCAGGTCGCGCAGTGCGTCTGCTTGGAGTAACGGTCTCGAACTTAGTGCCGCATTCCGACGAAGAAGGGCCGGTACAGCGCAGCCTGCTGTAAAAGGCGAGCTTCTTCTCAGTTACTGTAATGGGCGACGTTCCTTTACTTTTCCAGAACGGCTGGTGTGAAACGCGAATTTCGCAGCAAATTATTGCGGCACAGTTCTTTAATCTGGCCTTCTGGCAGAAAGAAAATTGTAGGTGAACACGTTTTCTTTTAGTCCTAGGCTGTAATTCACGGCAGCTTCCGCAGACTCCAGAATTGCCCCGCTTGGCCAACCTGACGGGGGAATCAGAAATGTGTACAGTTGCCATTGTTTCCGGATTTTTTCCGTGGAACGCAGCACTTCGGCGGAGAGGTCCTGACATTCCATTTGATCGAAACCCGCCCCCTCAAGAGCCGTAGCCACGTCGGGCCATGAAGCCACAGGTGGTATAAGCCAGCCCTGCTCCACATTGGTTCGATACGCTTCTTGCGTTTCTGACATTGGCGCGTCTTGCGTCAGGATATCCACAGCCTGCCACCGTCCTCTAGGCTTGAGTACGCGGTGCACGCCTTGCAAGTAGGCCAGCTTATCTGGAGCGTAGCAGAAAGAGTTGTGATTCAGGACTGAGTCGAAACTCGCATCGGGGAATGGGAAATCCATAAAATCCCCGTACTGGAACTCGGTCAGGTGATCGACCCCGCGCCGTCTTGCATGTTCTTCTGCGACCTCGATATGGGGCTCGCAATTAGTCAGCCCGGTAACCTGGACGCCATATGTTTCAGCCAGCATGATCGCCGTGCCTCCCACGCCGCAGCCCGCGTCCAGCACGTGCCGCCCCGGGCAGAGGTCGCACCCCTGAACCAAGGTGAGTTCGGCGCGTAACAGAGCCTCCTTGTCAGTTGCCGTGTCCGGTCCCCAAAGGCCATAGTGGTAGGCCAACAGATCTCCGGCGCGCTTGACCATGAAATCGGTATGCTCGGCGTAATAAGCAGGGACCGAAGATTCTTTTTCCTGATTCGTGCCTTGGGCGGGCTGGGTTTTACTCATGGTGACAATTTGACCGATTGCTGAAGCTGGAGCCGTGCAGAATGGATGTGGTTTTGTGTAAAAAATGAGTATATCACTGACGAAAGGCTTTATTCTTTGGGTGCAGTTCGACTTTACCTTGGCAAATGAAGGTCTGCATTGTCGATCAAGTGAACAGGCTCAGTTACAAATTTAAACCAAGGCGTGAACATAGAATGAGAAGTGTTTGTGCTTGACACGGCTACTTCGTCGTAGACAATTGTCGATATATCATTGCAATAACCTGAGCGAGGAGGTTGCTATGAATGGAGGTGGGGTGGACACAAGCGCTCTAGGCACCGGAACGGTTGAAGTAGGGAGAATTGAACCATCAATTCGGAACGCCCTGCTGTACTTCCTGTCCCTTGCGGCTTTTCCACTTACCGCTTGCGCCGCGATGTACGGTGGCTGGTGGCTCGTGGGTCCGATTGCTTACCTGATCATTGTGGAAAGCCTCGATGGCGCATTCGGGCAGGAAGAGCGGAACATGGACCCAGCCCAGACGTCCGAAAGGCAATTGTTCTGGTACGAGTTGACCGTCTTGCTATGGGCGATATTCTGGCCGGTGACGCTGGTGTTTTCACTCTGGCAGATTCTTGTTGTTGGCCATCTGGCCGTTTGGGAAATTGTGATACTGGTGATGGGGATGGCAAATATCGGCCAGGTGGTCTTCATTGTCGGTCATGAATTGGTCCACCGACGTATCGCGTGGCAGCGTTGGCTTGGTGAGTTCTTGCTGGCCTCCGCTTCCTATCCACATTACGCGACGGAACACATCTATGTTCATCACGCTCTCGTTAGCACTCCTGGAGACCCTGGGTCCGCTCCAAAGGGTGTAAGTTTCTGGCAACATATCCCGAGAGATTTGAAGTGTAGCCTCACTGAGGCTTGGCGATTCGCACGTCAGCGGCTGGCGCGCCGACGTCTGCCGGTGTGGCATTACACAAACCCGTTTTGGCGGTATGCTTTTGAGACCGCGGCGTGGTATGGATTGATCTATTGGATGGGCGGCCCATGGGCAGTGCTGGTTTTCGCCGTGGTTTGCCTCAGTATGATCCTTTCGATGAAGGTCATCAATTATGTCCAGCACTACGGATTGCAGCGCATCCGTCTACTTAATGGTCGGTATGAGAAAGTGCTGCCACGGCATTCTTGGACTGCTTCCAGCAGATTCACGAATTGGATTTTTTACAACATGCAACGCCATGCTGATCATCACATGGAGGCAAACCGGCATTATCCGGTGCTGCAACACTATGGCAAGGACGAATCACCTAAACTCCCGGGCAACTATCTGAAAATGGCTGGCCTAGCCCTTTCCGCCCGACATTGGTTCAAGACGATGGATCCGCTGGTCGATGAATGGCGCGCGAAATTCTATCCGGAAGTTAAGGACTGGCACGTTTATGACAGTCGGGCGTACGCTGGATATCCAGATGCATTTGAGGAGATTGGCAAGATTCTTGATACCGCGCCTCTTCTAGCCGAGTGGATCAACCACTCACCGGAATTGCTCGAAAACCTTCAGGACAGGGAATTCACCGACCTTGATCTCCCTGAGGGTTTTGGGCCCGATTCGGACTACGAGAGGGTTGCTCGCAGTGGCCTTGCGCGTTTGTACTGGACACGCGAATTCAATGTCTCCGAAATGCGGGAAAGGATTGCGGAGATCCCGATTCAAGGAATCCGAGAAGCAGTGGAAGCCGCACGGCACTGGTCAAATGACAAGGCTTTCCAGATCGGGGTGCACACGATGCGGGGTAGCTTGTCGCCAGCTGAGGCGGGTATAGCGCTGTCCAATGTCGCTGAAGCTTCGATTGCGTCCCTGCTGTCAGCGGTTGACAAGGTGTTTGCCAGTCGGCACATCCGCCAGGCCGGAGACGGTGTAGCCGTGGCAGTTTTGGGAGATTTGGCTAGCAAGGAAGCGGTGTTCGGCACTGAGCTTCGCACGGTAATCGTTTACGAAAACAGCGGTTCTTCCGAGATGCATAACGAAGTGATATGCTCCCGCTTTCTCGAGGCGTTGCGCTCTTTGTCACACGGAAGCCTCTTGTTTGCACCAGCCTCGAATCTCGGGGAAAGGAAGGCCATTTATTCTTTTGCCGATTTTATGGAACACCATCAGGCTACCGACTCGGCTGAGGACATGCTGAACCTGACCCGGGCGCGGTGCATCTTTGTGTCTGGCAACCCCGAGATCGGGGAGCGATTCGATGAAGCGAGACATGAAATCCTAGCTCAGGGAGCTGCGCGTGACGCCTTGATTTCTGAATTGCACGGAATCACCGCAGACACAACTGGATCCGACCTGCAGTCGATCGAGAATATGCGAGGCGGACGCCAGGATGTCGAGCGTGCTGCCCGGTTCCTGCAATTGACCCACGCGAGCGAGACTCCGGACATCTTGGCCCCCGATGCGATTTCAGTTTTCCAAACAGCGGGCGCAAATGGGTTAATCTCTTCTGAAGCTGCAATGCGGTTGGCGGAGACTGCAAAAATGTGGCAGAACCTGCGGGGGATCTCGCGGTTGGCCATGCAAGACGGACCCTTGAATGGAACAGCAAATCCGAGTGTCGAAGAGATGATCGCTCGATCCTGCGGGATGGACGACTATAGTGAGTTGACCGAGACAATTCACGAAACAGCATCTCGCGCTGCTGCCGATATTGCCGAATTGGCTACGTAATCTGAATTTATATGCCCGGGTTCCGGCACCCCACTGATAGGTAGGCACTGGGGGCGATTGGCGGACATCCCATCCGTGAATCTCGCAAACCTTTTGACATGAAATCTAATCCAAATGAAACCTTGCTGCAAAGTTGCTTAGGTAGCCAGTGCAGAGTCGAATAAGCACCGCAACCTATCTGCGCGAACATGATGCTGGGCAATGAACATGAATGAGAGTGCAAGCGAGAAGATGGGATCGAACAAGAAATCGAGTCATGGAATTTTAAAGAGAGTTACGGCACCCGACCTTGGCGTTGTCGAATCGCCCATCCTTACGCCGCATATAGAATTTCGCAAGATCGACGACGGGCAGGTGCTGCTGGTTTCCGAGTTGTTCAGTACTTTGCTTCGCGAACCGATTTATTCTGACCTACTACCGCTTCTCGACGGTTCTCGCTCACATCACGACATTACGTCCGAGCTCTCCGGCACGTATTCGGAATCTGACGTCCAGATGGCACTGATGGCCTTGGCTTCTAGGGGCTATATCGCCTCAGGCGATTACGCTATGGAACGGGAAGAGGCAGCATTTTGGTCTTCATTGGGCGCTTCTCCTCGGTGGGCCGAGGAACGCCTTGCGGAGTCTAGGGTTTCGGTTGCCGGCGATGATGGCCATATCGTCCGACAGCTTGAAGCCATGGATGTGGCCGTGGGCACGGACCGACCAAGCCTTTCTGTCACCGTTTGCAGCGACTATCTTGATAAGCGGCACGCGGACATGAATCAACGTCATGTCAAGTCCGGCATGCCGTGGATGTTGGTTAGGCCGAAAGGCATCTATCCTCTGTTCGGACCGATTTTTCGGCCAGCGGAACAGGGCCCCTGTTGGGATTGTCTCGCATATCGTCTTCGGGGCCACGAGGAGGTTCACAATTTTTTGCGCAACTTCGGCGGTGAGGATGCTGCGTTCCTGCCGAATGTCGCCCAGCCTGCCATTTTGGATGCGGTATATCGTCTCGTCGCGGTCGAGATTGCCAAATGGCTGGTTTTCGGGGAACTGGCGCCACTCCACGAACAGGCTATTTCGATGGACACTGTCCGTTTGAAGGGCGAATATCACCAGGTTATGCGCCGTCCGCAGTGTTTCGCATGCGGTGACGAGACGTTGTATCGTGCCGACCGGCCGCCAATCCCGATACAACTGAAGCCGAGCCCGAAAAGCATTCGGAACAGTGGCGGTGTGCATTCGGTATCTCCAGAGGAGACTCTTGCTAAGTACCGGCATCTGATTAGTTCTGTCAGCGGTGTCGTGTCGTGGCTTTCACGTACCACGGAAAAATCCGATTCCTGGTTGCACGTCTACTGGGCTGGAAGTAATTTCGCGTTAAGAAATAGCAAATTGAGTTCGTTGCGTCGCAGTTTGAGGAGCAAAAGTGCAGGCAAGGGAAGCACCCCACAGCAATCCGAGGCGAGTGCGCTCTGTGAGGCAATTGAGCGTTATTCCTGCGCATTTCATGGCGATGAGATCCGCTGCAGGAAGCGGCTTGAGGATTTTAGCGAGGCCGAAGTGATCCACCCGAATAACATACAGTTGTTCAGTGATTGGCAATTGGATCACGCAGATCAAATCAATGGCCATGGTCATCCCTATAATTTTGTGCCGCCCCGTTTCGACTCGTGTGCAGAGATAGAGTGGTCTCCCGTGTGGTCATTAACACGAGACCGGCACCGATACCTGCCGACACCAATGCTTTATAGCGTGTGGGCTGATCAGAACGGAACACCAATTCTGAAGGCGGATTCCAATGGTTGTGCTGCCGGAAACACGCTCGAAGAGGCAGTTCTGCAAGGATTTTTTGAGCTGGTTGAACGTGATGCTTTCTCAATTTGGTGGTACAACCGACTGCGCTTGCCTGGAGTGGATTTGGCAAGCTTCAAGGATGACTATCTTGCAGCCGCGCCCGACTTCTACCGCAGCTTCAACCGCGAAATGTGGCTGCTGGACGTAACCAATGATCTTGGTATTCCCGCCTTTGTTGCCGTCTCGCGCCGGACTGACAAGGAAGAGGAAGACATTATTTACGGGGCTGGGGCACATGTGGATCCACACATTGCGGCCTTGCGTGCAGTGTGCGAGCTGAACCAATTTCTGAACTGGGTTCAGGGGTCGAAGAGGGGCGGTTGCGGCCACGATGTCGACGAGCCACTGTGCCTGTGGTGGTGGAAGAATGGCAAACTGTCAGATCTCCCGTATCTGGCGCCGGATCCTGATGCCACACTGCGCGCCAAGTCGGATTACCCTGTTCCCGACACAACAGACATGAGAGAGGACGTGGAACGATGCCGCACCTTGATCGAATCTAAAGGCATGGAATTGTTAGTGCTGGACCTGACCCGACCCGATATCGGCATGCCCGTGGCACGAGTCATTGTGCCGGGTCTGCGCCACTTCTGGGAGCGCTTCGCGCCTGGGCGTCTATTCGATGTACCGGTCGAAATGGGGTGGCGCGACGACCCGATTTCAGAGACTGACCTGAACCCCGTCCCCGTTATTGCTTGAATCATCACCACGAGGAACCGCCAGCCATGAGCCTTGAAGATCAATGGATCGCGACAGAGAAACGCCTCCTTCACGAGGCGGATTCCATGGCGGAATTTCTGCAGCAACTCAGAAGCCGCATTTCTCCTCAACTAATTGGAGAGCGAGCATGGGAAATTACCCTTGAACATGCTCGAGATCTGCCTGTAACCGTAGCGGCCTTGCCTTTCGGGTTTGAATTGCCTCTGCATGATCCCCGGGCAATAGCGGATTTTGGTGTTTCGGTTATTGGCGGAGGTCAATCTGCAACATTTCTTGAGGAAAAGGGGAAAGCAGAAGGTGCAGACGCGTCTTCGGCGAGTGTTGCTTGGCTGCTCGGCGAGACGGAATCGGAAGAAGCCATTCTTCGCCGTATAGTTGGTCGGAAGTTGATGCTCGAATACGATATCGACACAGAGTCGGATGCTCCACTCCCGGCCCCTGGAATTTTCTTATACCCTGACAAAGACGCGCTGGCTGGTGGGGGCGGTGATCAACAACTTCGGGATCTCTTTACCGTGGTTGATGCGGTGGCTCATTCGGCTCACTTGGACCTGAGCGCTGAAGAACGTCGACAGATCGAGAGCGTGTATCTAGCCGCGAAGCCAGACACATGGATTCAGGCCGTTGGGGGCTTCCCGGAAAGAAAAGGGGGGATTAGGCTATCGGTGATGGGATTTAAAAAAGTGAACGAAGTCGTTTCTTTTTTGGAGCGTGTTGGATGGCCGGGGCAATGCTCGGCGGTCGCCGCAAGCGCTTCGCCCCTTGAAGAACGTGATGCTTTCACCTACATGGGAGTCCATCTTGACATGGGCGTGGACGGCGTGGGGGAGACTCTTGGACTGAATTTCTACGCACGTGAGGGAGAATGGCTGAAAGATATCCAGCATTGGACTCCCCTCATTGACGGTATACGTGAGACAGGCGTCGCTGTTCCGGAGAAGTTGGAGGAACTGGTGAAATGGGCATCGGGGTCGGAGCCTTTTTCTGGCAAGTCAGGTCAATTTGTGCTGATGCGGGGCATACACCACATCAAGCTCACACTAATTCATGACAAGGTCGAGAAAGCCAAAGGCTACATTTTTCTACTTGTGTTTGCTTGGCCGCTGACCACAAATCTCTCCAAGTAATTCAGATGGGTCTTTTCGTGATGAGCGAGTTCTCCGTTTCTTTATTTGCATGTTCGCAGGGACCCCATCCGCGCCAGTGATGAGTAACCTTTGAGGATGGTCATCCCTATGCGGAGGAGTGACCGAGCGTTGTTGGGGTCGGTTCAGTAGAGCGGGGACGCCGGTCCAAAGCCATTAGCAGGGTAGGAAGGAGCAAAAAGTCCGCAATCAAGGCAAATGTAATGATCATTGCGATGAGTAGCCCGACCTGCACGTTCGGGACGAATGGGGACAGAACCAAAGTCAGGAAACCAGCCACCAATACAGCCGAGGTCGTGACCAACGCCCGCCCGACTCTCCGAAAAGTGTAGCGTACCGCGTCTTCAGTCGTGGAGTTGTATTTGCGGCGCGCTTTGAGATATTTACTGAGGAAGTACACCGTGTCATCCACCACAATACCGATGGTCATGGCCATGACAACTGACAATATGAGTCCAACTTCTCCTACGGTCAGTGCCCAAACACCGAATCCCATTGCACTAGGAACGAGATTTGGCACTAAGCTCACAAGGCCAAGACGGGTTGAGCGGAGGGCGATAATGAGAAGGATAGAAATGCCGATAAGTGCGAGTGTTATGCCGAGCAGCATGGCCTTGATGTTACGTAACCCAATATGCGCGAACATTAATGCAACTCCCGCACTTTCTGCCCGAGTGAAGTGGGGCGCATTGTTGTTCAGCCATGCCGTCGCACGCTCGTTCAATTCCACTATTTCGTTTGAGGAAAGTGTTTTCGCTGTCACAGTCATGCGGGTGGCCGACTTGGAAACATTAATCTGGTTATTCAGGTCGAGGCCTAGAGGAAGCGAAAGTTCATAAAGCAGCAGGTACTGTGCGGCGAGATCACGACGGGCGGGCAGGTGGTAGGCGGCGGGGTCGTCGCCGTGCATGCTCTTGTTAAGTTGCCGGAAAGTATCGCTAATAACCATGACATGCCGTGTTTCCGGTTGAGCCCGGTACCAGTCGGCAAAGGCTGAAAGATCTGCGAGAAAAGCAGGATCGACGATCCCTTCCGGTCCAGACGAAACAATCGAGTACTCAAGCACGGTGTTTCCGCTCAAGTGTTCGTCCATGAAGTCGACATCCTGACGCAACTCGATGCTCTCGTCGAAGAAATACACTAGGACATCGTTTAATTCGTTACGCGGAATTGCAGCCAACAACACTAGGACGACTGCCGTCGAACTCCATAGCACATGTGTTCGATGACGGATCACGAATTCCGCAATAGCTGCCATTACTACATGCTTCTCCTGCCGGGCTGCTGGCGTGCGCATTGGAAGCAGTGAAAGAAGAGCAGGCAGGAAGGTTACCGTGAGCAAGAATGAGACGCCGACGCCAAATGTGACAAACATCCCGAGGTGGCGATAGGGTGGGACCTCAGAAAAATTCATGCTCAGGAATCCGAGAGCCGTAGTCAAGCTCGCAAGGAACATCGGATAAAGATTGATCCTGAGAGATTCGACAATCGCGGTATTTTTCGAGTCTCCAGCCTGTAGACGCTGCATTAAAGTGACCAGCAGGTGTACGCAGCCGGCAATGGAAATCATCAGCACTATGGTTGTCGCGGGAGCTGTGGATGGCGTGAATGGCAGGCCCGCCCATCCACCTATCCCTATCGCCGCGAGAACAGAGAAAATGATGACAAGTCCTGTCGTCATGACTCCCACAACCCCCCGAATCAGGATGCCGAGAGTCAATGCCATGATGGGCAGGCTCACGGACAGGAAGGTTATTTGGCTATCTATGGTCGCATTTGAAAGTGTGTCGTTGATTATTATCGAGCCGACCAAGCGGAGGTCGATGCCAGGAAATTTTTCTTCCGCTTCGGCGGCAAGGCTGTATGCGAATTTAGCGACTTCGGAACCCTCGAATAATGAGTTTTCCTCGGACAATTGAACAGTGACGCCGACCGCGCTTACGGTACCATCCCGGGCCACGAGATTGCCGGCGAGTCGCGGTTCGGCTAGGGCCGTTTCACGAATTCGAGATCGTTCTTGCGCGCTGTTTAGTTTTTGCGGGTCTACAAGGTTGCGCACGAACAAATCGTCGCCTTTTGCAGTAGTGTGCTGGAAGTTTGCAATTGAATCGACCCGCGTTGAATATGGTGTTTGCCATGCGCGATCGGTTAGCCAGACTACAGCCGCGAGAGATTGCTCCGATGCAAAGTCACGATCTTCTGGGACCACAAGGAAGACGACACTGTCGTTTCTCCCGTAGATGTTTTCCAGAGATTCGAGCGCTTGAAATTGAGGATTGTCTTTCTCGAAGAATGCACGATAGCTTGTGGCGGTTTCGAGAAATACGTTGCCACTGACAGCCAGCGCAGTCAGGATTAGAGAGATTATGGTGATTGGCCAACGAGCCGCGATGACCCACTTTCCGAATCGTACTTCAAAACCTTGAGAGGTGTTGTTAGGTTCGCTTGCCATGCTTGGCAAACTCTACCACAAGATATTTACTTGATTCCCGCCTTGACGGGTGGCCTTAACCAACTGACTCCTGACGAAAAAGTGTCGATACACTCAACGCCAGGAGCCAATTTGATTGACAGAAATTGCTCTAGGTCAACCTGTCTGCGTCAAAAGATGTAATATCGTTTTCAGCAGCAGCAAAGACCAGCAGCAACTGCCTCAAGCTGCTCTTCATCCAAATCTGGACCAGGCGGCAATGCAAGGTGAAGAGTAGTCAGATCGCTTTCATGCACCTGGACATCAAAAGCTTCGGGGATTTCAATGCCGAACTCATCGGCAACAGCACCCCGAGGGTCTTCCACAAGACGCTTGCGGAATTCACTATCTTCACATGCTTTCTCGGTCAAGTGAGTGCGCATTTCTTCCGCACGCTGCATGGCCGATTCCATAAATGCTCCCATGATTCCTCCTCGCTAGGTGGGTTTAACTTGAGTGTATGGAGTGTATCTTATCCCTACAGGCTTGTCAATGCACATGTGCAGGCCTCCAGGGCTTCATTCTGCGAACTGATTTCCAATGGACTTTCGAGGATTTTTCACTCAATAAAGTGTTCTGAGATGCCTTTCTTTCCTAGCAGACAGGCGATGGCTTTTGATGGCGGTGTGTCGGCTGTGACTATAATGAACGGCCCTATATGGACAAGAATTGATGTTCAATAGTCTGTTTCTTGATGATGCTGCGGCCAGCAGGAACAAACGCCAGCAACTCGACTATTTACTAAGGGTAGCGGCTCCTCACGAGCGCGTCATCCTGGCTGGCATCGGTGTGGTTTTGTTGGCGCTCCTCGTTTGGATATTATTCGGCAGTGTTGTACGCAGCGTTACGGTCGACGGAGTCCTACTGAAGCCAGGAATTCGCCATGAGGTTGTCTCGGCCGAGCCGGGCCATTTGGTGAAATTTTTGGTGACCCTTGGAGACCAGATCGAAAAGGGAGCCCCGATTGCCCGTCAGACCGTACCGGAATTGGAGCGTGAGATTACCGCTTTACGTGACCAGATTGGGATTCTGGAGGCGGGGGTGCGGCAGGTTGGTGGTGACGGCACGAACTCGTTTCTAGCCTCGGCCCAAGAAGCATTGCTGCAAATGGAGGCCCGGCGTACTGCGAAAGAAGTTATCGCCAGCCATATGAGTGGCGAAATCATGGTTTTGGATGCTGCCCCGGGAGACTACTTGCCTGCTGGATCAGTTGTTGCCCAGCTTCGCGATCCGGAAGACAAGCCACTCCAAGCGGTGCTACTAGTCGCTCCGCGTATGGCAAAACGTCTCCGTGCTGGCATGCAGGCATCGGTCGAGGTTGTAATGCCGGACAGGGCAGTGCGTGAAGTGGATGGAGAAATTGTCGCTGTAACCTCTGGACCGTTTCCGAGTTGGCTTGCGGCATTTCAGTCGGAGAGCGTGGATTACGCCTATCGCGTCGACATTGCCCTTGACTCCGAATCGAAACTCACTGTGCCGGACGGCACGCCATGCCACGTACGCATCATGCTTGGTCGGCATTCGCCTATCGCGCTGCTTAGCCTAGAGCAAATTTGATGACTATCCTGAATGCCTTCTTCCAACCCGAAAGAACCGACTAAACTCGGTAAGTTGCAAATAAAAGAACGCGAAAAGCGGCGTGTGACTACTCCGCTTCTGTTGCAGATGCATATGACCGAATGCTCTGCCGCGTGTTTGGGTAGCGTACTTGCCTATTTCGGGCGCTGGGTGCCACTGGCCGAATTACGTGATAGATGTGAAATCAGTCGGGATGGTTCTACAGCTGCTGGCATCAAGCGTGCGGCCCAACACTATGGTCTCGAATGTTCCGGATGGTTCGGAAAAATTGGCCAGATCAAGCAAAGGCCACTCCCGATGATCTTATTCTGGGAATTCAACCACTTTCTGATCTTGGAAGGCTATGACCGCGATTGGTTCTACCTCAACGACCCAGCCACCGGACGCCGCAAGCTCTCAAGGAAGGAATTTGAAAGCGGCTTTACAGGAGTGGCTCTACAGTTCAAGCCTGGGTCGGAATTCCAGCCCGGGGGCGTTCGTCCTAGCATCTTGGAACGTCTTCCGTCCTGGTTGCAAGGCACTTGGGGTGGATTGGCTTATGCAGTTGGATGCGGGCTATTGCTGGCCGTCTTGGCCCTCGCCACACCTGCATTACTGATCATATTCGTGGATCAAGTATTGGGGAAAAGTGAGCCTTGGGGAGGGATTGTGGCCGGCGCCATGGCAAGCGCGGCCGTTCTTATCTACGGATTGACTTGGCTGAAGCAGAGGTGTCTGCGGCGTTTGGCTGCCCGCCTCTCGATAGTTGCTTGGGATCAATGCCTAACCCGGCTATTGCAGTTGCCAATCGACTTCTTCCATCATCGGTTAGCGGGAGAACTGACAGCCCGTGTCCTGTCTGTCGACAAGATTGCCAAGACTCTTTCGAATCATTTCATCAGCCTATTGATCGAACTCGGAATGAGCATAGTATTTTTGCTCGCCATGCTGGCATACGAGCCGACGTTAGCGCTAATCGTTTTCGGCTTAGCCGTGCTTAATGCCGTTTTAATGCGTCTGATCTCACGCATTCGCGCCGATGCGAGCCATACCCTGCAGAGAGAGCGAAGCCTGTTACTGGGCATCGGAACGATGATGCTGCATCACACGGATACATTACGGATGACTGCCGCGGATGATCGTTTCTTTTCCCGCTGGAGCGGCCATCAAGCCCGAGAACTAGAGGCGCTCCAGTGTTTTTCCGAGTGGAGCCATGTTAATTCGGCTTTGCCAGGCCTGTTCTTGATCTTGGGGAGTGTGGCTGTATTGGCAGTTGGCGCAACAGAGGTTATGGCTGGTGAAATGACACTCGGCATGTTGATGGGATTTTATGTTGTGGCGGCTATGTTTTTGGAACCCGTCGGACGTTTCGTTTCGTTTTCAGACGATCTTCAGGCACTTGAGACGGATATGCAACGTTTGGAAGACATTACGAAAGCCCCGAAGGACCCTGGGTTGGCTCAGAGGCGTGATTCGTCGGATTCCATTGCCACCCTGAATGGGCGGTTGCAGCTGGCTGGACATGTAGAGCTGCGCGACATCACCTTTGGCTACAACCAGGGCCGCCGTCCCATAATCGAGAATTTTGACTTGACAATAAAACCAGGGCAGAGAGTCGCAGTGGTTGGGGCGAGCGGGTCGGGGAAATCGACACTGGCTCGCTTGATTTCCGGCCTCTACCAGCCATGGTCCGGTGAAATTCTGTTCGACGGCTATCTCAGGCATGAAGTTCCTGACGAAGTTCTGTCCCGGTCTTTATCTATGGTGGATCAGAATATCATTCTTTTTTCTGCGACAGTACGTGACAACATCACCTTATGGAATCCTGCCATTCCAGACGATATTCTGGTTACGGCAGCCCGCGATGCCTGCATTCACGATGAGATTCTTAGCCGGCCGCATGGCTACGCGACGCAGGTCGAGGAAGACGGAAACAATTTCAGCGGCGGTCAGCGACAGCGATTGGAAATCGCGCGTGCATTGGTCGGCAATCCGACAATATTGATTCTTGATGAAGCAACCAGCGCGCTTGACGCGGCCACCGAGGATTTGGTCGACGATGCACTACGCCGCCGAGGAATTAGTTGCCTAATCGTGGCGCACCGGCTGAGTACGGTTCGGGATTGCGATCAGATTATTGTGCTCGAAAAGGGGAAGGTAGTACAGCGTGGCACGCATGCAGAGTTGATAACGGACAAGGACGGGGCCTACTACCGGCTTGTCCAGGCTGGTTAGTCTCATGGCGTCTCCGGAATTCCACTCTCTTGCCAGTTTGGCGGCTCAATCAGGATCTTTGGTGCCCTGCGCCGGAAACCTGCCGATCGACATGGACGACCCGCAATGCATCTGGTTCATCGAGAAAGGTTCGGTTGACCTGTTTCTAGTCGAGCGTCAGGACGGAGTGGACCAGGCATCCCCGCAACACCTGTTTCGTGCCCATTCCGGGCGTCTTCTGCCGGGTGTGGTTCCGCAGGAAGGGGACACGACTTTCGGCTTGGTTGCAAAAGGATTGCCGGACACGGTTTTGTGGCGTCTTTCGATTGCAGACTTGGGTGTGGTTCCGAATGCGGAATTGGCAGAGCATGTCGATGCATGGATCACGGATATTTCTACTGAATTGTCCCGGGATGCTGGGCCGCGGCCGCGGCCGGACACGCCTGTCGAGCCTGACAAGATTTTTCCAGAAGTGGGAGGCACACTATCGTCCCGGCAGGGCGTGGTGTGGGTATCGCAACTGTCTTCAGGAGCGGGATTGTTTTTGGGGCTAATTGATCCGGTCGAGGGTGATTTGCATGGTGAGCCTGCCAAGGGCACCGTACCGCTTACGCCTGCGACTTGGCTAAGTTTGATGGAAAAGGCGAAGGTTTCCATTCGGTCCTCGGAAAATTTTGCCAAAGAGGGGCTTCTTCTGTCTGCCTTAGCGGATTTCCACGTGACAGCGTTTTCTCATGAGCGGCTCAACCGCAATCTGGCGGTTGCTGATCAGGCGAATTTGGAACGGGATCGTGTGACTAGTCGCCGCAGCGACGAAGAGCATGCCCGACACCGCCTGTTCAATCTCTACGATCTTCCGGATGAAGAAAGGGCCGATGTGGACGGTACGGCATTGCTTGAGGTGTTGAAAGTTATAGGGGAACATGAAGGCATTGATTTCAAATGGCCCGAAAAATCGGGCGTTGTTGATTCGGTTCCTACCCTCGGCGACGTCTTGGATGCATCTGGAGTGCGCGGTCGGCAGGTGCGGCTGACTTGGGAAGAACGGTGGTGGATTGGAGACAGCGGTGCGATGTTGGCGTTTCGGGAAGCCGATGGGCAGCCTGTGGCATTGCTGCCGGGTATGCTCGGGCATTACCGGGAAATGGAGATGGTCGGACGACGCGGCACTCGAGTGACTCCCGAACGTGCGAAGGCGCTCGATCCTGACGCTTGGGTTTTCTACCAGCCGCTGACGTCGGGCAAGGTCGGATTGCGAGACCTGTACCGCCTTGTTCGGAAAGGTCTAGTTGCTGATTTTTTACGCTTTGCGACAGCCGGGCTGCTTGGTGGCTTGGTCATACTGGTGCCTGCCGTAGTGGTCGGTTTCGTCGTGGATGAAGTCATTCCAACTGGTGAAATAAGTCTGCTGTATCTGGCGACGGCAACACTGGCGGCATTCGCTTTGGTTGGGGCATTACTGCATATCCTTCAGGGCATGGCGCTCATGCGCCTCGAAGGGCGTGGCGCGTCTCGGCTTGAGGCTGCATTCTGGGATCGCCTGCTCCGGCTGCCTTTGAGTTTCTTGCGTCGTTACCCGGCGGGCAACCTGGCCATGCGAGGTATGACGTTTCAGGCTCTTCGCGACGCCGTGCGGGCCGTGATCGCAAACGCAGTGCTGTCAATCGTTTTCCTGTTACCCGCGTTTCTCCTGATTTCCTACTACGATGAGGTGCTGGGAACTGTTACGGCTGCTTTTGGTTTTTTGTCCTTGGTTGTAACCGTAGTATTGGGCCTGCAGCAAATCTCGCCTTATGGCCAAGTGATGCGAACCGTTCACCACATGGCGGGTCAACTGTTTCAGTTCATCAACGGCATTTCTAAACTACGGATCGATGATGCGGAAGGGACCGCTTTCGCGGTTCTGGCGCGTGGCTACCGCGAGCAAAAACGCGCGGAATCCAAACTAGGCACCTTGGAAGATCATTTACAGGCATTTGGGGCCGCATTGCCACTGCTTGCCGGTGCAACGCTGTTTCTGATGATGATGACGCCGGGCCGGGAAGGGATCGAGATCGGAGACTTTCTTGTCATTTACCTCGTGTTTATAGTGTTTCAGGCAGCGGTGGCCCGGCTGGGCGCATCGTTCAGTGCGGTCGTTGCCATCATGCCAGCATTCGATCAAATCCGCCCATTTCTATCCGAGACTCCGGAGACAAGTTCTGAGGGAGAACTTGTCGAGAGTTTGGGAGGCGAGGTCGTGTTCGACCACATCACTTTTCGGTATGATCCTGAGGGCCCCCTGATTCTCGACGATGTCACAATTCGCGCCAACCCCGGCGAGTTTGTCGCTATTGCCGGCGAGTCGGGGGCGGGCAAGAGTACGATTTTCCGAATTGCGCTTGGCTTGGACCATCCGTCTTCCGGGGCAGTGTATTACGACGGGCGCGACCTGAGGCATCTCAACCTCAAGCAAGTGCGCCGGAAGATTGGCGCAGTTCCTCAGGACCTGCAATTGCATCCGGAGGACGTATGGGACAACATCGTTGGAGACCGGGAAGGCGTGACTAGTGATGTCGCATGGACAGCCGCCAAGGCCGCATCTGTCGACCGCGACATCATGCGGATGCCGATGGGGATGCTGACGTGCGTGGGTGGTGGTGGCCTTACGTCAGGAGGAGAAAGTCAGCGTATCGTGATTGCTCATGCGCTGATTGAGACTCCCCGAGTTATGTTGCTTGACGAGGCGACGAATTGGCTCGACAACGAGAACCAAGCCAGGGTGATGGATAATCTCGCGAGTCTACGTTCAACTCGGATTGTCATTGCTCACCGCCTTTCAACGTTGCGCCAGGCGGATCGCATTTATGTCATGCAGGCCGGGAAAGTGGCCGAAGTGGGGACCTTCGAGACATTGATGGAGGTTGGAGGAGTTTTCCGGGATCTAGTTCGCCGTCAAGTCGCCTGAGGCGAGGGGATTTACACGGCGACAACACTTGAATCGAAAGGGTTTCTGTGCTATTTGCGTGATTTGCAGTGAGAGCGAGTCCCTGTGATAGACTTGCGCACAGCGTTTTCTAACGGTTTTTTCAGCGAGATGTCTGAGCGTCTTACTCCGGCAGCACTTATTGCGCTGTTGCTTGTTCTGCTGATCGGGTCCATCTATATCTCTCAAAGACCGGCACCATTTTCGGAAGGTGTTTTTTGGGAGGTGAGCAAGGACGGCGAGATTGTCGGGCACATTCTTGGCACCCTCCATAGTAACGATGAACGCGTCACGCGGATTCCGAAACGAGTCATGGACGTGTTCACGCAATCGTCGGCCTATGCCATCGAAGCATTTCCCGGGAGTGAATTATGGAATCCCTACCATGGGCTTCAGAATATTCGCGGCCGCATGATGCTGCCGGGCAAGCAGACGCTTGCGGAAGTCGCTGGCGAGGAAGTGGCGCAGAAGGTGTATACGATCCTCAAGAGCAATTACGTTGATGATGAATTTGCACGGCGCGTAAAACCGTGGGCCGCGATCCACAGCCTCGCTATTAAGTCAGAGCACCAAGGACCGATTGTGGATCAGAAGCTTCTGGATCTGGCGGTGCTGCAGGACAAAGAGTTGTATCAAATCGAGAGCCCGGAAGAGTTGCTGGCTGCATTCTATGCGATGCCGGTGGATTCACAGGTCTCGTTGCTGAAAGACAAGTTGCGGGCCTTTCCAGAGATGCGCAATACCATGGAAGAGATCGTTCTGGCCTACGGGCAGGAAGATCTGCAGGCCATGATGGATCTGTCGACGGACTTTATTGATAAGGACCCGAACAAACGGAAGCATTATGAAATGTATGTCAAGCATGCCATCGATATTCGAAGCATTGTGATGACGCACTACATGGGCGCAGCGTTTCGCGAGGGCAATGCGTTCATTGCCGTCGGTGCCTTGCATTTGTATGGAAAGAACGGGGTGCTGGCGTTGCTTGGCCAAGACTTTTATGGCCAATACGAAGTCAAGCGAATTTTGATTAAGTAACTTGGTTGGTCTTGCTGTCGCGGAACAGGCGACAAAGACACCTTTCGTCAACTGCGTCCGTAAACCGGCACGATGGCGCCGTTAATAGATCTGCTGGATGGATTGGCGAGATGGATGATGGCAGCGGCGAGGTCCTCGGGCGGCACCCACTTTGAATGGTCGGCATTGGGCATGTCGGAGCGATTCCGGGGGGTATCAATGGTGCCGGGCAGAATGCAGTTGGCCGTGATCCCGGTTTCGGCACATTCAAGGGCAAGCACTTCCGTCAGGGTGACCACGGCTGCTTTCGAGACACAGTAGGGGGCCATTCGCGCCCCCGGTTTACGCACGGCGCGAGCCCCCACGTTGATGATGCGGCCGAAATCAGCCTCCCGCATGATCGGTAGGGCGTACTTGCAAACCAGCCAGGCGGTGACGGCGTTGATCTGAAACATGCCAACCCAGTCGTCCAGAGTCGTTTCTTCGACTCTTGGTCCCATCGCGAACCCGCCGGCGATGTTGGCAAGAATATCGATGCGGCCTTGCTGCTGGTGGATGGCGTTAAGTGTCTCGTGTACGGAAGATTCATTGGTCAGGTCGCAGGCATGGGTCGCCGAACTTGGCACGTCTTCCAATCGTTTGGCATCGCAGTCCACGGCAACGGTAGTCGCACCGCATTCCTCGAAGCACCGGATTGTGGCTTGACCGAGCACTCCGGCTGCCCCGGTGACAACAGCGACGCAGTCAGTAAAGGCATTCATAGGCAAGTCGAATCTAAAGGAGGGTCATTGCAAGGCCCAGCCGGGTAATTCGCCCAACAGGCCAAAGACCCAATGGCCAAGGCTAAAGACCAGGGTGGTCAATATGACGACCGACAGGATATCCAACCAGACTCCGGCGATGATCATCTTGATGATCGGGACCCGCCGCGAACCGTAGACGATGGCATTGGGTGGGGTGGAGATAGGCAGCATGAACGCGCAGGAGGCGGCTAGAGCCGTCGGGATCAGCAGTAGCAAGGGATGCACCTCGATGCCTTGCGCGAGACTGGCCATGATCGGAATGGCCGTGGAGGTGGTGGCCGTATTGGAGGTCAGTTCGGTCAGGCTGGTGATGAAGCCGATCGTGCTCATTACGACCACGAGCGAGCTGCTGTCGTGCAGCAGGATTTCAAACTGCTGGGCTGCCCAGGAAGACAGGCCGGAAACGCCGAATCCCTTGGCCAGCGCTAAGCCGCCGCCGAAGAGAATCAACACCCCCCATGGGACCTTGTTTACGTCATCCGCATCCAGTAACCGGCCGTGAGTCGATTTGGCGGGAAGCGCGAACAGCAGGAGCGCCATGGCAATCGCAACCGTGCCGTCGTCGAGCATTGAACCGATGGCAGAAACATCAAGTCGGGCCAGGAACAGGTCCAAGTAATGGCTCCAGCCGAAGATGTCGACGTCGCTGCCGAACAAGTGTTTCTTGCGGGTAAACCATAGAACGACCAGGGCGACGAACACCGCCAAGACTCTCTTTTCCTCGGGGCTCATCGGTCCAAGTTCCCGGTGTTGCCGGGCAATCAGATCGCCGCCGCTGAATTGGCCCGTAGGGGGCAAGGGAAAGACCAGACGGGTTAGCAACAGCCAGGCACACCCCAGGAACAGGAACGAGAAAGGCATTGCCATCATCGACCAGGAAGCGAACGAGATAGGAGGTGCATTGGGATAAAGCTGCTCAAACTGGGCGACCAGAATGGCGTTGGGGGGTGTTCCCGTCAACGTGGCCATGCCGCCAATGGAAGCGGCATATGCGAGTCCCAACAGCAAGGCAAAGGAAAAATTCCTCTCGCGGGGATGTAAAGGTGTATCGGTCGTGCTATGGCTCGCGTGGAATTCCTCGCGAAGCAGGACGACGGATAGCGCGATCGGAAGCAGCATCATGGTGGTGGCGGTATTGGATAGCCACATCGACAGAAGGGAGGCCGCCAGCATGAATCCGAGTATCAGGGTATCGAGCCGGTTGCCCATGACCCGAAGAATGTTCAGCGCGATGCGTTTATGCAAGTTCCATTTCTGCACCGCGATCGCCACCAAGAACCCGCCCAGCAAGAGAAATGTTACCCAGCTCATGTACTGGGTGACTACGTTGTGGAGACTGATGCTCAGGTCGCCGGGAGCCAGCCCGCCGCTGAGTGCGGAGTCTCCGAAATCGATCCGCCTTGAAACATCGGTGTAGCGACCCCGCATGATGCCCATGGCCGGAAACAGCACCAGCGGCATCAGGGCGGTTGCGGCGATCGGGATGGCCTCGCTGATCCACCAGATGGCCATCCAGGCGGTGATGGCCACCATGCGGGTGACCATCGGATTTCCGGGGTCGAGATCCGTAAAGGCGAGAATTAGGACGAATGCCAGCGGTCCGAGCCATAGCCCGATTCGGTTACGCAGGGTGACCGGCCCGTCGTCATGCCATGTGGGGCGAGCGAACATAAGGGGCTATCTCTCCGAATAAAAAGGGCGCTTCACGAAATTGTGTGGAATTCGAGCCTGTCCCGATAGTTCCACTGCATCGTTGACGGATCATTGACGGTGTCCACTAGGCACTCCATGAAGAATGCCCCCGCTTCGTTGTCCTCTCCCCGTCCCGTCACCGGAGCGCCTCCGGCCAGGAGCCTGTTCAATCCCAGGTTCAGGATATTTCTTGCGGCGTTGAGGTCCGCGTTGTCCGTGTGCCCGCAGGCCAGGCACTTGAAGTGATGGGATGGTTCGTCCCACTTCCCAGAGGCGCCTGATGCGTCCACAATGAGAGTACTACCAACCATCGCGGAAGCGGGACGAACGCTATGAACAAGACTATACAACAACATCGGATCGCCTACCTGGGCGTGGATCTGGCCAAGCACGTGTTCCACGTCTGCGCCATGACCCGGCACGGGAAGGTCGTGCTGGAGAAGCGGTTCACGCGAGTCCGGCTGGAACGGTTTGCGGCGCAGTTGCCGCCATGCCGGGTCGGGCTGGAGGCGTGCGGCGGTGCGCATCACTGGGCGCGCCTGTTTCGGTGCCAGGGACACGATGCGCGGCTGATCGCGCCAGCCTTCGTCAAGCCGTTCGTGAAGTCGAACAAGAACGACGCGCGGGACGCGGAAGCGATTGCCGAGGCGGTGAGCCGTCCGAACATGCGCTTCGTGCCAGTGCGCTCGGAAGCGTCGCAGGCAGTGCAGCTGCTGCACCGGATGCGGGAGCGGATCGTGCACAGCCGCACGCGGACCATCACCCAGTTGCGCTCGATGCTGTCGGAGTTCGGCGTGGTGATCCCGCTGGGCGCGAACCAGTTCCGCAAGCGGGTGCCGGAGATCCTGGAAGACGGCGAGAATGGCCTGTTGCCGACAGTACGCGAGTTGCTGGCGGACGGTTATGCGGAAGTGCTCGGGCTGGATGCGCGGGCCGCGCAGTACCAGGCGCGGATCGAGGCGCATGTGTCGGACGAACGCTGCCGCCGGCTGAAGACGATCCCAGGCTTTGGCGACCTGTGCGCCAGCGCACTGGTGGCGAAGTTCGGCGACGGCGAGGGCTTTCGCAACGGCCGGGAGATGGCGGCCTGCGTGGGGTTGGTGCCCCGGCAGGCCTCGACCGGCGGGAAGCCGAAGTTGGGCCCGATCAGCAAGCGTGGCGACGTGTATCTGCGTGCCCTGATCGTTCAGGGCGCGCAAGCGGCACTTCGCTTCGCGGGAGACAAGGAAGACGGTCGCAGCCGCTGGGCCTGCGGCATCCAGCAGCGCCATCACCGCAATGTCGCGGCGGTGGCGCTGGCGAACAAGAACATCCGCATCGCCTGGGCGCTGCTCCGGCACGGCGGAACCTATCGGGAGGAAGTCTCCATGGCGTGAGGCTTCCCTCCGTATCCCGGCGGCCTGAGGCCGCCGATCGGTTGCGGGGACGAAGCGGAACATGGCGGAACAGGTCGGACCGACGCTGCGGAAACCTGACAGGCGCATGGGCCTTCGAGGCCGATGAAGTGATGAGGCCGGGGCGTGCGAAACCCATGGTGGCCCGGGAGAGAACAGTCTCCCATCCAGAGGCCGGATATATGTGTGCAACCGATCACCCGTCATGTCAACTTCGGACTTGCAGGGAGGGGACGAACCATATATGCGCTTGCTCCTTTCGATTGTCCTTGTCCACGTGCCCGCATTCTGCACAGGTGCGACTAGTGTTCCGCGCCGGCACCCGGATGAGGTCCATCGCCTTGTACTGAAGAAAACGATCCACCATTCCCATGCAGGAGAACTGGGCTATCTTCCGGTTCAGTGCCGCCTTCGCCTTCACGCACCGTCCCGGCTTCTCCTTCGTCCCCCGCGCTGAACGCCGCATCGCCTGCACGTCCAGCTCCTCCAGCACGATGTGCCCGAACAGCCGCGCCAGGTCGGCCGAGGACTGGTGGCTGAAGTCCTTCCGGATTTCCGCCGCCTTGCGCTTCGCCTTCGCCGCACGCTGGTGCAGCAACCGACGCCGGTTCGAGGCCACCTTCACCGGCTTGCCCGACTTCGTGCGCACCGGCTCTCCACTGGCGTTCTTCAGTTCGATCCACTCCCGACGGCTTGCCCGCCACTGGTAGTGCCGGGCGCGGGCCTCGTACTTCTCGATCCGGTCATACGGGATCTCGATGAGCTTCCGCCCTCCGATCCAGTCCGCCGCAATGTTCTCCGAGTTGCGGTCGAGCCCGCAGACTCCGCCGTGCCAGTGCCAGTCCGGGTCTGGCACCTCCCACAGCACCGATACGTACCACTTGTCCAGCTCCCGGTACACCACCGCAACTCTCGCCTCGCCTCCGTCCCAGGGGTCGGCTCCCCGCGTGCGCGATGCCGCCTTGCGGTTCATGCGGATCCAGCCCACCTTCGGCACCCAAAGCCGCTTGGCCTGAATCTTCACATCCTGTGGAATCGTGAACGACTCCCGGCTTTTGCCCTTGGCCTTGAAGCGGGGGAACCCGGCCTGCCTTGCCTTCTTGCCTTCCCGAACCCGTCGGGAGAAGTGCGCAAAAGCCGCTCCCAAGGGAAAGGCGCCCGTGCCACGGACGATGGTGAAGGACAATCCCCCCAGCCACTCGTTGCCTTCTTGCGCCTTCAGGCGCGCATATCGCTTCCCGAACTCGAACGGAGAAGCCCCCGGCCTTTCTCTCTCGCCGGCCTCGAAATGCTTGTATTCCCGGATCTGGTCAGCCAGCAGTTCGTTGTAGACGAACCGACCAGCCCCGCACAGCCGAGCGAACTGCCGCTCCTGTGTCTGGTTCGGATACAGGCGGTAGCGGGAGGCTCGGTACATGATGGATATACTCTAACGCCGGTATTCCACACGAAACCGTGAAGAGCGATAAAAAGCGCACGCAGAAGTGTGCGTGCGCTAGGTTGGCACTCAACCGATTGTCAGTCCCAACTAAGTGCCCCTCCGGTCTGGTATTCGGTTACCCGGGTTTCGAAGAAGTTCTTTTCCTTCTTCAGGTCCAGGGTCTCTGACATCCATTGAAACGGGTTCTGCGCGCCAGGGAATTGCGCTGGCAGGCCGATCTGGGCAAGCCTGCGATTAGCGATGAACTTGACGTAGTCTTCGAATACAGGAGCATTCATTCCCAAGATACCGCGCGGCATGGTGTCGTAAGCGTAGGCAATTTCCAATTCCACGCCTTCCATAATCAAATCGATCATCTGTTGCTGGAATTCCCCGGACCACAGTTGCGGATTTTCGATTTTGATCTGATTGATGACGTCGATCCCGAAATTCATATGCATGGACTCGTCACGCAGGATGTATTGGAACTGTTCGGCAACGCCAGTCAGCTTGTTTCGCCGTCCCATCGACAGGATCTGTGAGAACCCTACGTAGAAGAAAATTCCCTCGAAAACCACATAGAACGCAATCAAGTCACGCAACAGGCGCTGGTCGTTCTCATAGGTTCCGGTTTGGAAGTTCGGATCGCCCAGGCTCTGGGTAAAGGGAAGCGCCCACTCCGCCTTGCGCGCAACGGAAGGCAGTTCGCGATACATGTTGAAGATTTCGCTTTGGTCTAGGCCCAGCGATTCGACGCAGTATTGATAGGCATGGGTGTGGATGGCTTCTTCGAATGCTTGGCGAAGCAGGTATTGCCGGCATTCCGGGTTGGTAATGTGGCGGTATACAGCCAGCACCAGGTTGTTGGCTACCAGCGAATCGGCGGTGGAGAAGAAACCGAGGTTGCGCATGACGATCATGCGTTCGTCTTCGGTCAAGCCGTCCGGGTCCTTCCACAACTCGATGTCCGCAGTCATGTTGATTTCCTGCGGCATCCAGTGGTTGTTGCAGGCGGCTAGGTATTTCTCCCAGGCCCAGGTGTACTTGAAAGGAACCAGCTGATTCAGGTCAGCGCGGCAGTTAATGATTTGTTTGTCATCGACCTGGATACGGGCCGCGCCCATTTCTAGGGTTTCCAAGCCAGTGGCCCCGGCGCCGGTTTCGGCGGGGGGTGTTTCCGTGACGGCCGGAGCCTCGGACAGGCGGGGCTCCAGGGCGAGGTCGGCGGCTGGCGGTGGGGAGCTCGATGAAGAGAGCGGATCGTCCCAGGCGGCAGGAGTCATGGATGTCATAGTGATTTTCCTTCGTAGGTTCGGGGACTACTGGCAAGCCTCGCAGTCTTCGTCCATGGAGCAGAACGAGGCAGTGTCTTCGCCGGTGTCCGGGGCGGCCGCATTCGCGGCGACCGCGTTGAGTTGGCTGCGCTCGTCACCGGTACTTTTCTCAACATGTGTGGCACCGAGCGAGCGCAGGTAGTAAGTGGTCTTCAAGCCGCGTACCCAAGCTAACTTGTACAGGTTGTCGAGATCGCGTCCGGAAGGCGTGGCCATGTAGAGGTTTAGTGATTGCGCTTGGTCAATCCATTTCTGCCGGCGCGAAGCGGCCTCTACCAGCCAGCGCGGATCCAGCTCGAACGCCGTGATGTACAGCTGTTTGATTTCGTCCGGAATGCGGGCGATGTCCTGGATGCCGCCGTTGTAATGCTTGAGGTCGTTGATCATCACGTCGTCCCACAGGTCTTCCTTCTTGAGGTCGTGTACCAGATACAGGTTGATGACCGTGAATTCGCCGGACAGGTTGGACTTCACGAACAGGTTCTGGTAAGTGGGCTCGATGCTTTGCGTCACGCCGGTGATATTGGAGATGGTGGCGGTTGGTGCGATGGCCATCGTGTTGGAATTGCGGATGCCGAGGCGCACTTTTTCGCGCAGGTTGTCCCAGTCCATCGTGGTATCGGCGTTGACCTGGTAGAACCGTTCGTCGCCGCGCGTTTGGCGAACCCGTTCCATTGAATCGATGGGCAGGATTCCTTGGGACCATAGCGAGCCTTGGAAGCTCGGATAAGCGCCACGTTCCTGAGCCAAGTCGGCAGATGCGTCAATGGCGAAGTAGCTGACCGCTTCCATGGATCGGTCGGCGAAATCGATCGCTTCGTCGCTGGCGTAAGGAATACGCAACTGATACAGCGCATCTTGGAAACCCATCAGGCCCAAACCGACCGGGCGGTGGAGCAGGTTGGAACGGCGCGCCTTGGCGACGCTGTAGTAGTTGTAGTCGATTACGTTGTCCAGCATGCGCATGGCAGTCCGCACGGTGCGCTCAAGTTTTTCCATCATCAGGCCGTTTTCGTCGACGTGGGCCGCGAGATTGATGGAACCGAGGTTGCACACGGCGATCTCGTCGTCGGAAGTGTTGAGCGTGATTTCGGTGCACAGGTTGGATGAATGGATGACGCCATGGTGCTGCTGCGGGGAGCGCAGGTTGCAGACATCCTTGAAGGTAATCCAGGGATGGCCTGTCTCGTAGAGCATGCCCAGCATCTTGCGCCATAGGTCCTTGGCGCGGACTGTCTTGAAGTTCGAGACCTGTCCGTTTGCCGCCATCGCTTCGTATTGGGTGTAGCGGGTTTCGAACTCTTCGCCGATCAAGTCATGCAGGTCGGCTGTGTCACTCGGGCTGAAGAGGGTCCAGTTTCCATCGTCGGCGACGCGTTTCATGAACAAGTCTGGAACCCAGTTGGCCGTGTTCATATCGTGTGTGCGTCGCCGGTCGTCGCCGGTGTTCTTGCGCAGTTCTAGGAATTCCTCGATGTCCAGATGCCAGGTTTCGAGATAAGCGCACATGGCGCCCTTGCGCTTGCCGCCCTGGTTGACGGCGACGGCCGTGTCATTGGCCACCTTGAGGAATGGCACCACGCCCTGGGAGCGACCGTTGGTGCCCTTGATGTGCGAGCCCATGGCGCGAATCCGGGTCCAATCGTTGCCAAGGCCGCCGGCGAATTTGGACAGCATGGCATCGTCCTTGATGGAGCTGAAGATGCCGTCCAGATCGTCTGGCACGGTGGTCAGATAGCACGAGGACAGTTGCGGGCGCAGGGTGCCGGAGTTGAACAAGGTCGGAGTTGAACTCATGAAGTCGAAGGTCGACAGCAGGTTGTAGAACTCGATGGTCCGGGCCTCCCGGTCCACTTCGGGACCGGCAAGGCCCATGGCCACGCGCATAAAAAAGGCCTGAGGCATTTCGAAACGGGTGCTGTTCGAGTGTATGAAGTAGCGGTCATACAATGTCTGCAGGCCAAGGTAGGTGAATTGCATATCCCGCTCTGGCACGATGGCGGCCGCGAGTTTTTCCAGGTCGTATTCCTGGGCCAGATGCGGGCTGAGCAGTTCGAGTGTAGTGCCGCGGCGGATGTAGCGGGGGAAGTAGTCGGCGTAGTCGACCGTCATTTCCACGCTCTGTGTCTGCATGGGTGCGTCATAGACGAATCCCGTTGCTTCCTGGTGCAGGCTGTGCAGCAGCAGGCGCGCCGCGACAAACGTGTAATTCGGTTCTTTCTCGATCAGGCTGCGGGTGCTGATCGTCAACTGGTGGTCGACCTCGGTCTCGGGAACGCCGTCATACAGGTTCTGGCAGGCCTCCTCCACGACAGGGTCGGGTTCGACATCATCAATGCCCCGGCAGGCTTCCTCGGCGAGTTTGTGCAGGCGCTCCGTGTCCAGCGGGTGCAGGGAACCATCGGCAGCCTTGACTTGAAGGGGGGTGGTGGGTCGCTCTTCGGTGCTTTTCTCTTCCGCCTCTTTCTCGGCGCGTTCGCGGGCACGTTCCTCCCGGTACAGCACGTATCTCCGGGCCACCTTGTGGTGGCCTCCACGCATCAGGGCCAGCTCCACGTGATCCTGGATATCCTCGATATGAAACGTGCCGTTTTCCGGATGACTGCGGGTCAATGCATGGACGGTCTGCCGGGTGAGGTCGTCGACCACGCGATGGATGCGGCTGGAGGCAGCAGCATTACCGCCCTCGACCGCGAGAAAAGCCTTGGTGATGGCCACCCGGATCTTCGACTCGTCGAACGGCGTCAGTTGCCGGTTACGTCGGATGACCCGATATTTTCCGGGGGCAGTGGCTTGGAGGCTGGCCTCGGTGGGAGCGTTCGGGCGCGGTACGCCGGCAGCAATGCTCGGCTTGTCGATGGCAGGTTGTTCGGGGGTGGCTTCGGTGGTCATTTTTGTATGTCCCTCTTTTAGGTTTAGACCCCATCCGGGAGGCTACTGGATTCCCGGACAGATCCCTTTCTCCTGTGGAAAGAGATTACCACAATATATAGGGTTAATCACCCGTGTCAAGCACCATAAGCGGTGGAATAGACCTTGAATTTAAGTGGAGAAATCTCTGAAATTCTGTGGAAAACACCGAAGCGGGCGGGAAAAAGTGCTTATCTAGTTGGTTTATCGAGGAGTATGACTGGAAAAGTATGAACAATTCATGGCTATTCTAGTTTTGTATAGAAATCCTGTTATCAATAATTTATATTTATGAAGGGGAGATTTAATCCGCCGCGCGGGGTAAGTTCGGGGTTTTCTGGTATGGTTTCCGCATGGACACTCCTGCCTCCGTATCCGGAACCCAAGCTGAAACCGACCTCTGTGTCAAATGCGGCCTTTGCTTGCCGCATTGCCCGACTTGGCGGATTCATCGCCGTGAAGGAGACTCTCCGCGGGGTCGCGTCGAGCTGATTGCAGCATTGGCTGGAGGACAAGTGGAATCCAGTCCGACGTTGCAGGCTCGGCTGGATGGCTGCCTGCTGTGCCGGGCCTGCGAAAACGTTTGTCCTGCCCGGGTTCCATTCGGTCACTTGATGGATCAGGCCCGTGAGCGCTGGCCTGCCCGCGGAATCTGGTGGAGTCGCTTGTTTTGCTCTACGGTGGGTCGGTCCTTGCTGCGTTTCGGATTCTGGTTGGCGGCTGCCAGCGGACTTGCTCGAATCGGCCAGCCGTTGCTTGCCTTGTTGCCGGAGGCCGTTGTGCTGCGGCGCAAGCGCCTGTCAAAGACCGAAAGCTATGGGGTCGGGCTGTTTACGGGATGCGTGTCGGATGCTGTGGACCGGGCCACGCTCAACGATGCAGCGACTTTACTGGAACGTTGCGGTGCTCGAGTCGCATGGATCGAAGGATCAGGTTGCTGCGGTGCACTGGATCGACACCAAGGCAATGTTGCGAATGCCGATGCGCATGTCCGGGGCAATGCCGCGCGCATCGACCTGCATGCATTCGACCATCTGGTTTCGGTCGCCACCGGGTGCGCGGCGGAACTGATGGACTACCCGCGAATGCTAGACGGTGAAGGGGCGGCAGCCTGGGAGGACAAGCACTGCGAAGTAATGGCCTATCTGGCGTCCCGTCAGGAAAAACTTTCATTCCGGCCCTTGCGGAAGTCAGTCATGCTGCATCATCCCTGCAGTGCCCGCAATGTGTTGCGGGAAACCACCTCGGTCGCGCGCCTGTTGCAAAAGATCCCGGATCTGAACGTGATCGAATCCAAGGGCACCCAGTGTTGTGGCGCGGCCGGCGTGACCATGTTTCGTACGCCACAAACGGCCCGGGCCTTGGCGGATGATCTTGTCGAGGAATTTTCACGCAGTGGGGCGGAAGTCCTGATGACGTCCAACATTGGTTGTGCGCTGCATTTGCGCGGGGCGTTCCGTGCGGCTGGCGTGAGCGCTACCGTCAAACATCCCGTAAACTTGTTGCGTGAGCAGTTGCGAGATTGAACATGCGCCGAATGAGTCCGCTTGATCACTTGCTGAATGAGTCCGGCCGCTGGCTTTCCGATTTCCACCCTCCGCCTGGAGCAGTGCGGGCTTATCCGGCGGAGTCGTTGCCCGACGACAAGTTGAACGAATCCCGGAAGCGGGAGTCTGCCGCGTTCATGCGGGTCAATCATGCGGGAGAGATCGCAGCGCAGGGCTTGTATTTGGGGCAAGCCTTGACGGCGCGCAGTGAAGCGGTCCGCACGCACATGCGGATGGCGGCCCGGGAGGAAACGGACCACCTGCGCTGGTGCGAACAGAGACTGTGCGAACTGGATTCGAGAGTCAGTTGGCTGACCCCGTTTTGGGGCTTGGGTTCCTTGGCCATTGGAGTGGTTGCCGGCTTGGCTGGAGATCGCCGGAGTTTAGGCTTCGTGGAGGAGACGGAGCGCCAGGTCGGCGCGCATCTGGAGTCTCATCTGGTGCGTCTGCCGGAGGAAGATGCGCGGAGCCGCGCGGTGGTCGAACAGATGAGAGAAGACGAGGAGAGCCACCGTCGGCAGGCGTCCGAAGTCGGTGCCGAGAGAGTGCCAGAACCTGTCCGCCTTGGCATGGTTGCCGCTGCCCGGGTGATGACGGGGACGGCGTACTGGCTGTAACAAAAATGGTAATCGAGAAAACCTATAAATCCCTTACAAATCAATAATCTTGACAAGTACCCGCCATAGTGTATATTTTTCCGAGACGGGCCCAGCATCGTCAAGACGGGACTAAGACCCATGCGTTCTTCTTTACACAGGGAAGTGTTTTGGTGGCTTGCGGTATTGGCTGGCACGGAAAAGCGAAAAAGTAGCAGTGCTAGCCGGTCGGGCATGAGGGCAATCCCTCGTCTCCGGTTGATCCTTTCCCAAACATCCCGGCGTTTGCCGATTCTCGATATCACCCGGCGGGAGTTTTCCGGTCATGCTGAGCGGTATGGAGTGGCGGGCGGAGCCTGGGAACGGAGACGGAATAATGAAAATAAAAAGCTCCTCAAGTTTTGCCCTGATCAGTTACATTTCGCGCTGTTACCACGATGGCGACAGGGCGGCTCTGGATGTCCTGAACATCGACCCCGAGCAAGCGCGCCGAATCAGCAGGCTCTCTGCATTTGAAAGCAACACGCTCAGCGGCATTGCTGGGCGTTTCACTATCTTCAGGCTGCAGTTCAGAAGCCTGGAGAAATGTTATCGCTTGGTTGTAGAGGATCCGGTTTCCCTCAGCGGTTCCCGGTCCAAGACCAAGGAGGTCGATCTCTGCCTGCATGTGTTCAATCACATCATTACCCTGTATCGCCGCAGCGAGCAGCGGGCGTTGGCCGAGATCGGGCTCGAGCCGGAGCAGGCGGAATTCATCAGCCTGCGCCCTTGGGTGGAACTTCAGAAACTGGCCCGGTATCTCTGGTTTTTCACTACCGTAAAAATCGACAACAAGCTCTTGGAACAGTCGATCGATACGGCGATTGCTTCTGCCCGCTGGATCGGCCAGTGTGCGGAACTGATCCGCGCAGGCGCGCCGCGGGATCTGATGACGCGCTATTACGGCATGAGTTGCGAGCTGTACGCGGCGGCACGCGAGATGCACGGTCGGCAGTGCCGTGGGCGCCCCCGGGTTCTGTCGGAAGACCTGCAATATCTTTTGTACGAGGAGTTCGTGCGCCGTTACCAGAGCTATGACGAGGGTGTCGATCCGCTGTGCCAGCCGGGCTTTTTCTTGGCGATTTACGAAAGCCTCGAGCGGAAGGTTTCACTGCGGGAGATCTGGATCCTGATCCAGGAGTGGCTGAACGGGAAGCGGGAACTCCGGCGGCTTGGAGGCGTGCCGGAGAAATGCTCAGTGCCGGTTCAGGATTCGGGCTCCAACACGCCGAGGACAGCACCACGTTTGCGCAACCGTTCCAAAATCTCCAAGCCGCCATCCACCACGGCCTCGGGGGTGTCCCGTCCAAGCTCGGCGGCAATCCTTTCGAGGTGAGACCGGGCCGGCGTGGCGGGCTGATCCTTCAGCAAGGCAATCAGCCGGGCGGCCACCGGATTGAGTTCCGTGGACCGGACCTTTCCGGCGGGATCGCGGAAAACAAACAGGAAGGTCGGGATCTCGGGTTTTTGCTGCGGCTGGAAGTCCTGGTTGATGCGGTGCACCGGGTACGCGTAGACGCAGAGCTCCGAAGCTGGAGACAGGACCACGGGACAATCCAGCAAGTCGCCGTCAGGATCGATCCGTTCCGGATCGTGCGGGGTGGTTTCGTCGCTAATCCGGATCTTGACGTCGATCCATTCATAGTGGGCGAGTTCTGCCAGGAAAGAGGGAACGTCGGGTTCAGAGACGTGTTCCCGGGAGAGATAATCGACGAATTCCTGTCCGATCTTGTGAAAATACGGGGTGCGGCAGCCGTGCTGCGAGAAAAAGGCGTAGGACAGTTCGCGCAATGCATCCGGTTCGAGCAATTTCGCGGTCATGGGGAACGAACGCTCGACGAACCCTTGGATGTTCTTGAAGAAAAGGTCGCGGTAGACGGCCATGCGCCGCTCCTCGACGTCCTTCGGGCGGGGGTTGTGGCGTGGGTCGCGCAGGTACGCGCAGAACTCTTCCTGGACGCGCTGGAAGTCGGATTGCGCGGCCATCGCGTCAGGTGGAACGGGGTACCTGGGCTTGGTAGTCGCGGATGCGCTGGACTTCCCCGAGCAGTTGATCGATCGGCGGGAAATTGAAGTCGCGTTCAAGCAGGGTTGGCAGCGGGCCGAAGCGTCCGTATGCGTGATCCAGGAGATCCCAGACCGGCTCGATCACGTCGGCGCCGTGCGTGTCGATAATCAGGTCCTTGGCCTCGTTGTAGTGGCCGGCGATATGGAAATATGCTACCCGTTCGGCAGGCAACGCGTCCAGGTAGGCGCGCGGGGAATAGCCGTGGTTCACTGAATTGACGTAGACGTTATTGACATCCAGCAGCATCAGGCAGTCGGCCTCCTCGAGCACGTCCCGGACGAAGTCGATCTCCTCCATCTGCTTGCCCGGCGCGGCATAGTAGGAGACATTCTCGATCAGCATCTGGCGGTTCAGTGTTTGCTGCACCTCGCGGATTCGGTCGGCAACGTAATGCACGGCTTCTTCCGTGAACGGGATCGGCGCGAGGTCGTAGAGTTGTGCGTGATCCGAACAATAACTCAGGTGTTCGCTGTACAGGCCGATGTCGTAATCGTCCAGAAAGCCCCGGATGCCCCCAAGCAGCTCACGGTCCAGAGGAGCCGGGCCGCCAAGCGACAGGGACAGACCATGCGTCGTTATGGGATAGCGTTCGGCAAGCTCGTCGAAACTGGATTTCAGGGAACCGCCGAGGCCGATCCAGTTCTCGGGAGCGACCTCGAAGAAGTCGATCGCGCCGTCCTCGAAGTGGAGGAACTCATTCAGGATGTCGCGGCGTAGACCCAGGCCGGAACTGCGCGGGCGCGGCATTTCATTCGGTAGGGCAGGCATTTCGGCAGGATCTCGAGATCCAGTAGTCCAGGCTGACGTAGCGTCCCGAGCCGATGAAGAACAGGGTCAGCAGCATGATGAAATAGGTGGCCGCGAACTCGATGCCGTTGTTCAGCATGACCAGGCTGCCGTGCTCGGTCAGCCAGGCGTAGTCGCCGTCCTCGCGCAGGATAGATTTGGCAACCTGCAGCCGTTCAATGGCTTCGACGGTACGCTCGGTGGCGAAGAATCCGCTGCCGGTGGCGATGGCGAGCCAGCCGTTCTTCCAGTGCACGGCAAAGGAGGCGACCAGCATCGTAACCATCAGGGGGATGCTCATCCAGCGCGTGGCGAGCCCGACCAGCAGCAGGAGGCCGCCGAACAGTTCGGCCCACCCGGCCAGGGCGGCCATCAGGGCCGGGAATGGCAGTCCCAGGCCGTACTCGAACCACTGCACGGTGCCGGCGTTCGGCAACAGGCTCGGGAGGTCCAGTTTTCGGGAACCCGCCTCGATGAAGATCGGGGCCAGGTACAGGCGCAGCAGCAGCGGCGGCAGGAAGTTAAGCGGCTGCAGCCGTTCGAGAGAATGATAAGCGCGACAGGCGCAACGGATCAGGCTCATGGTGCAGGTCCTCGTTTACAGACAAACAACATCACGCCAGTGCTGTCCGACTGGGCGGTTCCCGAAGGGATCGGATTCGATCCGCGCCCTCCGGGAGTCCGACTGCAGGCACTTTGCGTGCCGGCAGCTTGGGCTTTACTCGCTGGCCTCGCCCTCTTCTGCAGCCTCGCCTTCAGCGGGAGCTTCCCCTTCGGCTCCCTCTTCGCCCTCAGCAGCTCCATCCTCGGCATCCTCTCCGCACTTGCCTTCACCACACTTGCCTTCGCCGCAATTGCCTTCGCCACCATGCTCCCCGGCAACCATGTGGCTCGAGGACAGTTCGGTCAGGCTGAAGGGATTGCCGGCGGCGACAGCGCTGGAACACGCCAGTGCGCCCGTGATGCCTAAGGCCAAAGCGATGGGGCTTAGATCTTTCTGGTTCATGGTGTTAAAACTCCTTGATTAATGGGGACAGAAATTGTCTGCCTGATTGTAGCAGACGATATGACAGAAAAATTGCACTTTGGTTCCCCCCGAACGGGAGCGTTTTTCCCGGGTCGAATCCAGCTTCAGAGGTGCCGTTCGGGCCACTCGCACAGGTCTGAAACCCCGCATTCCGGACACTTCGGGTTGCGTGCGGTGCAGGTATAGCGACCATGCAGAATCAGCCAGTGGTGGGCATCCTTGAGGAACGCCCGGGGGACCTGCTGCATCAGGCCGTCCTCCACTTCGCGCACGGTCCGTCCGGGGGCGATGCCGATCCGGTTGCTGACCCGGAAGATATGGGTGTCCACCGCGATCACGGGCTCGCCGAACGCGGTGTTGAGAATCACGTTCGCGGTCTTCCGCCCGACGCCGGGCAGCGCCTGCAATGCCTCGCGGGTTTGCGGGACCTGTCCGCCGTGCTGCTCGATCAATGTGCGGCAGGTGGCAATGATGTTGGCAGCCTTGCTGTTGTGCAGGCCGATGGAACGGATGTAGGGCTTGAGGCCGGCGACGCCGAGCGCCAGGATGGATTTCGGGGTGCGTGCGCGAGCAAACAATCTTCGCGTTGCCTTGTTGACCGCGACATCCGTGCATTGGGCGGACAGGATGACGGCGACGAGCAATTCGAACGCGTTGCGGTAACGCAGTTCGGTGGTCGGCTCCGGGCGCAGTTTCTGGAAGCGGCGAAAAATCCGCGTGCACTGGCGCGTGTCCATCAGCGAGACGGCACCGTGCGGTCGAGCGCACGACCGACGGCCTCCCGAATGGCGGCTTGCCGTGCCTCGCTGCTGCCGTCCCGGAACTGGGCGTGCGCCGCTTGCACCTGCCGCTCATGCGCGTCGCGCAGCACGGCCAGGCGCTGCAGGCGTTGCCGTGCCCGGTTGCGGGCCCGGAGGCGGTAGTCGTGATCGCGGGGCGGGTGCTCCGGGTCCGGTCGCAGGGAGATGCAATCGACGGGGCAGGCCGGAAGGCACAGGGCGCATTCCGTGCACAGGTCCGGGAGTATGCGATGAGTTTTCTGTGCGAGACCGGCGATGGCATCGAATGGGCAGGCTTCAATGCACAGGGCGCAGCCCACGCACTGCGTTTGGGCGACCCAGGCGACCTGGCTGGCGCTCACCGGATCTTCATGCCCGGTTGCGCGCCTTCGTCCAGCGTCAGCAGCCACATGCCCTCGTCGTCTCCCGCCGCCAGAATCATGCCTTCGGAAGCCCCGAAGCGCATCTTGCGTGGCTCCAGGTTGGCGACCATCACGACCATGCGGCCGTTCAACTGCTCCGGCGTGTAGGCGGTACGGATGCCGGCGAAGACTTCACGCTGTTCATTGCCGAGGTCGAGAGTCAGCGCCAGCAGTCGGTCGGAGCCTTCGACCTCGCGGGCCTCCGCGATCCGGGCGACCCGGAGATCGACCTTGGCAAAGTCTTCGTAGGGAATGGTGTCGGATTGCGCGGGCTCGGGCGGCGGCGCGTTTGAGGATTTGGTTTCTTCGATCATGGCTTGAACGGATTTCGGGTCGATGCGGGTGGACAGGGGGGTGAACGGGCGGACCGGGCAGTCCAGTTGCGGCGTTTGTCGAGCGGCCCAGTCGAGCGGGCCACAGTCGAGGAAAGCCTCGCTTTTGGCCGCCAGCGCGGGCAGCACCGGTTTCAGGTAAATGACCAACACCCGGAACAGGTTGAGACCCTGGGTGCAGGCATCCCAGGCCTGTTCGCGGGTGGCGGCGTCGCGCACCGTCTCCCAGGGCTTTTGCTGGCTGAGGTACTGGTTGGCACGGTCGGCCAACGCCATGATGTCGCGCATGGCATGGGAAAAGCGCCGTGCCTCGTAGTGTTCGGCCAAGCCGTCGGCGGCTGCGGCGAAATCCTCGAACATCGCAAGTTCCGGGAGCTGCTTTGCGAGCCGTCCGCCGAACTGCTTCTCGATGAAGCCGGCGCAGCGGCTGGCGATGTTGACGACCTTGCCGACGAGGTCGCTGTTGACCCGGGTGACGAAGTCGTCCAGGCTGAGATTGATGTCGCTGATGTCGGGCGAAAGCTTGGCGGCGAAGTAGTAACGCAGATGCTCCGGGTCGAGGTGGCGCAGGTAGGTGCGGGCCTCGATGAAGGTGCCGGTGGACTTCGACATTTTCTCGCCGTTGATGGTCAGGAAACCATGGCACCACACCGCGTTCGGGGTCCGGTATCCAGCGCCATGCAGCAGGGCGGGCCAGAACAGGGTGTGGAAATAGGCAATGTCCTTGCCGATGAAGTGATACAACTCGATCTTGCTGTCGGCGGCCCAGTACTCGTCGAAGTCGAGGCCGCGTTCCTGGCACAGGTTCAGGTGGCTGGCCATGTAGCCGATCGGGGCGTCGAGCCAGACGTAGAAGTACTGGTCGGGGGAACCCGGGATCTCGAAGCCGAAGTAAGGCGCGTCGCGGCTGATGTCCCAGTCGCGCAACCCGGCCTCGAACCATTCATCAAGCTTGTTCTTGATTTCCGGCTGCACGCCGCCGTGCGTGGCCCACTGTTTCAGGAAATCGGTGAAGTCGCCGAGCCGGAAGAACAGATGTTCGGTTTCCCGCAACTCCGGAGCCGCGTCGCTGAGCGTCGAGCGCGGGTTGCCGAGCTCGGTCGAATCATAGGTCGCGCCGCACTGCTCGCAGGCATCCCCGTACTGGTCTTCGGCGCCGCAGCGCGGGCAGGTCCCGCGCAGGTAGCGGTCGGAGAGGAACAGCCCGGCGACCGGGTCGAAGAATTGCGAGATCGTCTTGCGCCGGATGTGGCTGGCCTCGGACAGGGCTTCGAAGATGCCGCAGGACAGCTGGCGGTTTTCTTCGCTATGCGTGCTGTGGTATCGGTCGAAATCGATCAGGAAATCAGCGAAATCCTCGCGGTGCTGCTGGCCGATCTCCTCGATCAACTGCTCTGGGCTGATGCCGCGCTGCTGCGCGAGCAGCATGATCGGTGTGCCATGCGCGTCGTCCGCGCAGACATAGAGGCAGTCCTCGCCGCGCAGGCGCTGGTAGCGTGCCCAGATGTCGGTCTGCAGGTACTCGACCAAATGGCCGAGGTGGATCGGCCCATTGGCGTAAGGCAGGGCGCTGGTGACCAGGATGCGGCGCGGGGAGGACATCGGACGAGGGTCGATTCAAAGGGTCATTGTAGCGGGGGCGGGCCGTGCGG
>CAZGIH010000002.1:0-225055 GCA_964526195.1 uncultured Chromatiales bacterium | reverse complement strand
CTTGCCGGGGTTCTCTTTGCTGCCCTTGGCGGATTTCGTCATACCCCGGATGCTCAGCTTCTCTACATAGGCAACATCGTACTCGGAGGCAATATCCTTGCTGGTGTAGTGCGCCCAGTTGAGTCGGGCGAAACGTTCCGCCTGAAACGCCTTCTGCAACCGCACCTTCGTTATCTTCCGCCGATTGCTCCCTTTCACCTGTCGCACCAGTTTCCGTTGGTATCGCTTGCGACGTGCAATTTTTTTTCAAGATCGGGGCCCGGATGCTTCGTTCTGTCCGAGAGCACCGCCAATCGTCCATCAACGATGTTGCGATCAATCCCTACGTCCCGGATGCTGTGTGGAAGGCTGACTTGTGTATCCACTTCGTAAGCCAAGTAAGCGTACCAGTGGCCACATTCGTAACGAACCCGACCGGATTTAAACTCGCCGTCTGGGTACGGATTGTTGCCGACCAGCTTCATCCAGCCGACCTTCTGGATAAACAGGCTGTCGCCGGACACTTTCGCTGAGACATAATTGATCGGAAACGAAGGGGAAGTGCTGTGCTTGCCATGGAAGCGTGGGGGTTTCCGGTTGAGTTTTCCACCGGCTTTCACATCGTCAAAAAACGCCTTGTAGGTTGTCTCGATGGGCTGGAGAGAGCTTTTGACGATATTTGCTGAATAGTCCTGCAACCACGGGTAACTGTACCGTCTCAGGATCGTGAATGTCCGACCCAGCCCCAGGGTCGGAACGGTCTTTGTTGACATGTAGTAGAAATTGCAAGTCCCCCACGCCTCGTACTCGTCCCTGAGTTTCCCGACCATGTGGTTCCAGACGAACCGGCAGGCTCCGGCGGTGCCATGCAGTTGCTGGTGTTTCCTGCTTGAACCAGGCTGTAAGCGGTAGCGGACGGTGCGGTGGACTTTCATGGGCAGATTATGGCGTCAGTTGTTCCTCTGTCAAACAATCTTGATAATTCCCAGCCATATCTTCCCAAAATGGAGTTAGAGTAAAATCAGTCTTATTATCAACCTAAAAAGGTCTTTTGAATCCATGTTTCGACTGATTGCGATCCTGATTGGCCTTGCCATCCTTGGCTCGGCCATCTACTTTGCGCTGGTTGGCTGAAGGCCGCGCCAAACAGGGTGCGGAGCAGGCTGGACGTCACCTGCTCAAGGTGAATTTCTGCCGTATGCGCCCAACAATACCAGACTGGGACTGATGTTTTCCACATCTTAGGCTATGCTTCCAGGTGGGGTGAACGAGAAGTTTGTATTTCATCGGAAAGAATAATCTTTGCGGTTTTCATTATGCTGCCGGGTAATATAGACAACTTACGGTTGCTGGCCCCGATACACGAGCCGATTTGAACGCCGCATTTGGATAATTCCTGAATGTGAGCAGCGAGCCTGCCCAAGCTCAAAACAGAACAAGCAGAAGGAACTGAGACATGCAGTGACCTTCAGATGACTCCCGAGTTAATGCTGGATCTGGCGCACAGAACAGCAGAACTTGTAGTGGAATGGTCCGAGAACCTGTCCGAGAAAGATGCTTGGGAGGGAGAATTTAAACCGTACAGGTCCGGGCGGCAAAGATTATGGGTGTTCGGTCGGAACATATACGCATAATTCCATGCGATCAATGCTTCCGCATCGACATGAAAGCCCTGGCTCATGTCGTAACTGAAGACCGTGCTGCTGGGCTCAATCCTATCGCCGTGTGTGCCAATGCGGGAACCTCCAGTACCGGGGCGATCGATCCGCTTGAGGCGATGGCAGATTTCTGCGAGAAACAGGGCATCTGGCTGCATGTGGATGCTGCTTACGGGGGGGTTGCAGCCGCAACCGAGAAAGGAAAGACGTTGTTGCGTGGAATCGAACGTGCTGATTCGGTTGTGCTAGATGCCCACAAGTGGTTTTTCCAGCCATACGAAGCAGGTGGCCTCTTGGTCAAGGACATACGTGCCCTCGAGCGTACGTTCACAATCCACCATGATGTTCTCCAAGATACGCTTTGGGGCGCGGATCATCCAAATTTTTCTGACCACGGCTTGCAACTGAGTCGTTCGTTCAGGGCTTTAAAAATCTGGATGTCCGTCCAGACCTTCGGGATGGCAGCATTTCGAAAGGCTGTGGCAAAAGGAATGGAATTGGCCAGCCGGGCGGGCGAATATGTTGAAGAACACAAAAAATTCTAGCTCCTGAGCCCGGTAACCTTGAGTGTTGTATGTTTTCGGATTAATCCCGCCGAGACTCATCTCGACGAGAAGGCTTTAGAAGAAATCAACCGGGCCGTGCTGGCTCGCGTCTTCTGGGACGACCGTGCACTCATGTCGTCGTCGACGCTTGGAAAAACTTTTTCGCTCAAGCTTTGCATCCTGAACCACATGACCACCTGGAGTGATGTGTACGAAACCTTAGAAGCAATTGAACGGTTCGGGAAAGAAGCGCTGGAAGACCAAAAGTGACTCTGAGCATCTGGAATCGGTTTACATACTGTTCGAGTATTCGTTGATCCGCTTCACTAGTTGGAGTGGCCCATGACTGCCTTGACTTCGAGGAATTCTTCTAGACCGTATCGCCCCGCTTCACGACCGTTGCCAGACTGTTTATATCCTCCGAACGGTGCTTCGCTGGATGGCATCGCTCCATTGAGGTAAACGTTGCCTGTCCGAATGCGACGGGCTATGGCCTGTGCATGCTCAAGGTTACCTGAGGAGATATAGCCGGACAACCCGTATACCGTATCGTTTGCAATCCGCACGGCATCCTCCTCGTCCGCATAACCAATCAGAGAGAGCACTGGACCGAAAATTTCTTGCCGCGCGATTTTCATTTCATTGTTTACGCGGGAGAACACTGTCGGCTTCACATAGTAACCAACATTCAAGCCATTCGGGCGACCGACGCCACCCGTCACCAACTCGGCTCCTTCGTCTATGCCAGCCTGGATCAAGTCCTGAACCCGGTTGAATTGCGATTCTGAAACGACCGGGCCCATCATTGTCTCCACGGCACCGGGGTCCCCGACCTTTACACCTTCTGCCGCCTCTCCGGCAATCGCCGCCGCTTCCTCCATGCGCGATTCAGGCACCAACATCCGCGACGGAGCAATGCAGGACTGACCCGAGTTCGTGCACAACCAAGAGACATCGCGTGGAATCGCTTCTTGGAAATCCGCATCGTCGAGCAGAATGTTGGCGGACTTGCCACCCAACTCTTGCGCGACCCGCTTGACGGTCTGCGCCGCATTGCGTGCAACTTCAATGCCTGCTCGTGTCGAGCCGGTGAATGAAACCATGTCGATGTCGGGATGCGAAGCAAGCGCCGCACCGACCGGCCGGCCTTCACCGTTCACCAGGTTGAACATCCCGGGCGGGACCCCTGCGGCATCCATAATTTCGGCGAATAGAATCGCGTTGAACGGGGCAACTTCGGAGGGTTTCAGGATCATTGTGCAGCCCGCCGCCAGCGCCGGTGCGACCTTGCAGGCAATCTGGTTCATGGGCCAGTTCCACGGAGTGATCAACCCGCAGACCCCTACAGGTTCGCGCATGATTCGGGAAGGGCCCAGGTCTTCCTCGAACCTGAATTCACGCAAAACATCAAGCGTCGTGGTCAGGTGGTCCAATCCCATGGGGACTTGCGCCGAATGCGCGAGATTGATCGGCGCGCCCATTTCTTCGCTGATCGTGACCGCAATCTCATCGGAACGGGCCTTGTAGTGATCGATGATGTTCTCTAACAATTCGACCCGTTCCTCCGGCGAGGTTCGCGAATAGGAATCAAAGGCGGATTTTGCTGCGGCGACGGCTTTGTCGACATCTTCCCGGTTTCCGGCCGCCACGGAACCGATGGCTTCCTCCGTCGCGGGATTGATGACTTCCAAAGCCTGATTTGACGAAGGCTCAACCCATTCGCCGTTTATGTAGAATCGGGTTTGGTTCTCCATCGCCATTCTCTAGAATTCTGCGGGAGGCTCTACGATCTGCGCGGGGTCGGCACTTATTTTATGGGGAAATCTGCACGAGTGAACCCGACTCCGGGGGACGCGAAGCTTCTAGAAGAAGCTGGCACAGTTCAGTATTAACGTAATAGTCGCCCCGGCCTACTCTGCGTTTTTCGACAAGCCCGGTATTCGCAAGCTGGCTCAACCAGCGGGTAGCTGTTGCTCGCGAAACCTCCAGTTCGCGCTGGACGTGCTGCACGCGTGTATAGGGATGCCGGAAAAGGTCGTTGAGAAGATCCTGAGAGTACAACTTGGGCAAAGTCTCGCGCATCCGCGACTTGTGCGCCATCATAAGTTCACGAATTCCGGTGACTAGTTGCAGACTCCCTCTGGAGGTGTCTTCTACCACCGCGAGCATGTAAAGCACCCAATCCTCCCAAGCACCTTCTCCCTGTACGGATCGAAACAGCTGATAGTATCTTTCTTTAGTGTGAAGAATCATCCGGCTCAAGTACAAGATGGGAGAGTCAAGCACGTTCATTTTCGTGAGATAGAGAACATTCAGAATTCGGCCCACACGCCCATTACCATCGGAAAAAGGATGAATGCTCTCAAACTGCAAATGGAGGAGGGCCATCCTGACTAAGGGATCGAGCGGTCCTGGGGAATCATCGTTGACATAGTGCAAAAGTGAACGCATGAGTACCGCGACCTCGCCAGGATCTTTCGGCGGGGCATACACGACCCTCTGTTCGGCTCGGGTTCCAACGTAGACGGGCTTCTTCCGAAAGCCGTCCCGACAGCTCATGATTTCGCGGTAGATTTCTATGAGCATGTCTTCAGTTACCTGTTGCCCTGATTCGACCAGCTGCCGATAACCCTTCTTCAGAGCCCGGCGATACCGCATCATCTCCTTGGCGGGAGCAGGCGCTCCTGATTCCTCCGGGAGGCTGTCCGCCTGAAACAGTTCATCTTGCGTGGTGACGATGTTCTCGATCGCAGAACTTGCGTAAGCCTCTTGCAAAGTAAGTGTGTCGATGAGAATTTCCTGATTCGGCATAGCGGATGCGCGCCCCACAAGTTCCCCCAAGACCCGGTTCGCACTGGCAAGCGCCTTCAAGACTGGCACTGTATTCAGGTCAATGCCGTCGGGAGGCAATGGTTGGAGGTAATGTTTCATTTCTTCAATCATCTTCTCAAAACTATGGATTTATTGTACATATACATATCGAAGTAATCAATTATCAGGCTTTTTGAGAAGAAACTGGCGGCATCTTCTCAAAATTTGACATTATTTAATCACCCAGACCCTGAGTGGTTGCGCCTTCTAGAAGTCGAATAGAGCGTGTTCTAGTATCTTGTTGGGCGCGACGAAAACTCAGCAGAACAAGAAAAACGACCCATAAGGAGATAGCCGCACCGCCCAGACTGAAAGTCGGTCAGTGCCAGCCTCGGCAGTGCGGCACGATGAAATCCGTCGCGGCACCCGTCGACGGGCGGTCGATCAGGTTGCGGCCACGCCCCAAAAATCAGTGCAAGCGGCCGGATCAGCCTCCGTTCACTTGAGCAGCCAAGCGTTGAACCGCTCGTTCAGTTCGTCGATCCGGTCCGCCCAGAACTCCTTGTCGTTCCAGACCGCGTTGCGAATGTTGTCCGGTGCGGTCGGCATGAGCGGGCGCATGTCCAGTCCCGGGTCGGCATGATAGGCGCCGATCATCGCAGACGCGGAACGGCGCACCGGCGCGTAGGAGATCCACGAAGCCTGCACCGCCATGTTCTCCGGTGCGGAGACGAACCTCAGGAAATCCAAGGCCAGTTCCAGGTCCGGCGTGTCCTTCACGATCACCCAGCTGTTGACCGTCAACACCTGCGCGTCCCAGACCACCTCCAGCGACTGTCCCTCCGCCACGGCTGCGTTGAAGATGCGTCCGTTGTAGGCGGTACTCATCACCACCTCGCCATCCACCAGCAGTTGCGGAGGCTGCGCCCCGGACTCCCACCATACGACGTGCTCCTTGATGGTGTCCAGCTTGGCAAAGGCGCGGTCCACCCCCTCCGGAGTCTGCAACACCTCATAGACTTTCTCCGGAGCGACGCCATCGGCAACCAGCGCCATCTCCAGGTTGGCCTTGGGAACCTTGCGCATGCCGCGTCGGCCGGGGAATTTCTCCAGATCGAAAAAGTCGCCGATCGTGGCTGGTGCCGGCGATAGCCGTTCCCGGTCGTAGGCGAACACCGTCGACCACGCGATGGTGCCGACCGCGCAGTCGTTGATCGTGCCTTCGTAGAAGTCCTCCACGGCCGGAGTGCCGTCTGGCGCCGGCGGCAGGATGGCGGGATCGATCTCCTCGTGCAGCCCCTCGTCGCAACCCAGCAACACTTCGGCAGCTTGCGAATCCACGATATCCCAAGTCACTTGGCCGGCCTGGACCTGCGCCTTGATCTCGGCAAGCCCTCCGTTGTAGTCTTCGGACAGGATGCGGTGCCCGGTCTTGGCCATCCACGGCTTGTGATAGGCCTCGATCTGGCTCTGGGTGTAGGCACCCCCGAAGGAGACCACGGTCAGTTCGCCCGCTGACGCAACACTCACTGCGAGACCCAAGGCCGCAGCGTAGGGAAACAAGTGAAATCTCATAATGGCATCCCAAAAATGTTCCAGATGAATGGCGTTTCTATGGTGCCACATTCTGGGACGGGAGTCTCAGGCATTTCAGTTGACCGGCAAGCGGTCCAGCGTCTCGACGATGAAGTCGTCGTGCCTCGGGACATCCATGCGACAACGGATGAAAGTATACGACACCGCGCCGGGAAAAGTCGTAAGGCAATTGACAGTCTAATATACACTCATATAATGTCAATGACATTATCTTACATTACGTAGGGGCTTACTATGTCTCAAATTAGCGCACGCTTGCCAGACCCGCTGGTTAGCGCACTGGATGCAGCCGCGAACCGGCAGAAACGCAGCCGGGCAGAAATTATCCGTCAGGCGATTGAACATTATCTCGAGGACTACGAGGATTTGTCTATCTCTATTGAGCGGCTCCGAGATCCAAACGACCCGGTACTGGATTGGGAAAAAGTAAAAAATGAGTTGCTCCATACAGATTAAGCGCAGTGCCCAGAAAGAATTACGACGAATCACCAAACCGGAACGCAAGCGGATCATCGAAGCCATTGGCCAATTGGAAGAAAACCCTTTTGCCGGCTCCATCCTTAAAGGATCACTGCGAGGAATCTATCGGCTTCGGGTTGGAAACTACCGAGTGTTATACGAACTTGGAGAAAATGTATTGATCTTGCGCGTTGCCCATCGGCGGCAAGCATACCGCGAACTAGAGTAGTCAACACAACTCCAAAAACTGAAACGCCATCAGATGGCTTGGCAAAACCTTTAGAAGTTTCTGACTTTCAAGTTCAATAAAGTTGAGGAGGCGTGCCTAGCCGGGAGTCCGGCGAAGGGTCAGAAAGATCAAGGCGATAACACCCAACGAAATCGCGGCATCGGCCAAGTTGAAGGTCGGCCAGTGCCAATCGCGGTAGTGCAGCACGATAAAGTCCGTTACCGCGCCCGTGGACAGGCGGTCGATCAAGTTGCCGGCCGCACCGCCCAGGATTAACGCAAGCGGCCACAGCAACCGCCGTTCCGCAGAGGTCAGGCGGTGAATCCACACGCCCAGCCAGATCATGACCGCGATGCTAACCGCCGACAGGAATCCACGTTGCCAGCCTCCGGCATCGTGCAAAAGGCTGAACGCGGCTCCCGTGTTGTAGGTCAGCTGAAAAGACAGGAAGGGAAGCAGCACTAACTCTTGGTGTAGCGTAAAAGCAAGTTCAATCAAGAACTTACTCAACTGATCCAGCACCAGCACTCCACCCGCCACCGGAAGTGCCACGCGCCACGAATCAGACATATTGCCGTTCCTCGCCTTCTCCCTCTACGTTGGTGTGGCAGCGCGCGCACAGTTCCGGGTGCGCATCAATGCTGCCAACTGTCGGGTCATGGTGCCAACAGCGGATGCACTTGGAATGCGCGCTGGAAACGGCCGCAACATGGAGTGTGCCAGCCCGGGGCATTTGATAGGTTTGCGCATCGGGTGCAGGGGTGTCGCTGAGTCGCGCGTCGGAAGTGATGAACAGAAAATGCAGTTCAGATCCGAGCCGTTCCAGCAACCGGACCGTGTCGGATTCCGCGGTCAACGTCACCTCGGCATCCAGGGCCGCTCCGATCACTTCCGCCTGACGCAGGGGTTCCAGCGTCTGGCTGACCGCCTGCCGGACTTCCAGGAGGATCTCCCAGTCATCGTCGGAAAACGTGGAAGACACGTTTCGCCATGCTTCCAGATCAAACCATTCAGTCAAGTGAACCGAATCCTCGCGCGGTCCCGGGATATGTTCGTAAATCTCGTCGGCAGTGAACGGGCAAATCGGTGCAAGCCAGCGGCACATCGCTTCAGCCAGAAGGAACATGGCGCTCTGCGCACTGCGGCGGGCCGGGTGGTTGGCCGGGAGCGTGTAGGTACGATCCTTGGTCACATCGAGATACAGGCTGCCGAGTTCAATAACACAGAACGTGTGCAGACGTTGGCAGATCGTGTGGAACCGGTAGCGCTGAAAATCCTCGCGAATCTCCGCATCATGGATGGCGGCTTTCTTCAGGATCCACTGATCCAAAGCCAACATGTCCTCCGGTGCACACATGTCAACGGCGGAATCAAAATCGTGCAGGCTCGCCAGCAGGTAGCGGGCAGTATTGCGAATCCGGCGATAGGTCTCCGCAGTATGTCCAAGGATTTCTTCCGATACCGCCAATTCGCCGCTGGTATCGGTGGAGGCTACCCACAGGCGGAGGATGTCCGCACCCAGGCTATCCACGATTTTCTGGGGTTCGACGATATTGCCGCGAGACTTGGACATCTTGTGCCCATGTGCGTCGACCACGAAACCGTGCGTCAAAACCTGCCGGTACGGCGGCGCATCGTTCAGTGCCACGCCGGTCAACAGCGAAGACTGGAACCAGCCGCGATGCTGATCCGAACCTTCCAGGTAAAGATCGACTTGCGTGCCCTCGCCATATTCTTCGGCCATCACGGTGCGATGGGTGACTCCCGAATCAAACCAGACGTCCAAAGTGTCTTGCGATTTCGCATATTCGGATGCCTGCTCGCCCAGCAATTCCTCCGGTTCCAGATCAAACCACGCATCAATGCCATCCTGCTCAATGCGGCGGGCCACTTCTTCGAGCAGTGCCGACGTGTCCGGATGCAGTTCGCCATCATCGTGACGCCAGAACAACGGGATGGGCGAACCCCAGTTGCGTTGCCGACTGATGCACCAGTCCGGGCGTCCCATCAACATTCCGCGGATGCGCTCCCGGCCCCAGGCCGGATACCAAGTTACCTGGTCCGTGGCGGCAAGGGCATGATCGCGCAAATCGTTCGTTTCCATATCGATGAACCACTGTGCGGCAGCACGAAACAGCAAGGGAGTGTGATGCCGCCAGCAGTGCGGATAACTGTGCGGGTGCGAAGCCTCCGCCAGCAACCGCCCAGACTGTCTTAATGCTTCAAGGATGCGCGGGTTGGCCTCAGCCACGCCGAGGCTGCCGACTACCGGCGTGTCGGCACGGAAGCGTCCGTCCTCTTCCACCGGGCAGTCCACCGGCAGGCCGAACCGGAGTCCGACCGCATGGTCTTCCGGCCCGTGCGCCGGTGCCGTATGCACGCAACCGGTGCCTTCTTCGGCGGTAACGTGCTCCCCAGTGATGATCGGCACGGTCTTGTCCAGAAACGGATGCCGGAGGGGAATGCCTTCCAGCCGATCTCCACGAACTGAGGCCCCCTCGACTGCACGGGCGCCGACGCGTTCGCAGAAAGCTTCGCGAAGGGCCGAGGCCACCAGCAACCGGTACCCTTCCCGTTCAACCAGCACATACTCAAGCCCCGGATGCAGGCATACCGCTTCGTTGGCCAGAAGAGTCCAGGGAGTGGTCGTCCAAATCACCGCCGAAGTCTTAGAATCTCCTGGTATATCAAAAGCCTGTGCCAGTGCCGAATCGGCTGCATCGAAACCGACATCGATCGATGGAGAAACATGATCCTCGTATTCGACTTCGGCCTCGGCCAGGGCCGAATGGCAGTCGGCACACCAGTACACCGGCTTGTAGCCTCGCGTCAGATAACCGGACTCCAACAGCGTGCCCAGTGCCCGCACGATGCCGGCCTCGGTCTTGGGAGCCATGGTTAGGTACGGGTCGTCCCACTGCCCCAGCACGCCCAAGCGGACGAAATCCTCTCGCTGCTCATCGACCTGCTGGGCGGCATAGTCGCGGCAAGCGGCGCGGAAGGCGCGACCGTCTGCGCAAACTTCATCCGGCAGGGTTTTTTCAATCTGCAACTCGATCGGCAGGCCGTGGCAATCCCAGCCCGGGCGGTACGGAGCGTCGAGACCGTCCAAGCTTCGCGAACGCACCACGATGTCTTTCAAGGTCTTATTCACCGCATGCCCCATGTGGAGCTTGCCGTTGGCGTACGGCGGGCCGTCGTGCAGGACGAAGCGGTCCCGACCCCGCCGGGTGTCTCTCAAACGCCCGTAGAGATCCAATTCCTGCCACCGTTGCAGTCGTTCGGGTTCGCGCTTCGCGAGATTCCCGCGCATCGGGAAGTCGGTGCGCGGCAGATTCAGCGTATCGCGGTACGGGTTAGGCGGAGCCATCAGTGAAGAATTTCCGGGCGGCATCAATATCGTGGCCGATCTGTTCGCGCAAGCGATCGACCGAGTCGAAACGCTGCTCGGCGCGCAGACGCTGGTGAAAGCGCACGGTCATGCGCTGACCGTACAGATCGTCGGCAAAGTCTAACAGGTGGACCTCGATCAGCAAGCGCGTGCCGTCCACGGTCGGCCGGGTCCCCACGTTGGCGACGCCTTGGCAAAGACGGTCGCCCAATCGGCAGGTCACCGTGAAGACGCCCCGCATCGGCGGATTATGCGGAAAATCAAGGTTGGCGGTCGGGAAACCGAGCTCGCGACCGCGACGATCCCCTTCGATCACTTCGGCATCAATCTCGAACGGATGCCCGAGCAGGTATTCCGCGACCGGGATGTCGCCATCGGCCAAGACCATGCGAATCCGAGTGCTGCTCACCCGGCTCCCGTCCAGTTCGAAGACGGGCGCAGCCTCAAGGTCGAAGCCGCAGGCCGAGGATTCGGCCTCGAGCAGTGCGAAATCACCGGCACGGTCACGACCGAAGCGGAAATCCTCGCCCACCGTGAGATAGCGCATGCCGAGACGGCCGATCAGCAGGTCCCGCACGAATTCCCGCGCCCCGATGGCGGCGGTCTGCGCGTTGAACGGAAGTGCCACGAAGTGGTCGAGCCTGGGGAACAGCTGTTCGGTGAACCGCTTCTTGTCGGCCAGCGAACCGATCCGCGGCGCGTTTTCCATGCCCCTGAAGAACTCCCGCGGCAAAGGCTCCAAAGTCAGCAGCATGGATTCCAGCCCACGGGTGGCAGCGGCATCCAGAAGCCGCTCCAGCACCGACTGGTGCCCCCGGTGCAGTCCGTCATAGCTGCCGACCGTGACCGCGCAGGGTCGGCGGGTCGGCAATACGCTTTCCAGTTCCGGCATCCATGCCTGCGCATCGGCAGGGGGTTCGGCGGAGGCGTTCACGCAGCAGCTTTCCCGGTCAGGGATTGGATGCGGAAGTCGCGGATGCGAGTGCCCAAGACCCACAGCACGGCTGCGTAGACGACTGCGCCCAGAATGACCAGTTCGACCAGTTGAAGCAGACGACCAGTAAATTCGAGGCGGGTCCACTCGAGAGTCTCCGGGATGAGCGGCCACAGCACGGCCGCCATGGCCGCACAGGACAGGCTGACCCGAACCAGCAGAACCATCGTTGCCCGGCTGCCAGAGTAAAAGCTTTGGACACGCAGTTTCCGGTACAGGAGCCCGGCGTTCAAGTAGGCCGCGATGGCGGTTGCAAGCGCCAAGGCAACATGCGGGCCCTCCAGGTCCGCAGTGAACCAAACCAGCAAGCCAATGCCGGTCAATGCCATGTTGGCCAGCATCGCGATCACGCCGATTCGCACCGGGGTGCGGGTGTCCTGGTGGGCGAAGAATCCGGGTGCAAACACCTTGACCAGGATGAATGCGGGCAGGCCCAGTGCAAATGCGGTCAACGCGAGCCCGGCCATGCGGGTGTCGAACATCGAGAATTCCCGATACTGCAGCAGCGTCGCTAAGATTGGCTCGGCCAGCAGCGCCAAACCGACGGCGGACGGCAGCGCGACGGCCAGTCCGACCCGGACCCCCCACTCGAGCCCGGCCTGAAACCCTTCCCCGTCACTGCGGGCGCTGCACTCGGACAGCCGGGGCAGCAGGACCGTGGCCGTGGAAATCCCGAACAGCGCCAGCGGCAATTCCACGAACCGGTCCGACAGATACAGCCAACTGATGCTCCCAACTGCCAAGAAGGAAGCCACTAGGGTGTCGAACAGCAGATTGATCTGAACCACCGAGGAACCGAACAGAGCTGGCAGCATCAGCTTGGCAATACGCCGGAAACCGGGGTGATGCCAATCCAGTCGGGGCCGCGGCAACAGCCCCTGCCGATGCAGCCATGGCAACTGAATCGCCAACTGCAGGACGCCAGCCCCGAAGACCCCCCAGGCCAACGCGTACACCGGCTGCTCAAGCTCCGGCGCGAGCCACAACACGGCTGCAATCAGCGACAGATTGAGCAGTGCCGGCGTGATCGCAGGCAAGGCAAAGCGCCCGAGCGCGTTGAACATGCTCCCCGCCATGGCGGTCAGCGAAATAAACAGGACGTAAGGAAAAGTGATGCGAAGCAGGTCACCGGCAACGTCAGCACGCGGGTCGCCGTCCATCGCGAAGCCCGGCGCGAAGATCATGATCAGCAGGGGTGCCGCGAGGATGCCGAGCGCGGTGATGAGAATCAGCACTGTCGCCAGTGCACCAGCCGTGGCATCGATGAGGGAATTGAGCTGCTGTGGCTTCTGCTCGCGGTATTCCACAAACACCGGCACAAACGCCTGCGAAAACGCACCTTCAGCAGACAGGCGACGCAGGAAATTCGGGATGCGAAACGCGACGAAAAACGCATCCAGCGCACCATGCGCATTGCTGATGAATATGAACACCACCGCATCGCGGGCATAGCCCAACAAGCGGGAAAGCGAGGTCATGAACGCCGTGGTGGCCAGGGAACGGAATAGCCGGATCATGGAAAAGGCGGCCAAACGGCGCAGGTGGAGAATCCGCCTGTTATTTTATAGGGAGCATGGGCACCAAAATCGGATTAGAGTTATGGCACGATCCAGACGGTACTGTGGCCGAGGCCTTTCAGTTCCGCTTTCGCGTCCTCCACGCTCTGCCCCGAGGCCAACCGTATCTTCAGGCGATGCCACAGCGTGCCATTATGGTGAAACTCCTCCAGGAACGCGTCATGGCCGAGATCCCGAAGCCGCGCAAGCTCCTTCTCCGCTTTTCCCCTGTCCTTGGTGGACAGGATTTGAAGCACGGGCTCGGGAGAAGCCGGACTGAAAACCGTCCCGGGCTTCTCGGCCGACACAACACGATCCTGGGGGTCTGCCAAGGTTTCGGAAGGTTCCGGAGCCTGATCATCCTGAACTTTCTGCTCTGAAGAAAGCTCTTCAACCGAAGTCTGCTGCTTGGCAAGCTCTGTCGGCACGGGCGTCACCGGCTCGGCTCCCTCGCTTTCCCACGCCTGAGGAAGATCAAGCATCCGCACTGTTTTCTTTTCACCGTCAAACGGCGGAGGCTCAGGCGGAGTTGTCGATTCCAGATCCGGCTCAAAGTCCAGTTCCTTAGACCACCGAAGACCCTCCTCGCCCTCGGAGTCCGACATGCCTTCTTCCGGCGCTTCCTGGCCCGCAGTCGTGACGCGCACCACCTTCTTCTCCTGATCAAGAGCCGTCGAAAATGTGTCTTTGTACGGCGAAAAGATTTTCGACAGGGCCACATCCAGCGACGGATTGGCCATATCGAAGGGACGAATAATGATGCGGTCCTCGTCGGAAGCCCATTCAAGAGACCATCCGTGGGAATGGGCCAGCGCCCGTACGTTCTCGGAAAGATGCCCGATCTCGACTTTGAACGTTGTGTCACCTTCATTCGCCATTGCACTCGTGGCGACGAGCAAATTCCCGGCCAGCACCAGGCTCGACAGAAGGCTAACCGCCTGTTGCCATATTCTCCGGGATTTCAAGGCTTTCATTGGACTGTGGGCATTGTACAGACTAAGTTCCGGGACTTCGGAAAAATTATTCCGACGAGATTACGAGATCTGGCGGCTTCAGGCTCGAAGAACGTGCCTGAAACCCCTCTCCCGTCGCGCCCGATTCCGGGCGCAACGGCGCATGGCTATGCTAAAATTTAAAAGTCCGACATCTAGGTGTCGCAGACAAGGGTGCTGATCTGTGATGGCGGCATTGCCGGTCGACCGGATCCTTGCCGCGCAGCTGCTGATAACCCTGCTCTGTATGGCAGGGGTTTTTTATGACTGGAACCTCGGTCTTTCGGCAGCAGCAGGGGGGGCGCTGTGTCTGTTTCCCAATGCGTTGGCGGCCTGGAGCCTGTTTCGGAAGGACCGGGCGCGGGGGATTCGGGATGAACAACGACGGATGCATCGCGCCTGGGCGATCCGCTGGTTTGGCACGTTGCTTGGCCTGGGATTGATCTTCGGGTTCTACCGCGAGGTTCAGCCTTTGGCCCTGTTTGCGGCATATGCGGCGGCCCAGGCGGCGCACCTTATCGGGCATTTGTCATTTAAAAACTGACGCACGAACAAACCGCTACAGACCCGAACCATGGCCACCGAATACGCATCGGGCGCGGAATACATCAAGCACCATCTGACCAACCTGACGTTCGGCCAGCATCCGGACGGCAGCTGGGGCTTCGCACACAGCCGCGAACAAGTCGACGCGATGGGCTTCTGGGCGATCCACGTCGACTCGATGGCCTGGGCCATCGGCCTTGGCCTCGTATTCGTGGGACTGTTCGGCTATGCGGCGCGACACGCCACCGAAGACGTGCCCGGCGGGTTCCAGAACGCGATCGAACAACTCGTCGAATTCATCGACGGCACGGTGCGCGATTCCTTCAGCCACCGCAACCGGATGGTCGCCCCGCTCGCGCTGTGCTCGTTCATCTGGATCTTCCTGATGAACCTCATGGACCTGGTGCCGGTGGACTGGGTGCCATGGGCTTTCTCCCTGATCGGCGTCCACTACATGAAGATCGTGCCGACCACCGACCCGAACGTCACCATGGGCATGTCTCTGTCGATCTTCGCCCTGGTGCTCTACTACAGCCTGCGCCGCAAGGGCATCGGCGGTTTCCTCGGCGAGTTGACACTGCACCCGTTCTCCGCGAAAAACCCGTTCCTCAAGATCCTGCTGATCCCGATCAACCTTTTTCTGGAGGGCGTGGCCCTGCTCGCCAAGCCCGTCTCCCACGGCCTGCGCCTGTTCGGCAACCTGTACGCCGGCGAGATGATTTTCATCCTGATCGCGCTCCTGCCACTGTATGCGCAATGGACCCTGTCCGTGCCCTGGGCGATCTTCCACGTCCTGGTGATCCTGCTGCAGGCATTCATCTTCATGGTGCTGACCGTGGTCTACCTGAACATGGCGCACGACACCGGCGAGCACTAACCTGATTCTTTTTCACCCACTTTCTACACTGGAGTAATTTCATGGAACTCGTATCTGGCCTGATTTATATCGCAGGCGGCCTGATGATGGGGCTCGGCGCCTTGGGCGCCGCCATCGGCATCGGCAACCTGGGCGGCAAATACATGGAAGGCATTGCGCGGCAACCGGAACTGATCCCGATGCTGCGGACCCAGATGTTCATCGTGCTGGGCCTAGTCGATGCTGTGCCGATGATTGCCGTCGGTATCGCTTTCTACCTGTTGTTCGCGGTCGCCTGATCCGCGGGGAGACCTCCCGATGAACATCAACCTTACGCTGATCGGACAGGCGATTTCGTTTACGATCTTCGTCTGGTTCTGCATGCGGTTCATCTGGCCGCCCGTGATCAACGCGCTGGAGGCCCGCAAGAAACGCATCGCCGACGGGCTGGCGGACGCGGACGCAGCCAAGACCGAACGCGAGCGAGCCGAACAGGAAGCACAACAGACCACCGGGCAGGCCCGGGAAGAGGCGTCCCGAATCCTCGCCCAGGCGGAACGCCGGGCCGGCGAGATCGTGGCGGAAGCCCGGACTACGGCCAAGACCGAAGGCGAACGCATCCTCACCCAGGCCCAAGAGGAAATCGACAAGAACACCCAGCAGGTGCGTGAGCAACTGCGCGGTGAGGTCGCGGCCCTGGCCGTCGCCGGTGCTGAAGCGGTGCTGCGACGTGAAGTCGATGCCAAGGCTCACGCCGAGGCTCTGGATCAGTTGGCGGAGCGCCTGTGAGCAACGTCACTGCCGCACGTCCCTATGCCCGCGCCGCGTTCGGCTACGCGCGCGAAAGCGGCGTGCTGGACGCGTTTTCGGACATGCTGGAGACGGCTGCAGCGCTGGTCGAAAGCCCGCGTTTGCGTGCTCTGCTGGGGGATCCCCGTCTGAGCCGCGCGCGGCGCGCCGAAATGCTGGAAACGATTGGCGAAGACCGCTTCGACGAATCGATGCGGCAACTTCTCCGGGTGCTCGGAGAGCGCGACCGGCTCCCGATCCTGCCCGAAATCCGAGAGCAATTCGAGGAATTGCGGGCCGAACATGAACAACGCCTGACCGCCGAGGTGGTCAGCGCCCGGGAGCTCGACCCGGCTCAGCAGGAACGCATCCGTGCGGCCCTGGCTGAGCGAACCGGGCAAACCGTGGAACTGGTTTCGAAAATTGATGAACAACTGCTAGGCGGTGCGGTGGTCCGCGCCGGCGACCGGGTGCTGGACGCCTCGCTCCAGAGGCGCCTGCAGCAACTTGCGCAAAGCCTGGCCTGACCCCCCGACTGGAGTAGAACCGAATGTCTGCCTTGAATCCGACTGAAATCTCAGACCTGATCAAACAACGAATCGCCGAATTCGATGTCGCGCCGCAGGCGGCCAGCGAAGGCACCGTGGTCATGGTGACCGACGGCATCGTGCGCATCCACGGCCTCCGCGACGTGATGTCCGGCGAAATGATCGCGCTGCCAGGCGACAGTTACGCCATCGCGCTCAACCTGGAACGCGACTCGGTCGGTGCGGTGGTGCTCGGCGATTACCGCCACATCCGCGAAGGCGACACGGCCCGATGCACCGGACGCATCCTGGAAGTCCCGGTCGGCAAGGGCCTGCTCGGGCGGGTCGTCAACTCGCTCGGCGAACCGATCGACGGCAAGGGAGACCTGAACCTGGAGACCCGCTCTCCCATCGAGAAGATCGCCCCCGGCGTGATCGAACGCCAGTCCGTCAGCCAGCCCGTGCAGACCGGCCTGAAGTCCATCGACGCGATGGTCCCGGTCGGCCGCGGCCAGCGCGAGCTGATCATCGGCGACCGCCAGACCGGGAAAACCGCGCTGGCCATCGACACGATCATCAATCAGAAGGGCGCCGACCTCATCTGCATCTACGTTGCGATCGGCCAGAAGGCCTCTTCGATCGCGGGCGTCGTGCGCAAACTCGAGGAACACGGAGCCATGGAGCACACCATCGTGGTGGCGGCCTCGGCCTCGGAATCGGCTGCGATGCAGTACATCGCACCTTACGCCGGCTGCGCGATGGGCGAGTACTTCCGCGACCGCGGCGAAGACGCGCTGATCATCTACGACGACCTGACCAAGCAGGCCTGGGCCTACCGTCAGGTTTCGCTTCTGCTTCGCCGCCCGCCGGGCCGCGAAGCGTATCCCGGCGACGTGTTCTACCTGCACTCGCGCCTGCTGGAACGAGCCTCCCGCGTCAACGCCGACTACGTGGAGCAGGTGACCAACGGAGAGGTCAAGGGTCGCACCGGCAGCCTGACCGCTCTTCCGGTCATCGAAACCCAGGCCGGGGACGTCTCGGCGTTCGTGCCAACCAACGTGATCTCCATTACCGACGGCCAGATCTTCCTGGAGACGGACCTGTTCAACGCCGGTTTCCGCCCGGCGATCAACGCCGGCCTATCGGTGTCCCGGGTCGGCGGCGCCGCCCAGACCCAGTTGGTCAAGAAACTCGGTGGAGGCGTACGCCTGGCCCTCGCGCAGTACCGCGAACTGGCCGCATTCTCGCAGTTCGCTTCAGATCTCGACGAGCAGACCCGCAAGCAGCTGGAGCGCGGTGAGCGCGTGATGGAGCTGATGAAGCAACCCCAGTACAAGCCGCTGACCGTCGCCGAGATGGCTCTGTCGCTGTACGCGGTCAACGAGGGTTGGCTGGATGAAGTGGAAGTTGGGCAGGTCCGGGCCTTCGAGGCGGCCCTTCACGGCTACGCCAAGTCCGAACACGCCGATTTCCTGGATCAGTTGAACGAGACCGGCGACTACAACGAGGAAATCCAAGGCCGGTTCAAGGGCATCCTCGAAACTTTCGTCAAAACCCAGAGCTGGTAACACGCAAATGGCGGGCGAGAAGGAAATTCGCAGCAAGATCGCGAGTATTCGCAATACTCAGAAGATCACCAAGGCGATGGAGATGGTCGCGGCCAGCAAGATGCGCAAGGCCCAGGACCGCATGGCCGCCACCCGCCCGTATGCGATGAAGATTCGAGAAGTGATCGGCCATCTGGCTCATGCCAGCGCCGAATACCGCCATCCGTTCCTCGAGGGCCGCGAAGAAGTGCGCGGCGTGGGCTTTATCGTGGTTTCCACGGACCGCGGCCTGTGCGGCGGGCTCAACATCAACCTGTTCAAGACCGTCCTGCGGGCGATGCACGAATGGCGGCAGCAGCAGGTGCCGGTGCGGCTTTGCCTGTTTGGTGCCAAGGGCACTGCATTTTTCAAGCGCATCGGCGGCATTGAAATCGTCGCGCAGACCTCGCACTTGGGCGACGCGCCGAGACTCGAGGAAGTCATCGGGCAGGTCAAGATCATGCTGGACGACTATATCGAGGAGCGCATCGACCGGGTCTATCTGGCCGAGAACGAATTCGTCAACACCATGACGCAGAAGCCGAACATCTCAACACTGCTTCCGACTCCCCCGGCCGAGCTGGAAGCACTCGAACACCATTGGGATTACATCTACGAGCCCGGCGCACCCGAAGTGCTGGACGGGCTGCTGATGCGCTACATCGAGTCGCTGGTGTACCGCGGCGTGATGGAGAACATCGCCTGCGAGATGGCCGCACGCATGGTGGCAATGAAGAGCGCCTCAGACAATGCCGGAAGCCTGATCGATGAGTTGCAGCTGATCTACAACAAGGCGCGACAGGCGTCGATCACCCAGGAAATCTCGGAAATCGTCGGCGGAGCCGCTGCCGTATAACCGAAACCGATCAATCAACAGGAGACCGAACGACTTATGAGCTCGGGACAAATCGTAGAAATCATCGGCGCAGTCGTGGACGTGGAATTCGAACCGTCTGCCGTGCCGCAGGTCTATGACGCACTGACGGTGACAGAAGCCGACCTGACGCTGGAGGTCCAGCAGCAGCTCGGCGACGGCGTGGTGCGGACTATCGCCATGGGGCCGTCTGACGGACTGCGTCGCGGGCTGGAAGTGGAAGATACCGGCGCACCGATCTCGGTGCCGGTCGGCCAGAAGACCTTGGGCCGCATTATGGACGTATTGGGCAACCCAGTCGACCACGCCGGCCCGGTCGAGAGCGAACAGCGCATGCCAATCCACCGCCCAGCGCCTTCCTTCCAAGAGCAGGCAGGCGGTAGCGAACTGCTGGAAACCGGCATCAAGGTCATCGACCTGCTCTGCCCGTTCGCCAAGGGTGGCAAAATCGGCCTGTTCGGCGGTGCCGGCGTCGGCAAGACCGTCAACATGATGGAACTGATCCGCAATATCGCGATCGAGCACAGCGGCTACTCGGTGTTTGCCGGAGTCGGCGAGCGTACCCGCGAGGGCAACGACTTCTACCACGAGATGCGCGAATCCGACGTGCTCGACAAGGTGGCGCTAGTGTACGGCCAGATGAACGAGCCTCCGGGCAACCGCCTGCGGGTCGGGCTGACCGGCCTGACCATGGCCGAATACTTCCGCGACGAAGGCCGGGACGTGCTGATGTTCATTGACAACATCTACCGTTACACGCTGGCCGGCACCGAGGTGTCGGCACTGCTCGGCCGGATGCCTTCGGCGGTCGGCTACCAGCCGACCCTCGCCGAAGAGATGGGCATCCTCCAAGAGCGCATCACGTCCACTTCGACCGGATCGATTACGTCCATCCAGGCGGTATACGTGCCAGCCGACGACCTGACCGACCCGTCTCCTGCCACCACCTTCGCGCACCTCGACGCTACGGTCGTGCTGTCGCGGCAGGTTGCGGAGCTTGGCATTTACCCGGCGGTGGACCCGCTGGACTCCACTTCCCGCCAGCTGGATCCGCTGATCATCGGCAACGACCACTACGAGACCGCCCGCGCGGTCCAGAACACGCTGCAGCGCTACAAGGAACTCAAGGACATCATTGCCATCCTGGGCATGGATGAACTGTCCGAAGAGGACAAGCTGGTGGTAGCCCGGGCACGCAAGATCCAGCGTTTCCTGTCTCAGCCGTTCTTCGTGGCGGAAGTGTTCACCGGGACAGCCGGGAAATACGTCTCGTTGAAGGACACCATCGCAGGCTTCCGCGGAATCGTGGAAGGCGAGCACGACCAACTTCCGGAGCAGGCGTTCTACATGGTCGGCTCCATCGAAGAAGCCGTGGAGAAGGCGAAGACCCTTTGAATCGGACATGAGCACCCTGCGAGTCGAGATCGTCAGCGCCGAGCACGAAATCTATTCGGGCGAGGCCCATTGGGTGGTGGCACCGGCTGCCATGGGCGAAGTCGGCATCTATCCACAGCACACGCCGCTCATCACCCACCTCAAGCCCGGCGAAGTTCGGGTCAGTGCAGTGGAGGAAAATGAGGAACTCCTGTTCTTCGTCTCCGGCGGCATGCTGGAGGTACAACCGCACCAGGTCACCGTGCTGTCCGATACCGCCATGCGGGGGGCGGATTTGGACGAGGCGAAGGCCGAGGAGGCCAAGAAACGAGCCGAGCAGGCACTGTCCGACCGCAAGGCTGATTTCGACGAGGCCCGGGCCTTGGCGGAGCTGGCCGAAGCCGCGGCACAGCTGCGAATGATCCAGAAACTGCGCAAGACCGGTCGCGGCTGATTTCCGGGGGCGTAAAATGCCCCCGTTACTGCAAATATCGGTTATCTCATGGGAACCGAAGCTGTCATTCTTGCCGGAGGCATCGGCAAACGCCTAGCGCAAGCCGTACCGAAACCCCTGCTCGACCTGTGCGGGAAGCCTCTGCTCGGGCACGTCATGGAAACGGCCGTGGCCGTGGCAGACAAGCTCCATGTCGTGTACGGTTCTCCGTTGGCGGAATCGCTCGCCGGGCTGGAAGAGACTTCTTCGATTTCTTTTGCCTCTCACCTGCAGCCTGAGCCCCGCGGCACGGCCGACGCACTCGGCTGCGCCCTCCCGGCGATAGAAGATTCCGCCACCGTGATCGTGCTGTGCGCGGATGTCCCGCTGCTGCAACCCGACACTCTCGCCCAATTGCTGTCCGCCCGTCCCGAGACCGGCCTCGCGCTTCTGACCATGCGCCAAAGCGACAGCCAGCTTGGGCGGATCGTGCGCGGCGACGACGGGCAGGTCCTCGCCATCCGGGAACACGCCGACGCCACGGAAGAGGAACGACGCATCGACGAATGCAACACCGGCGTGATGGCAGCAAGCGCGGGACAGTTCCGCGAATGGTGTGCGCGCACCACCGACCGCAACGCCCAAGGAGAGTTCTACCTGACCGACTGCATTGCTGAAGCGGTGCAAGACGGAATCCCCATCGAAACCCGGGAATGCAACCCGATCGAGGGTCTCGGCGTCAATACGATGCAGGAATTCGCCGTGGTGGCGGAGCATTGGCAGCAGCAGGCGCGCGAGCGACTGATGGAGCAAGGCGCCCTGATGGAAGCACCCGATACGGTGTGGCTGTCGGCGGGAATGGCACTGGAAGAGGGCGCGGTGGTTCGCATCGGGCCGCATGTCGTATTCCGGGAGTCGGTCCAATTGGCCGATGGGGCCGATATCGGGCCGTACACGCTGCTGAGAAACTGCAAAATCGGCGCCGATACAAAAATCGAACCTTTCACCGTCATAGAGGCGGCTCAAGTCGGTGCACGTTGCCGCATCGGACCCTACGCACGAATCCGCCCGGAAACCGAGCTGGCCGAAGGCGTGCAGATCGGGAATTTCGTCGAAGTCAAGAAGTCCCGAATCGGTGAGGGCACCAAGGTCAACCACTTGTCGTACGTCGGCGACAGCGAGGTCGGCCGCAGCGTCAACCTCGGAGCGGGCACTATCACCTGCAACTACGACGGGGCGCACAAGCATACGACCGTGATCGGGGATGATGTCTTCGTGGGGTCCGGCACCCAGTTGATCGCCCCTGTCAGCATTGGCGCCGGCGCGACTATCGGGGCCGGCTCGACCATTACCCGGGACACCCCGCCCGGAGAATTGACCCTGTCTCGCAGCAAGCAGAAGACGCACCAAGGCTGGAAGCGGCCGCAGAAAGACTAAAGCGATCAAGTTAGAAACAGGTTGGTCGATTCGGGGACAATAAATCTATTGACATATGTTGTCAATAATGACAACATATGTACATGGAACGTGACACGAGACCGATTGGATGGGTTCGAGCGGCACGAAAAGTGTATGAAAGGTTCCCCATAGCGGTTCAAGATCGCGTCAATACTGCCCTAACTATTGCTGCCGAAGGCTCAAAAGCGGATATCGCCAAACCCCTAAAAGGTCTTGGGTCGGGCGTTATGGAGATAGCGGTACGCTACCGAACAGATGCGTATCGTGTTGTCTATGCCACTAAGATTGCCGGAATGCTGTGGGTGGTCCACGCATTTCAAAAAAAATCTAAAATAGGAGTGCGGACCCCAAAGGCGGAAATCGACCTTGTCCGAGAACGGCTGAAGCAATTGAAAAAGGAGTTTCCCCAGCAATAAGGTGATGAAAATTACGGAGAGTGAATATGGACGATGACAAACTAGAGGTGACCCATGGGAGCGGAAATGTTTTCCGCGACTTTGGTGATCCTTACGCGGACCTGAAACAGGCCAAGGCTATTCTTGCAGCCCAGATCATCTCGGTGCTGGACGAACGTAGCCTTTCGGTGCGCAAGGCGGCAAACATGACCAACTTTGCTGCAGCAGACTTTTCTCGCGTCCGCAGTGCAGACCTGGGGCGTTTTACTTTAGATAGGTTGATGAAGATGCTTGTAGCCTTGGACAGCGAAGTTAGAGTCACTGTTCACATTGGCACAGGATCAGCCGAAGAGGCTCCCATACCTAACCCTGCCCAGTGACTGGATCTGGGAAAGTGGGGCTGCTTAGGAAAGGCTAATGTGCGGAATCGTCGGCGCAGCAGCTCGTCAGGACGTGACGTCCACGTTGTTGGAAGGCCTGAAACGTCTGGAATACCGGGGTTATGACTCCGCCGGAATCGCAGTGCTCAACGACCACGGCCTGCAGCGTCTGCGCTGCAACGGCAAGGTCGCTGAACTGGTACAGGAAACCGAATCGACCGGCCTGAGCGGGCAGGTCGGCATCGCGCATACCCGCTGGGCCACCCATGGCGCGCCCTCAGACCGAAACGCGCACCCCCACGTGGCCGGCACGGACGGGCGCATTGCCGTCGTGCATAACGGGATCATTGAAAACCATGCCGCCCTGAGAAAGCAGCAGCAGGATCGAGGAGTCACGCACGACTCGGACACCGATTCCGAAATCCTGGCCTGCCAGATCGCCGGGCATCTAAGTGCACAGAATGGCTTGCTCGATGCGGTTCGAGCGGCCGTGGACGAAGTAGAAGGAAGCTTCGCGTTCGGCGTGATCGACCGCGATGACCCAGAGCGGATTGTTGGTGCCCGCCGCGGCAGTTCCTTGGTTGTGGGACATGGCGACAGCGGTTACTACCTGGCTTCCGACCCGTTGGCGCTGGCGGAAGTCTCATCCCGGTACTGCCTGCTGCAGAACGGCGACATCGTGATGATCAGCGAAGGGGAAGTCGTGGTCTGGAACGGGAGCGAAACGGTGGTTCGGGAGTGGCGGGAATTCCAGGGCACGGAAGTGCAAAGCGGGCTCGGTGACTACGAGCATCACATGCAGAAAGAGATCTTTGAGCAGCCGGATGCCGTAGCGCAGACGCTGGAAGGAAGAATCGAGACCGGGCGGGTCGACGACGGGATTCTCGGCCCGGACGCCGGTGCCGTCCTCGATGCAACCCGCGCCGTGCAGATCGCCGCCTGCGGAACCAGTTACCACGCCGCACTGGTGGCGCGCCATTGGCTTGAACGGCATGCGGGAATCCAATGCCGAGTTGAGATCGCCAGCGAATTTCGCTACCGCCAGCATGCCCAGGATCCCGACACCCTGTTCATCGCCATCTCCCAGTCCGGAGAGACGGCGGACACCCTGGCGGCACTGGAGATGGCGAACCAGGACCCGAACTACCATGCAACCCTGGCGATCTGCAACGTCGCGCACAGCTCCATGGTCCAGGAATCCGACCTGACCCTGCTGACCCATGCCGGACCCGAGATCGGAGTGGCCTCCACCAAGGCTTTCGTCACGCAGTTGACTGCGCTGATGCTGGTGGTGATCCTGCTTGGCCGACGCCGGGCACTGACTCCCGAGGCGGAATCAGACCTGGTCGCGCAGCTGGCCAACCTGCCGACCCGGATCGGCCGGGTGCTTGAACTGGATGCAGGGATCGCGGCCTTGTCGAAACAATTCGCGAACCGGCACCACGCTTTGTTCCTGGGCCGCGGTTCGCACTACCCGATCGCGATGGAGGGTGCCCTGAAACTGAAGGAGATTTCTTACATCCATGCCGAGGCCTATGCTGCCGGCGAACTCAAGCACGGTCCGCTGGCATTGGTGGACGAGGACATGCCCGTGGTGGCGGTCGCACCAAACAACCGCCTGCTGGAGAAGCTCAAGAGCAACCTGGAAGAAGTGCGCGCGCGGGGCGGACGTTTGTACGTATTTGCGGACCGGCGTTCAGGATTCCAGAGTGACGATCTGATGACCGTGTTCGAACTGGATGCGCCGGAAAACGCGGTGGCGCCAATACTGTTTACGGTCCCGCTGCAGTTGCTGGCATACCACTGCGCCAAAATCAAAGAAACCGATATCGACCAGCCCCGAAACCTTGCAAAATCGGTTACGGTTGAATAATAGGCAGGAAATGCTGGACACCAAAATCCCACCACCGATCGTCGCCATATTCATTGGCGTCTGCATCTATTTTTCACGGGACTGGCTGCCGCAGTTTGAATCCAACCACCTCTTCTATGCGGGACTAGGCTTTGAGCTTCTAGCCGTCGTGATCAATCTCACGGCCATTTTTTCCTTCATCAAGAACAAAACCACGATCAATCCGGTAAAACCCCATACCGCGACCTCGCTGGTGACGACCGGAGTGTTTGCATTCTCCCGGAACCCCATGTACCTGGGGCTGCTGCTGTTCCTTTTCGGTTTTGCGCTACAGGTCAACGTCACCGGGGGGATCCCCCTGTTGGTTCTTTTCGTCCTCTACCTGAATGCGTTTCAGATCCTCCCCGAGGAGCGTGCCATGCTGGATGTCTTTGGGAATGAGTATCGGGATTACATGAAGAAAGTCCGCCGATGGCTCTAGATCAAAGACCTGGATCTTTGTCGTAGAACTCTGTTTCTTTCTCTAATCCATCATTCATTTTCAGCTGCGTGCTCTCTGGTATTTCGAAATTGATGCCCCGTTTTGAAAGTCACCCAAATTTGAAACTGGCGGATACGGTGTGTGATAATGAAACGAATCTCGTCCAACCGAACTGTCGAAGAAAACCATCGCCCGCACATCAGCGACCTCATTGCCACGGGACGGCCCTCGTGAATCCGCACTGGCCGACCACAGAACCGTTCTCTCCCCAAAAGCGATGATCCCGCTTTCGCCTGTGAATCCAATCCTCCTCCCGGTCATTGTCTTCATGCTCACGGTCCTCGCCGCCTGCGGCGGGGGCGGAGGAGGATCGGGGCCCGCCCCTCAACCGACCATGCCTGAAAACGGCAACCCGGTAGTTTCCATCTCCGGCAGTGCGGGAGTCACGGAAGGTGGAGTGGTGGAGTTCACAATCACCGCAAGCCCCGCCCCGACTTCCAGTCTTCCAGTGCGCCTGACCATCGGCCAGAATGGCAATTTCGTGAACGCCCAGGACTGGGGGTCGAAGACAGTCATCGTCAATGCGCGGCAAGCCTCCGCCGTCCACAGGGTGCCCACGGTGGACGATACTTCGGACGAAGCAAACGGTTCGGTTACGGCGCGGGTGGTCGCCGGCGCTGGCTATACGGTGGCGGCTCCTCCAGGCCACACGGCTTCGGTGGCGGTGAACGACAACGATGCCGCCCCACTACCGAGCCTCTGGTACGAAACGCGGAACCTGCTGGGTGTGACCTGGGGGTCAAAAACGGCGACCACCGCCACAGTCACCATCACTCGCGGGAGGACCCGGGAATATGCAGAGGGTCGGGTCTGTCCCGGCATCCCGGGACTCTATCCGGGCATCGATTATGAAGCACACTGGATTCTCCGCCCCGCGCCGGCTTCCTATCCCGACAGGCTCGGGAGTTCGTACCCCGGCATACGCGGATGCAACGGCGGCACACGAGGATCCACAAGCCCGGACACCGGCCGTCTGGCGATCAGTGTCGGCAACAGCGTATCCCCGGGCCGTTATGACGCCGCGGTCCACTATACCCTGGTTTCCGGACGAAAAGAACTCTCGATCACGGTGGTCGTGATCAATCCGCTCAGCGGCAACGATGCAGATTCGAACACATGGTTGACGCAGTTCGGGGGCACGGTGGCGGACCAGGTACTGGATGGCATCGGAGGGCAGATCGGCAGGCCGCGCACGCCGGGAATACAGGGGGCGATTTCCGGGCAGGCTGTCGGCGGCAGGCCTGGTGGCACCGGCACGGAATGGGCTTCGGCCGCATCCTCTGGAGAAGGCACAGAAGAACCCGCCGGCCCGGGCAATACCCGAGCCGGTTCCGGCCAAGGCCACGGAGTACTGGCGAACAGCCACTTCACTCTGACGGGTCGGCCGGACGCCGGTGGAGGCACGATGGCGTTCTGGGGTCAAGGCGCACGGGTCGCTCCCGGCAGCAAGACCGCAACCGGCATGCTCGGCATGGACTATGTACGCGGCAAATGGCTGATCGGCCTCGCGCTCGCGCAAAGTGCCAGCGAAAGCGGTCATCATGACAGCCATCCCAATCTCAGCACCGCTCCGGCCGGCGATCGAATAGAATACCCCCCCCCCTCCCTCCCTCGGAGCGCGGGTCCGCGGGGGTCGAATCTTCGCTGACGGCGGTAATTCCCTATGCTGCGTTGCAGGCGTCGAAACACTTGAATCTTTGGGGTGCCGTGGGCTACGGCGCGGGCGAGGTTACGATCAAGCCGGACGGTGGCAGCACCCTGACGGCCAAAATCAGTTGGGAAATGGCGGCGGCAGGGTTGCGGGGCAGTCTGCTCGTGCCGTCAGCCGAAGGCGGTGGCCCGTCGCTGGCACTGGTTTCGGATGCGCTCTATGTCCGCACAAGATCACACAAGACCGGCCGGTTTGGCGCATCGGAATCCGACGTCACCCGACTGCGGTTCGGCCTTGAAGGGAGCTGGACCGCCAGCCTGCGCAGGTCAGGCTCGAGGGATGCCGGGGCCGCAAGCATGACATCGAAGCTGGAACTCGGCATGCGCCACGACGGCGGCCATGCCGAAAGCAGTTTCGGCACGGAAGTCGGCGGCGAAATCACCTTGGTCGATCCGGCGCTCGGCCTCAAGATCGACATCAGCGGACGGACGCTGCTGGCGCATGAAGCGGACGAGGTCAAAGACCGAGGCATCTCGGCATTGCTGGCCTTCGATCCCGATCCGGGTTCGCAGCGCGGATTGTCGTTCAGTCTGCGCCAAAACTGGGGTGGACGGGCATCCGGGGGCCTCAAGGCACTATTCGCGCCCGGCCTGCCCGCAGCAGATCGTATCGATGGCGAAGCAACGAGCCACTGGGCGGCAGAAGCAGCATACGGCCTCCCCGTATTCGGCGGGCATTTCATCGGCAGCCCGCATGTCGGATACAGGTTCTCCGGCGCGACGCGCGTTTACGGTTTCGGCTGGCGGCTCACCCCCACGACGAACAGCCCCAATCTGCTGTTTGGAATCAAGGCGACGCAACGGAAAAGCGATGGTGCCAAAGCCGACCATCATGCGGGGATCGAGATGACCGCCCACTGGTGAACGGCTGCGTTTGCGTCCAGCCGAAAAACACGGGATCATTCTGTCGCTGCACTTCAAGACCTCAAGGCAGCGGCATGTATTCCCAGCCTTCGGACCGTTCTGCCGCAGCAGTTCTCTCCTCGTCGGTCATGTCTTCTTCTATTCCCCGGATCAAATCGCCGATCTCTTCCCGCGTGATCGCGCACTGCGCATGGCGGGTTTCGCGGTAAAGCGTCCGGGAATCCGTGTCGCACGCCTCGATCATCTTGAACTCCGAGAGCTTTCGCACGTTGTCGGCAAGCAGCCAAGCGCGAACGATGTCGTAGCGCACGCCGCTGCCTTTCCAGTAATGGCAGGCAAGAAAATAGCGGGCAGCCAAAGCATCGTCCCACTGCCGGAAGAATCCGCGCCGGTCGGACAATCCAACCAGAATCGCAAGACCCATGCCGTCCCGTTCGGCAAACTGGACCGCTGCCTTCCGGTACCAGTCGACCGCCACCGCATCATCTTGCGCCACGCCTTCGCCCAGTTCGTGGAACATCCCCATCCGCAACTGCGCCCACGGGAGCCCTTTTTCCGCGGCCTCCCGGGCGATCGCCAGCGCCGACTCCATTTTGTCCTCACGCCACAGGATATCGACCTCCGCCTCGCCGGGATTGGCTTCCAGCGCCCGCGCAGGCGCCTCCATGACTCCGGCGGTGCAACCAGCCACCAGTGACGCCCAAAGCATCAGGAGGATGGTTCGAGATCCTAGAGACGCGCACATGATGGTTCGGGCAGAAAATGCCCAGGACAGAGTGGTGGGTCAGCTCCGGTAAGCCTGCTCGATAGCTTCTTGCCGGTTCTTCTCTTCTGCGCTGAACGCGGCGGTGGGGCGAAGCAACAGACGTTCGATCCCGATCGGCGCGCCGGTCGCCTCGCAATAACCGTAAGAGCCGTCTTCGATCCGGCGAAGCGCTTCTTCAATCTTTGGCAACAACTTCGAGTCCCGGTTGAGCGCGCGCACTTTCAGGTTGATGTCTTCCTCGACAGAGGCTCGATCCAACTCGTCGCATTCCCGGTGTTCTTCGGACAACTCCGCCTTGGCGCGTTCCAGCCGAACGCCCAGTTCCTTGCGCAGATCAAGCAGGCGCTGCCGGAAGAATTCCAGTTGCTCGCCGTTCATGTAATCCTTGCGCGGCGCACGAAGTAGTTGTTTTTCGGTCAGCATTTTCACGGCTCTTCCTGTGCTCTGAAATCTAACTGGTATTGAAGCAATGCCTATTTTACTTTGTCGGCGCAATCCGCAAAAGACGCCGGTTGCGGGAGACCCTAGACTGCCACCCCCTCTGTCGCTTGAGGCCGCAGCAGCGCAGCTTCCACTTCCACGCGCACCTCGTGCCCTTTGAGCCTTTCGATCAGGGCTAGTGCGAAGTCCATGGCCGTGCCAGGGCCGCGCGAGGTGATGACCGGACCGTCGACTTCCACCGGCGAACCGGTGAACACGACTTCGCCGTAATCTTCCGCGTTGATACAACCCGGATAGCAGGTTGCCCTGCGTCCATCCAGCAGGCGACTGCTTGCCAGGACTTTCGGGGCCGCGCAGATTGCCGCCACGGTACGGTCCTGATTGACCTGACTTCGAAGCAATGCGTGAATGCGGGGATCCGCGTCCAGGTAATCAGCCCCGGGCAGGCCGCCGGGGAGCACCACCATATCGAAGGTTTTGCCCATCGCCTCGTCCAGCGTCGTATCCGGGACAAGCTTAGTTCCGCGCGAGGCAGTTACCGCGCCATCGCTCAGGCCGGCAGTGACGACTTCGACCCCCGCACGGCGGAGAAGGTCGATCAGGGTAACCGCTTCAAGTTCTTCGCAACCATCTGCCAGCGGAATCAGGACCCGGCTCATTGGGAGCGGGCCTCCTGCTTGGCTTGTCTCAATTTTCCGTACTTGAGTAACTCGAGCGCAGCCCGCACCTGGTTATCCTCAAGAATCGTCTCTTTAATCGACTGGTTTGAGTTTCCCGATTCGTCTTTCTCCGGCGCGACGAATTCCACCTCGTAGTCCGGCTCGATCCCCTTCTCATGGATCGTCTGTCCGGACGGTGTGTAGTAGCGCGCCGTGGTTAGCTTGAGTGCAGCATTCTGGTTGTTCAGCGGCACCAGGGTCTGCACCGATCCCTTGCCGAACGTGCGCGTGCCGAGCAACTTCGCCCGCCCGTTGTCCCGCAAGGCGCCAGCCACGATTTCGGAGGCCGAGGCCGACCCCCCGTTGATCAGCACGACGACCGGCACGCCACCCGTCTGATCGCCGCTGCCAGCGTGTTCCTGGACATTCGACTTCTCCGTGCGTCCTCGGGTGGAAACAATCAATTGCTTATGACTCAAGAAAGCATCCGAAATCTCGATTGCCGCAGTGAACAACCCTCCCGGGTTATTGCGAAGATCAAGGACGATCCCTTGCAGTTCATCGTCCAGTTCGTCCTGCAGCTTCTCCAGGTGATCCATGAAACCAGCGCTGGTGCGGAGCTGGAAGTTGCTGATTCGGAGGTAGGCATAACCGGGTTCCAAGACCTGTCCGCGCACGCTCTGTACTTTAATGATGGCCCGCGTGATCTCCACCTCGAAGGGCTCCTCGGCATCCTCGCGGGAAACGGTCAGGGTAATGGTGGTCCCAGGCTTTCCACGCATGATCTGCACGGCATCATGCAGGGTCAGGTCGTGCACCGGCTCCCCGTCCAGTTCCAGAATCATGTCGCCGCTGAGGATTCCTGCGCGCTGGGCCGGCGTGTCGTCAATCGGCGATACGACCTTGACCGCGCTGTCGTCCTTGTCCTTGGTGACCACAATGCCGAGTCCGCCAAATTCCCCGGAAGTCGTGACTTCCCAATCGTCCAGTTCTTCGCGATCCAGGTAAGTCGTGTAAGGGTCAAGCTTGGAGGCCATGCCGCGCATGGCGTTGCGCATCAGGGTGCTGTCGTCGACTTCATCGACGTACTGACGCTTGATCAGCGCGAAGGCCTCGGAAAAGTTGCGCAGTTCCTGCAGCGAGACGGATGCCTGGCTGTCCGGCTTCGCGATAACTGCATGACCCAATGCGCCCGCAACTACCAACAACAGGGCCGGAATTAGCAGTCTAGAGGGGGGAATTTTGGGCATAATTCCTGAAAAAATGGCGGAAAAGGCATTGTAGAGCAATACTTGAATGCGTCAAACCTCCACTTATCGACCTCAAGCGATAGAGAAAGCCGGTTACAGGCCAAGATGACGGCCTGTAGCCAAGATAAAACTAATGGTATGTGCGAATTTTCTAATGTTAGAATGTTTCGGCCATGGCTGCCCGGATCCCCGTGCCCGAATCCCTACATGCGCTTGACGACGATATCGAACGCGCCTGCCACGCGGTCAAGGGGCTTTCGCATCCGATCCGACTCAAAGTCCTCTGCGTACTGGGCGACAACGAAATGTCGGTCAACGACCTGGCAGCCGCCTGCGAAACCTCGCAAAGCAATATCTCGCAGCACCTGAGCATCCTCCGACAATGCGGCATCCTGTCCACCCGCAAGGAAGCCAACTTCGTGCACTACCGGATCAACGATCCACGCATGATCCAGTTGATGAACCTGATGCGTGACATGTTCTGTTCTCAGGCACACTGAATATTGACTTAATGCAGGAATACTTAGACTTCGCGATGCGCCACCCGTTCCTGATGGGAGCGGTCACGGCATTGATCGTCATGATCGCGGTGACCGAAATACGCCGCTTGTCGCGTCGATACAAGGAGATTACCGCCGCGCAGGCCGTGCAACTGATGAACCGGGAATCGGCATGGCTATTGGACGTACGGGAAGACCAGGAAGTCAAGGGCAGCGTCATTCCGAACTCCCAGCATATCGCGCTCAGTGAACTGCCGAAGCGCATTGGGGAACTGAAAGGACAGGAAGGGCCGGTGATCGCCTACTGCCGGACCGGGATGCAGGCACATCGAGCCTGCAAGATGCTGGTACGAGAGGGATTAGACCCCGTCTACAACCTGAAAGGCGGGATCGGCGGCTGGCAGGAAGCCGGAATGCCGCTGGAGGCCAGTTCGTGAGTCGGCCCGAAGTCGTGCTTTACACGGGACCCGCCTGCCCGTACTGCGACCGCGCCAAGATGCTGCTGGAACGCAAGGGGGTTTCCTATCAGGAAATCCGCGTGGATCGGGACCCCGGGGAATTCTCCACCATGCTGGAGCGTAGCGGCGGGCGCCGGTCCGTGCCGCAAATTTTCATCGGGGACTACCATGTGGGCGGTTTCGACGACATGTCCGCACTCAACCTGGAAGGCAAACTGGATCCGTTGCTGGCGGGAGAGCCGGCGTGACGAAGAAATCTGCCACCCTCTCCGGCAAAGGCGCGACCCGGGCGAGACGCATGCAATTCGTGGAGCACCACGGCAGTTCGACGTTTGCGGTCGAGCACATCTGCCTACGCAATGCCGAGTTCAAGACGGTGCGCGAACCCGGGGAACTTGTTGAGGGCCAGTTCGAAACCAAGGCGCGGATCAGCAACGAAACGGTCTCGCTGGATGACGACCGCCATTCGGTCTCCCTGATCGTCAACGTGGCGCGGCTGGAGGACGAGACGGAGGTATTCAGCTGCGAGGTCTGCTATACCGGTGTTTTCCTGATTCAGGGTTTGTCCGAGGAGAAGGGTCATGAACTGCTGATGACCCGGTGTCTGGATATGCTCTACCCGTACATCAGTTCGACGATCGCGCAACTGGCAAGCCAGGCCGGTTTCCAAGGCCTGCAACTCGTTCCCATCAGTTTCGGGGCGTTGTACCGGAGCGAGCAGCGCGAAAAACAGCAGTGGGAAGACATCCAGGACAAGGTGGTTCGCCACTGACCATTCCCGGCATGAAAATTTCGATTCTGGGTCAGGGCGCATGGGGCACGGCGCTCGCCTTTCACGTGTCCCAGGCCCATGCGGTGCGTTGGTGGGGCCGCGACCCGGTCCGATGTCAGACACTGGCGAGCACTCGATTAAACGAGGCCGCCCTCCCGGGTTGCGTCATTCCGGATTCAATCCAGGTCACGGAGGACATCCAGGCCTGCGTGGAAGACTGCGACTGGGTCGTCATGGCCGTACCGGTTTCGGCAACGGCCGAAGTCGCCGCACAACTGCAACCGGTCTCCCGGTTCGGGCTGATCTGGACCTGTAAGGGAATGGATCCGGACAGCGGCCGGCTGCCCGGTGAGATTCTGGATGACGTCTTGGGGCCGGGAACGCAGCGCGCCGTCCTGTCAGGGCCTTCTTTCGCGGACGACCTTGCGGCAGGATTGCCGGCGGCCGCGGTCATGGCAGCGACAGACCCGGAGATCGCTGAGGCAGCAGCCACGGTGTTTCATCATGGTCCGTTTCGAATCTATCCGGGAACGGACCCGGTCGGTGTCCAACTCGGCGGCGCGGTGAAAAACGTTCTGGCGATCGCCGCCGGCATTGCGCACGGGCTGCGGCTTGGCGACAGTGCCCGCGCTGCGTTGATCACCCGTGGTATCAACGAAATGATGGTGCTGGGCAAGGCACTGGGAGCAAATCAGTCCACTTTGTCCGGCCTATCCGGCTTAGGTGACCTTGTGCTGACCTGCTCCAGCGCCCATTCGCGCAATTTTCGTCTAGGCCAACTGATCGGCGAAGGTCAATCGGTTGAACAGGCCAGCACCACGATCGGGCAGGTCACCGAGGGACGGTACACCGCCCTCGCGTTATCTCGGCTAAGCCAGGATCATGGGCTGGAACTGCCCATCTGCGAACAAGTTCGGCAGGTGCTGGCGGGGGCTATCCGTCCAGCCCAAGCGGTCGAGGCTTTGCTGACACGCCCGGCCAAGTTCGAGGTTCTGCATGCCTGACAAAGACCCGCTTTCAATCGATTTTTCCGGCCTATCCCTGAAGACCCCTCTGGTCCTGCTCTCGGGCTGCGTCGGTTTCGGCGACGAATATACCCGGGTCGAAGGCTTTTCGCACGACGAGATCGGAGCGATTTGTCTCAAGGGAACCACTCTCGAACCTCGCCTGGGCAACCGACCGCACCGATTGGCAGAAACCCCGGACGGTCTGCTGAACTCGATTGGTCTGCAGAACCCCGGCGTGGATGCGGTCATCCGTGATGTGCTGCCAACCCTGGATTTCTCCGCCACCCGCTTCCTCGCCAACGTGTCCGGAGCCACCGTCGAGGAATACGCCGAGGTCACGCGGCGCTTCGACGACTCTCCGATCGACGGCATCGAGGTCAACATTTCGTGCCCCAACGTCAAGGCCGGCGGCATGGAATTCGGCAATGACCCGAAAATGTCGGCAGTCGTGGTTGATGCCTGCCGGAAGGCGACCTCCAAGCCGCTGATTATCAAAATGTCGCCAAATCAGACCGACATCCGTGTCAATACGCGCGCCTGCCTGGAAGCAGGGGCTGACGCATTCGCGGTCATCAACACGGTCTCCGGCATGGCCATCGACGCCGAATCTCGTTCCGCCGTGCTGGGTGCAAAACAGGGAGGATTATCCGGGCCTGCCATCAAACCCATCGCCCTCCTCAAGGTGCATGAGGTCTACCAGGAAACCGCAGCCCACGGCATTCCAATCATCGGCCAAGGGGGCGTGGTTTCGACAACGGACGCGCTGGAATTCCTGATTGCCGGTGCTTCGGCGGTGGGGGTCGGCACCGGGCTGTTCTACGACCCGCTGGCCTGCCGTTCGATCAACGATGGTATCCGCGACTATCTGCTGCGCCACGACCTTGGTTCGGTCGCAGAACTGACAGGTACCTTGGATTTTAACGACGCTCAGTCTTCCGAGTAACCAAGCCGTTCAAGCAGACCCTGCAGCGAATCATCGCTGCTGTAATGCAGCACCAGGTTGCCGCCTTTTCTTCCGGGACGGAGGGTGACCGGGCATCCCAGATAATCTGACAGCCGTTGTTGGAGACGCATTAAATCCGGATCCGGATCCGAAGCGTTGGAAGATTTGGTTTTCTTGGTTTTTTGCGCCCGGCGCTCCGTCGCCCGAACCGATAAGTCCTCGTCCTGAATGGCTTGCGCCAGTTTTTTCTGGCGATTGGCCGGCAAGGGCACCAGAACCCGGGCATGCCCCATGCTGATCTTGCCGTCCCGAACCAACTGTTGGACTTCCGGGCAAAGTTCAAGCAAGCGAATCAGGTTGGTGACGGTGGCGCGCGCCCGGCCGACCTGCTTGGCGACTTGCTCATGAGTCTGATCCAGACGTTCGGCCAACCCGCGCAACGCCTGAGCCTCATCGATGGGATTGAGGTCTTCTCGCTGGATGTTTTCGATCAGGGTAATCGTCGCGGCCTCGTTGTCGGACAAGTCGCGGATAATTGCTGGCAGGGATTTGAGTCCAGCGGCACGGGCGGCGCGTAGTCTCCGTTCCCCCGCGACCAGTTCGTATTGCCCTCCGACCCGGCGCACCACGACCGGCTGGATCGCGCCACGCTCCTTCAGCGAGGCAGCCAAGGATTCGATCGCTTGATCGTCGAATTGAGTTCGCGGCTGGTACGGACTCGTGCGCAACCGATTCAGCGGAATATCCTGAAGTTCCGAATCGTCGCGTTCACCAACCGGCTCGGGCCGAGAGCTCAGCAGGGCATCAACCCCTGCTCCCAAGCGGCGTTTGGGAGGATTGCTCATAGGGTGAAACCGGACTCGGAGCGTTCGCGGCGCAGGATTTCGCCTGCCAACATCAGATACGCGACAGCGCCCCGGCTCGACGGATCGTAGGACGAGACCGGCCGGCCGTGACTGGGAGCTTCGGCCAACGTGACATTGCGAGGGATCATGGTGCGATAAACCTGTTCGCCAAAATGTTCTAAAAGCGCCTCGGAGACTTCGTGGGATAGTTTATTGCGTGGGTCGTACATGGTACGCAGGATTCCCGCGATGGCAAGTTTCTGGTTCGTTTGGCGGGAAATCTGGGCGATCGTGTCGAGCAAGGCACTCAACCCTTCCAAAGCGTAAAACTCGCACTGGGTTGGCACGATCACACGGTCGGCAACCACCAGAGCGTTGATCGTCAGGATGTTCAACGACGGGGGACAATCGACGAGAATGTAGTCGTCCGTGCAATCAACCAGTGCCTCACGCAGCCGGTACTCGCGCCGGTCTTCCGCCACGAGCCGCACCTCGGCTTCGGTCAGGTCGGGTTCGGCCGGCACCAGGTCGAATCCCCCGTGGGGCGCGGCCATGCGCACTTCGGAAATCGAAGCGCCTTCCAGCAGAACATCCGCACAGCTTTGCGCCAAGTCGTTCTTGTTCAAGCCGCAACCGGTCGTGGCATTGCCCTGGGGATCCAGATCGACCAGCAAGACCTTTTTGCCGGCAGAGGTCAACGAAGCCGCCAAGTTGATGGCAGTGGTGGTTTTACCGACTCCACCTTTCTGGTTGCAGATGGCGAATACCTGGGTCATGAGCCCTCCGCGGCGGCCTCCGAGGAGCGAAGTACAACCACCGTTCGGGTCGAAGAGCCAGCAGTCGATTTCTCCAGCTTCATGACCGAAGCGTTCCACCCTTGCGGAAGCTCATGCAATTCCCGTTCGATGTTCAGACCTTTTGGAAACAAATAGACTCCCTTTGCACTGATCAGGTGTTCGCTGCATCGGACAAGTTCCCCTAGCGAATCCACCGCCCGAGCCATGATGCATTCGAACGGGTCGCCCTGATAATGCCCGACTTCGCCCGTGACGATCTCGACATTAGGCAAATCCAGTTCCAATTTTGCCTGTCGAACGAAGCGGGTTTTCTTGCGGCTGCGGTCGAGCAGCACGAATTGACGTTCGGGATGGACCACGGCCAATGGCAAGCCCGGCAACCCGGCGCCAGTGCCAAAATCCAGAATCCGGCGTGCATCGGGTGGAAGAAAATTGGAAAGCACGAGAGAATCCAGGAGATGCCGCGGCACGATTTCCGGCAGGGTGCGAGCGCCGATCAGGTTGTAGGCCCGGTTCCACTGCGCGACAAGCCTACAGTAAGTCGACAGGGTCTTGATTTGCGACGAGGAGGGATTCAGCTCGAAGATTCCCCGAATGCCTGTCTTCAATTGGCGCTCTAATACGCTTTCCGGCGGCAGGCCGGAAGTCGCGGAAACGGTCCGAGAACGGCGCGTTTGACGAGAAAGTTCCCGGGCACGGGAAGGAAGGGCCCTGCCTTCCCCCATGTCAGAGAACCTGTTGCCGGGTGCCGTCGGCCTTCAAGTGGATCTTCAGGATCGCGACGGCGGCAGGCGTCACTCCGGGAATGCGTGCAGCCTGCCCCAGCGTGGCGGGCCGGCAATGGCTCAACTTCTCTCGCGCCTCGTGGGACAAGGCGGTGATCGACCGGTAGTCGATTCCTTCCGGCAAGCGGCGGGTCTCATCCTGCTTGAGTCGTTCGATCTCGTGTTGATGCCGACGGATATATCCTTCGTAGCGCAGTTCGATCTCCGCCTGACGACCGATCTCGGGGCTGGCCGGTTCGTATGCCGGAAGCATCGAGACGGCTTCCGCATAGTTCGTTTCGGGACGCCGCAGAACATCGGCCAAACTGTCTTCGCCCAGCCGAGTAGCCCGCAATCGTCCCAATTCCTGCTCCAGTGAATCGCGCCGCTTGCAGAAAAGATCCCAGTGCGCGTCGCAGACCAAGCCCAACTTGCGCCCGGTCTCGGTCAGGCGCAAATCGGCATTGTCTTCCCGAAGGGTCAAGCGGTATTCGGCACGGCTGGTGAACATGCGGTACGGCTCATCTACGCCTCGGGTAATCAGGTCATCGACCAGAACACCAGCATAGGCCTCGTCGCGGCGCGGCCACCAAGCCTCGCGACCCAAGCTTTGGGCCGCCGCGTTATAACCTGCAAGCAATCCCTGTGCCGCTGCTTCTTCGTAACCGGTTGTGCCGTTGATCTGTCCCGCCAGATACAGGCCGGGCAGGGCCTTGCACTGCAAGGTCGGGCGCAATTGCCGCGGATCGAAGAAATCGTATTCGATGGCATAGCCGTAGCGTGTCAACTGCACTTCCTCAAATCCCGGAATGGTCCGGACGAACTGTTCCTGTACTTCGGCCGGCAGGCTGGTGGAGATCCCATTGGGATAAATCACATCGGTATCCAGACCTTCGGGTTCGATGAATACTTGGTGAGACGGTCGTTCGGCAAAACGGACCACCTTGTCCTCGACCGAGGGGCAATAACGCGGTCCACGGCTGTCAATGGCCCCCGTATGCATCGGCGACTGGTGCAAATGTGCGCGAATCAGTTCGTGGGTAGCCTCTGTCGTCCGGGTCAGATGGCAGGACACCTGCCGTGGATGCACATCCGGCGGGCTGAGCCGGGACAGCGGCGGTGGCGGGATTTCGCCCGGCTGGACAGAAGTCTTAGTCCAATCAATGGTTTGGCCGTCCAAACGGGGAGGGGTTCCGGTCTTGAGCCGCCCGACATCGGGCAACAGTTCACGCAACCGATGTGCGAGGAACAGGGACGGAGGGTCTCCGGCCCGACCTCCCTGAGTCTGTTCAGCCCCGATATGAATCGCGCCATCCAGGAATGTGCCGGTGGACAGCACCACCGCAGATGCCTCGATGCGGTCGCCTTCCTCGGTGAGAATGCCGCCTATCTTGCCGTCCCGCACGATCAGGTCGCCAACCGCAATTGATCGAACCTCCAGGTTTTGGGCTTCGGTTACGAAGCCCTGGATCGCCTCGCGGTAGAGTTTGCGATCAGTCTGAGCGCGGGTGGCGTGCACCGCAGGTCCTTTTCTCCGGTTAAGCACTCGGACATGGATGCCGGCACGATCCGCTGCCTGCGCCATCACTCCGCCCAGCGCATCAATTTCGCGCACCAGGTGGCTTTTTCCGATGCCACCAATCGCCGGGTTGCAACTCATTTGTCCGATTCCGTCGAAACGGTGAGTCAAAAGCAGGGTACGCGCGCCGGTGCGTGCAGACGCAAGCGCCGCCTCCACGCCGGCGTGGCCGCCGCCGATGACCAGAACGTCCCAAATGCGATTTGTGGCTGTCATTGCGCCGCTTAATATAGATGCAATCTGGAAATTCAGGGAGATGTCCGATATAATAATTTATAAATTATTTTCTTTTCGGACATTTATCGGACAACTAAAATGCGCCAAGAACGGCATAAGTTATTGTCTAAGCTTGAAAAGCTAGGGCGACCTGCACTGATTTCAGAACTGCGTGAAGGATTCCATGTCAATGATCGGACTCTGCGCCGTTGGTTGCTCGCGCTATGCGACGAAGGAGAGGTCGAGGCGACCGGATCCAACAAGGGAAGGCGGTACCGGCTCGCGGCGTCGCCGAAGACGGACCCGCAAATCGAGGACGGGACCCTTGATGGACTGCAACAGGAATTGCTGCGCGAAGCAATCCGCGACACCGTCTATGGACGCACCCTGACAATCCTCCTTACGGAGCGTATTCGAACCCTTCTTCCGGCCCCGGTCCGCCCGGGCTTCATCGATAACACTCTGCAACGCCTTCAATCGGTGACAAGCCAGGAGGCAGAATTGTTTGGAATCTCCCCGGAGGCATTCGAACGCTGGCGCCATCTACAATGCTCTATCGAATCCGAGCAACCGGCCGCCGATTAATCCGAATCCCGCCATGACTTCCCGCTTTCTTTCTATCGAGCACGTGCCACAAGAGGGAGTGGGAACAATTTTTTCGTATATTCAACAGCTTGGTGGAAGCTTAGCCCGGCACAGGCAATACCAGCAACAATCCCTGTCCGCTTCCCACGACGACTACGACGTGCTGGTGGCAATGGGAGGACCGATGGGTGTATACGACTCCAATCAGTATCCCTGGCTCGAAGGCGAACTGCACTTCATCCGCGAAGCGATTGAGCAAGGCAAACACGTCCTAGGAGTCTGTCTCGGCGCCCAGATGATCTCCAGAGCCCTAGACACGGAGGTTCGAAAGAATCCCTGCACGGAAATCGGCTGGTTCCCGGTTCACTTCGAGGACGCATTCCTGAAAACCCGGCTCGGGCAGGGACTCGACCGACAAGTGGACGTCTTGCATTGGCACGGGGACACTTTCTCCATCCCTCCGGGCGCAGTGCCTGTCGCGAGCAGCGAGGCCTGCGCCAACCAAGGGTTTCTGTATAAAGGGAGAGTGCTGGGACTTCAGTTCCACCTGGAGATGGGGGCCGAAGAAGTGGGCGTGATGACTGAGCATTTCAAAGATGAATTAGTGCCTGACAAATTCGTCCAGAGCGGTGAAGAGCTCCGGGCACGAACCAAGGAATGTGCCGCGTCGGCACGGCAGGTCTTATTCTCTATCTTGGATGGATGGCTGGAACATTAAAAACCGAGAAGTCTTTGAAAAAGCCTTTTTCATCAATAAGTTAACTATCTTTCCCACATATCCTTTTCTCTGCACGGGATCCAAGAAAAACGCCCAGCCGAAGCTGGGCGTTTAATTTTTGAGGCTAGTTTTACGTTCGACTAAATTACTCCGATGACAGCATTCCACCGACTTTACCGGAGATCATGCCAAAGACGGCGCCAACGACAACGGATATCGCGACGACGACCAAGGCGTTTGAAGTACCAGCAGAGCTCAAAGCTTCCATAGTGAATGCGCCCTCAGTCTGCAGCGCATAGGCTGCAACACTTGCATAGCCCAAAACACTTGCCGGGATTGAGGAGAAGTACTCGACATGAGCCAACAGGCACATGACTAAGACACTTCCAGCCACTACGGCTCCTGCCCAGATGGGAACAGTCAACGTTTCGCCTAGTGGGATCGATAGGATAACGAGTAACGCAACCCAAGCGACTACTGCACCAAGAATACCGCACACAATTGTGTTTTGCAGTGCTTTTTGGTCTCCCCCTATTGCGAAATAACAGGCCCAAGCAATGAAAGCTACCCAAATGAGGACGATTCCGGATAATGGACCCAAACTTAGTGCCGTTGCGACACCACCTAGAACACCGATGCTTACCGATAATGCGACAAGACTTGACATGGTCATACCTCCTGTCAAATTGTTTTATCGACCGCGTCTGGTCAGATCTAACGTACAACCGAACGGCGATCTACCTCGTATTGTACATGGTATGGATTTCCGCAAGTACCACTTTCGGAAGAGTCAATTCGGACGTCAATCGTGCCGGGAAAAATCCTAAGCGCAACTCTCTGGTTTTCCCGTTTCGCAATACCGATTACAGACCAAAACCTATCAACATCCCCATCTCTATAGGCACCGGAAAAAGCGCGTGGTTGACATTGGCGGCAGTTGACCTATGATGCGCACCCGGTTGCAATTCCGACCATGAAACGAACCTTTCAGCCCAACAATTTGCGCCGCAAGCGGACGCACGGATTCCGTGCCCGCATGCGGACCCGTGCCGGGCGCGCCATTCTTAATGCCCGGCGCCGCCGCGGTCGTGCGCGACTCATCCCCTGAGCCGGAAGAAGCCCCCGGGCGATTCTCTTTCCCGCGCAGCCGTAGGCTGGTTCATTCGCATCAGTTCCAGAATGTCTACCGGCACCGGAAGGCAAAGCGTGCGCATGGCCGCATCGTCTCTTGCGTGTGGGTACCAAACGGACAACCGGCAGCACGCCTGGGGCTCGCTGTCTCGAAACGCGCGCTGCGACGCAACTCTGCCCGCAACACGTTCAAGCGCCTGGTTCGGGAACACTTCCGGCTCCACCCTTTGTCCGGGATGGATTTGATCATCAGCTGCCGCCGAGACGTTCGCCCCCCGCTTGACCGGCGGGCAATTCGTCTTGAACTTGCCGACCTTTGGGACAGGATCAGACCATGACCCGTCTTCTCATCGGCCTGTTGCGCGCCTACCAGTACCTGCTCAGTCCGTTTTTCGGACAGCACTGCAGGTTTATGCCAACCTGTTCGCAATACGCCATCGACGCTTTGCGCGAACATGGCCCCTGGCGCGGCAGCATGCTCGCGGCAAGGCGCGTGCTGCGTTGCCATCCTTGGCATCCGGGCGGATTGGATCCAGTGCCGGAACGGAGGCGCACCCATGGGTGGTGATCCTCGGCTGTTCCTGTACGGCGCCCTCGCCATCATGCTGTTCCTGGTCTGGCAAACCTGGGAACTGGAGAAGGCTCCTCCTTCTGTGCCTTCGCAAGCTTCGCAGCAACAACTGGCTCCCGCGGAAGGAACTTCGGATATGCCGGCACCCCGAGCGGAAGACATGCCCGAGGCCCGGCAGGCCGAGCCTGCCGCCGATCTTCCAAACGAAGCATTGCCCGAGCGCCGTGACTGGATCAAGGTGCGCACGGATGTGCTGGACCTGCGGATCGATACCGTGGGCGGAAACGTCATGCAGGCAGATCTTCCCCGGTACCCGGTTTCCCTCGAAAAACCGGATGTTCCCACGCGGCTCTTGTATGTAGGCAATGAAAAATACGTCGTGCAGAGCGGGCTGACGCATGACACGAGTGGAGATCTGGATCTCAGCCACCGGGCACCCAGCCATCATTCGTCCTACCAAGTCGATCGGCTGCAGTACGATTTTTCCGAGGCGACCGAACCGGAAACCGTCACCCTGCATTGGGACGGGCCGGACGGCATCCAGGTGCTCAAGCATTTCCGCTTCACGCCGGGTCATTATCTAGTCGACGTTACGCACGAGGTACGCAACCAAGGTGCGGAAGACTGGGTCGGACGGCAATACCGCCAGTTGCGACGCAGTGCCGGTCGCGCACCGGACCGAACCTCGCTCCTGTTCGGTAACACCGAGGCCATTTCCTTCATTGGCGCGGCCTATCACGATTCCGAGACCTATCACAAGTTGTCGTTCGAGGACATGGACGAAGAGCCGTTCAGCGCGAACCTGGTAGATGGATGGGTGGCCTTGCTGCAGCACTATTTCGTTTCCGCCTGGGTACCTCCGCGCGGGGATGTCGAACGGTACTACACCCGGGTCGTGCGCGGAGGACGTTATCCCGAATACATCATCGGCATGCATTCGCCTGCCCAGCGCATCGCGCCCGGAGCCAGCACCCGATTTTCCTCGCAACTGTACGTCGGACCGAAAGAGCAAAACAAGCTCAAGGAGATTGCCGATGGCCTGGAATTGACCGTAGACTATGGCATCCTCACGATCCTGTCGAAACCCTTGTTCTGGGTCTTGGACAACATCTACTGGCTGACCGGCAACTGGGGCTGGTCGATCGTGCTGCTGACGGTCCTGATCAAACTGGTGTTCTACAAACTGTCCGAGACTAGTTACCGATCAATGGCAAAGATGCGCAAGTTCGCGCCGCGGGTACAGCAGTTGCGCGAACGCTACGGCGGCGACCGCGTGAAGATGAACGAGGCGATGATGAAAATGTACCGGGAGGAAAAGGTCAACCCGCTGGGCGGCTGCTGGCCGATCCTTGTACAGATTCCAGTCTTCATCGCACTGTACTGGGTGCTTCTGGAAAGCGTGGAGTTGCGGCAGGCTCCCTTTATCGCCTGGATCCATGACTTATCGGTGCGCGATCCGTACTATGTCCTCCCAGTGCTCATGGGTGCCAGCATGGTCGTGCAGACCAAGCTCAATCCAACCCCTCCGGATCCGTTCCAGGCCAAACTGATGATGGCGTTGCCGATCGTGTTCACGGTCTTCTTCCTGTTTTTCCCGGCCGGGCTGGTCCTGTACTGGCTGGTCAACAACCTGCTCTCGATCGCCCAACAGTGGTTCATCATTCGGCGCATGGACGCGTAGTGCTGCGACCGGCATGAATTCCGGCGACACGATCGTCGCTCTGTCCACCCCGCCCGGGCGCGGCGCACTCGCCCTGATTCGTGCAAGTGGCCCCCAAGTTCCGGATCTGACTCGCCAACTCAATGGTGGAGTGCTTCCCGCACCTCGTGCCGCTTCACTTCGGGTGCTTCATGACGTTGAGGGTCGCACGCTGGATCAGGGCGTACTGACCTTCTACCCGGCCCCCGCTTCAGCCACTGGCGAAGATGTGCTGGAAATCTCCTGCCATGGTGCGCCCGCAGTAGTTGAAGCTTTGCTGTCTCGGTTGCGTTCGTTGGGCGTGCGTCCAGCCGAACCTGGCGAATTCAGCCGGCGAGCATTTGAGGCCGGAAAGATGGATCTGGCTCAGGCCCAGGCAGTCGCCGATCTTGTCGCCGCAACCACTGGGCGGGCGGCCCGATGCGCCGCAAGAGTGCTAAAAGGCGATATTTCACGCGAAATATTGTCTATCTTGCAGGAAATTGTCGATATCAGAGTCTATATTGAAGGAGCTTTGGACTTTCCTGACGAAGATGTGGACTGGTTGGCGGAATCTGATTTCAGTACCCGGCTATCGGCACTTTCGGACAAGGTGGAGCAATTGGTTCGTCGGGCACGGCAAGGGCGGACAGTCGCCACGGGAATCCGCTTGACGCTGCTCGGCCCGCCCAATGTCGGCAAGTCCAGCCTGCTTAATCATTTCACCGGCGTCGACACGGCGATCGTAACCGCGCAACCCGGCACTACCCGGGACGTGCTGACGGCCTCGTTCCAAATCGACGGCATTCCACTGATCCTGGCCGACACCGCGGGCATTCGCGCGGCGGAAGCCGAAGCGGAGGTCGAAGGAATCCGCCGCAGCTGGCGCGCTGCTGAGGAAGCCGACCTGATCTTGCAGATGTTCGATGCCCATGCCGGCTGGAACGAAGACGATGAAGAAATAAAGAATCGCTTGCCGGAACGCCCTGCTTTGACCTTGGCCAACAAGTGCGACTTGCTGCCCGACGGAATCCCTAGGTCCGGGCCCGAAGAAGCTATCCGCCTGTCGGCGAAATTCGGTCATGGGGTCGAAGCGCTTAAAGGACAAATCATCCAACTACTGGAACTTGAAAATGCGCTAGAGGAAGACGAATTCATGGCGCATCAGCGGCAGATCGACGCCTTGCTCGAAACCGGTGAAGCACTGAAACGCGCAACTCAGGCTCAGGGCGGCGAACTGATTGCGGAAGAACTTCGCCTCGCGCAGAAAGCCTTGGGTGCCTTGACCGGCGAATTCACTGCCGACGACCTGCTTGGAGAAATCTTCAGCCGGTTCTGCATCGGAAAATAAAAATCTTTTCTCTTGTCATAAGTCGGTAACAGCAACCTCCATACTCTTCCAGCACCGCATCCGCGGCTGGCTGCTCACAAAATCAACGAAAGGTAGAATGCGGTTCGGGTTTTAGCGTCTCCGCCAGCGTTGGTGGTGTTTCGTTTTTCCGATGATCGTCGGCTCTTTTATTTTCTTCCTGGCCCTGTTCTTGAGCATCGGGCTGTATGCACACCTGCACTCGCGCCACAGCCACCGCGACTACCTTCTGGCCAGCCAAGAGACCCCGCCTTGGCTCGCAGGTCTTTCGGCCGGTGCGACCGCCAACAGTGGCTATATGTTCACCGGCCTGATCGGTTACGCCTATCTGGTCGGCTTGCCCTCCATCTGGCTAGGGCTCGGAATGATCATCGGCGACATTGTCGCTTCGTCCTTCATCCACCGCCGTCTGCGATCGGTCACAAACATGGGGCAAGCCGAGACCTATGCCGGCATTCTGAGCCACTGGAACGGCACGGACTTTCGGATGTACCGCCATTTGGCCGGATTCGTGTCCTTGATTTTCCTGTCCACGTATGCGGCGGCACAGTTCGTGGCTGGCAGCAAGGCACTGCATGTGTTATTCGGCTGGGAAGAATTCGTCGGAGCTCTGATCGGCGCGGCCATCGTGGCGAGCTATAGCTGGGCCGGGGGGATCCGGGCTTCCATCTGGACGGATGCTCTGCAAGCCATCGTCATGATGGTGGCGATGATCGTGTTGCTTGTGATTGCACTTGATTTCGTGGGTGGGATATCCGCAGCTTGGGTTGCGTTGGATGCAGTCTCTCCGACACATATGGATTGGATTCCTCCAGATCTGCAGTTCGGCGCATTGGGATCGTTGCTGTTCGGCCTGGGTTGGGTCGTCGCGGGGTTCTGCGTCGTTGGGCAACCTCATATCATGGTGCGCTTCATGACGCTGGACCGCCCGGAAAACACCAATCGGGCGCGCGTCTACTACTATGCCTGGACATTCCTGTTCGGCTTGGTAGCCACTGCCATGGGCCTTTTGACCCGGATCCTTCTTCCCCCCGATATCGTGTTCGATGCCGAGTTGGCGCTGCCGACCGTGGCACTTGATTTGCTTCCGGGGATCTTGGTGGGGGTCGTGATCGCAGGAATGTTCGCCGCCACGCTTTCTACGGCTGATTCCCTGATCCTGAGTTGCGCAGCAAACCTGACCGATGATTTCGCCCCGGAAGACCGCCTGCCTCTGGTCATCGTCAGGGGCGGCACGCTCCTGATGACGCTAGTAGCACTGGCCATCGCCCTGTCCGGGGATCAGAGCGTCTTTACGCTGGTGATCCTTGCCTGGTCCATGATGGGGGCGGTGTTTGCCCCCCTGATTACCGTGTACGCGCTAGGTGGACGACCGAACCAACCACTGGCGATCGCCATGCTGGTATCTGCTGTTGCCTGCGTCGTGCTCTGGCAGATGACTCCGGAACTCGCGCTCTACTACAAGGGGTTCCTCGGCTTCATTGTCGGCTTTGTGGTGTATTTGATTGGAAGCCGCCTCGGCCTGGTCCTCGGAAAGTCCGACACGGTTAGGGATTCTTTCCTGCACCATGCCGAAACCGAGAGGCATTGAGCCGAAAGTGCGGCCCTAGTCTCACGAAACTGACGGCCAGTTCTCTTCCAAGTACGTGCGCAGGGCGTCGCGAGCCGCTTCAAGGCCAAGGCCGGTGCGAGCCGATACCAAGCTGATCGGCAGTTCGTTCCAATCCTGAAGCGCTTTCCGCAAATCGATCAGGGTACGTTGTGCCCTGGACCGTGACAATTTGTCCGCCTTGTTCAACAAGACATGCACGGGTAAACCCACGGCGCTGCACCATTCCAGCAACTGTTGATCGCTGTCTCGCAGCGGGTGACGGATATCCATGAGCAGCATCAGGCGAACCAGGCTTTGCCGGTCTCGAAGATATCCCTCCACCATGCGTTGCCAGCCCGCACGTTCGGCCTTGGACGCACGCGCGAAACCATAGCCCGGCAGATCCACCAAGCGGCGTGTTTCGTCCACGGCAAAAAAATGGAGTAGGCGGGTTCGGCCCGGAGCCGCACTGGTCCGCGCCAGTGCGCGCCGTTCGCAAAGAGCATTAATCACGCTCGATTTGCCGACATTGGAGCGTCCGGCAAAGGCCACTTCCACACCTTGGTCCGGCGGGCAGTCTCCCACCCGGGGATGCCCGGAGAGGTAGGCAGCCTGGCGCAGATCCAAAATCCGCGGGGAGTCCTTAGTCAACTTGTCACCGCCCTGCAATTCGACCGAATTTCACGACTCTGACTCGTGAAGAAATTGTACGATTCTGTCCACCACCTCGTCGGGCGACAGTTCTACCGTATTGATGTGCAACTCCGGATCCTCTGGGGGCTCGTAGGGGGAGTCGATGCCGGTGAAATGCGGTAACTCGCCTCGCCGGGCCTTTGCGTAAAGACCTTTGACGTCGCGTGCTTCGCAAACATCAATCGGCGCATCGACGAAAATCTCAACGAACTCTCCGCTTTCCATCAAGGCACGGGCTTTTGCACGCTCCGAGCGAAACGGAGAAATGATGGCAACGATGGCAACCAGACCGGCGCCCACCATCAGCTTGGCGACTTCGGAGATCCGGCGGATGTTCTCCACCCGGTCAGCAAGCGTAAAGTCGAGATCCCGGCTCAGTCCGAGGCGGACATTGTCCCCGTCCAGAAGGTACGTATGCCGGCCCAAGGCCTCGAGCTTTTCCTCCAACAGGCTCGCAATCGTCGATTTGCCGGCGCATGGCAGGCCTGTCAGCCAGAGGACGCGAGGCTGTTGATTCAAGGCATGCGCCCGCGTGGCTTTGTTGATGCTCATCCGAAGCCTTGTCCCCGATCACGGAAAGTCCATTCTAGCGATATCCCTAGGTCACGCTTCGGTTTCCGAGAGAGCGATTTTGATACAATGGCGCGCCTGTACGGAATACCCTTCCCGCGTAATCAATGATTCGGCACTGGCTCTGGGCGGCACTTGCGCCTGGTATTGTTTTTATGGCATCTCCGGTTTTCGCCGAGGGCGATCCCGTTGCCGGACAAGCCCGTGCGACCGTTTGCGCGGCCTGCCATGGAATTGACGGGAACAGCATCAATCCGGAATGGCCCAGTCTGGCCGGGCAGGGCGCTGCTTACATGGTGACCCAGTTGAAACGGTTCCAGTCCGGCGATCGCGAAAACCTATTGATGCAACCGCAGGCCGCCCTGCTGTCTGAACAAGATATTCTGGACGTATCTGCCTTTTACGCAACACAAGCACCTAAGATCGGCGTTGCCCAAGCCGACACCAAAACCCTGGAGTTGGGCGAACTGGTCTATCGCGGCGGCATTCTCGACCGGAACATACCAGCCTGCATCTCCTGCCATGGCCCGAACGGCGCCGGCAACGACCCCGCCGAGTTTCCGCGCCTGGCCGGCCAACACGCGACCTATACCATCCTGCAACTGAAATCCTTCCGCGAGGGATTCGAGGCGCATAAGCTTCACACTCGACAGAATCCCATGATGAACGAGGTGGCAGCCAAAATGACTGATGAAGAAATTGAGGCTGTTGCGCACTATATTTCCGGCTTGTATTGGTGACTCCCTTGCGACTCGCCGCGCTCGGTCTGGCGAGCCTGTTGGCGGCCACTGCGCCCGCCCACGAAACCGCAGATCACCCCGACCATAAGTTCGAAGAGGGCCAGCACTACACCGTGCTGGAAAACATCCCGCCTGCTGAAGTGCCGGAGGGAAAAACCGAACTGATCGAATTCTTCTGGTACGGCTGTCCGCACTGCTACAGGTTGGAACCGTTGCTCAAGCCTTGGCTTGAAGAGCGAACCGACACGGTTCACGTGCGGCTCGTCCCGGCCGTCTTCAGTGCACGATGGGTGGTGGGCGCCCGGGTGTACTACACCCTGGAATTGATGGATCGATTGGACTTGCACCCCGTCGTCTTCAATCTCGTGCATGAGCAAGACCGCCCGTTGCAGAGCGGCGAGGGGATCGGGCGTATGCTGGAAATCTTCGAGATCGACCCGGCGGCTTTCGCAGAAACGTTCCGCTCGCAGGCGGTCACCGATCGACTGGAAGAAGCGCGGGAATTGCCTAAGACCTACGGCATCGACGGTGTGCCGGCTCTAGCAGTAGACGGACGATACCGGATCACAACCCGAAATGCGACCAATTACCAGATGCTTCTGGACATCGCGGATTTTCTGATTCACGAAAAGCCCTGAGCCTACGGCTCGCCGGCTTCTGAAAAGCAAACAGCCGACTTAGGCGGCATACTGGCTTAAAGGGGGAGGTGGCTCCGGCGCAAACAGAGGGCTTTGAACCGGAGCCGAACCGTACCCGACAGGGGATCCCGGATACGGTGATAACTATTGAGAGCAGACCCGAACCGAAAGGTTCCGTCCTCTCAGTTCGTAGTGTACCGCATACTCCACTTTCCCCAAAATACTTGCCCGTACTCCGGTCAATGCGCCTGATCCCAGTTGTCGCCGGAGCAAATATCGACCACCATTGGCACGTCCAGTTTGCCAACTCTTTCCATTCTTTCCCTGAGACCGTCGGCGATCTCCTCGATTTTCTCGCTTGGAACCTCTGCGACCAGTTCGTCGTGCACCTGGAGAATGAGAGCGCAGTCCGGGTGCTCTGCCTTTAACCATCCGTGCACGTCGATCATAGCCTGCTTGATGATGTCCGCCGCAGTCCCCTGCATGGGGGCATTGATCGCGGTGCGTTCCGCATACATGCGCTGGTTGTAGTTGCGTGAAGAGATGCCGTCGACATGCAGCCGACGGCCGAGCACTGTCTCCACGTAGCCTCGTTCGCGCGCTTGTTCGCGCGTCCGATTCATGTAGTTGAGGACTTCCGGGTAGCGCTCGAAATAGGTTTTCACGTAATCTTCCGCCTGGTTCCGGCCGATGCGCAACTGCCGGGCAAGGCCGAACCCGCTCATGCCGTACATCAATCCGAAATTGATGGCTTTCGCCGTGCGCCGCTGATCTGATGTGACCGCATCATGAGTGACTCCGAATATTTCCGCAGCCGTCGCCCGGTGCACGTCGCCTTTTTCCCGGAAGGCCTGGCACAAGGTCGGATCTTTCGAGATATGGGCCATGATGCGGAGTTCGATCTGTGAATAGTCGGCTGCAATCAGGACACATCCCGGACGCGCGACGAAGGCCTGGCGAACCCGCCGGCCCTGTTCCGTTCGGATCGGGATGTTCTGCAAGTTCGGGTCGGACGAAGACAACCGCCCGGTCGCCGTGACCGCCTGGTGGAACGAAGTATGCAAGCGCCCGGTCTCGGGATTGATCATCTGCGGCAGTTTGCCGACATAAGTCGACAGCAACTTGGTCTGTTGCCGGTAATTCAGAATCATGCCCGGCAAAACATCCAACGCTGCCAGTTCCTCCAGCACATCCTCCGCTGTGGACGGCGCGCCTTTGGGGGTCTTCCGTAACGGCTCCAAGCCACGTTCTTCAAACAGCACCTTCTGCAATTCCTGGGTCGAGTTCAGATTCAGCTCACGCCCGCACTCGCGGGTTATTTCCTCCTTCAGCGCCTCCAGATCTTTTTCCAGTTCTTCCGACTGCTTCTGCAAGGCTTCCGTGTCAATCAACACGCCAACTCGTTCCATGTCTTCCAACACCCTGATCAAGGGCAGCTCCAACTGCTCATAGACCGTCTGGAGGGTCGGAGTTTTCTGCAGACGGGGCCACAAAGTCCGATGCAGGCGCAGCGTCATGTCTGCATCTTCGGCAGCATACTGGCTGGCCTGATCGATTGGCACTTCATCGAAGCCGATTTGCTTCTTCCCCGTTCCCGTGACCTCGCTGTAGCGAATGGTTTCCTCGTTCAGATACATTCGGGACAGATTGTCCAGACTGTGTCGGCTGGCCGTCGAGTTGTACACGTACGATTCAAGCATGCTGTCGTGCATCGGGCCGCCGACAGCAGCGCCATGGCGCCGCAGGACTGCCAAGTCGTATTTGAAGTGATGCCCGATCTTGGCCAGTTCCGGGTCGGTCAACAACGGCTGCAGCCGCTCCAGCACTTGCTCTTGACCCAGTTGCGTCGGAGAGCCCAGCGCCGTATGGCGAAGCGGAATATAGGCAGCTTCTCCCGGTGCAGTCGCAAGAGAGATCCCGACCAATGCGGCGCGCTGAGGGTCCAAGCTGGTGGTTTCGGTATCCAGCGCAAAAACGCCGGCTTTCCGTGCGGCAGCCACCCATCGATCCAGATCCTCCATGGTCAGGATCGTGGAATAGTTTCTCCCGCGGCCCTCCTGAGATGCCCCGTCAGAACTTTCGGCAGTAGCCTCCTTGGAGGCATGCAACTCTCGAAGGAACGAGCGCAGATCATGCTCCTTGTACAGGGTCTCAAGCCGCGCAAAATCGAGGGGGCGGCGCGCCAGGTCGCGAGGCGACTGGTCCAGTTCGAGATCGACCCGGATCGTGACCAGCTTTCGGTACAGCGGCAAGTCGTCCAGGCTGGCCCGCAAGTTCTCGCCGGATTTTCCCTTGATCGAGTCCACGTTCTCAATGAGGTTTTCCAGCGAACCGTATTCCCGAAGCCATCTGGCCGACGTTTTCGGGCCCACTTTCGGAACCCCCGAGATGTTATCCACCGCATCCCCGGCAAGCGTCTGGTAGTCGATGAATTGATCAGGGCGCACTTCGAATTTCTCCATCACCCGGGCTGCATCCATGGGCGGACGGTCGATGTCGATCAGGGTCACGTGTTCCGTGACCAGTTGCGCCATGTCCTTGTCGCTGGAAAGGATGAGCACGTCCAAGCCCGCGGCCTCGCCCTTATGTGCCAAGGTGCCGATGACATCGTCGGCCTCAACGTCCGGCACGACCAGCAAGGGCAGACCTAACGCCTCGATGATCTGCTGCAGGGGCTCGATTTGCGCCCTCAGTTCCGGTTCCATTGGTTTCCGGTTGGCCTTGTATTCCGGATACAGATCGTGACGGAAGTTTTTCCCCGGGGCATCCATGATCACCGCCACGTAAGCCGGAGTCGTCAGACGCAACTGTCTTTGCAAAGTGTTGACCACACCGAAGATGGCACCGGTCGGGCGCCCCCGGTGATCCGTCAGGCTGGCGTGTACGTGGTAGGAGCGATGCAGGTAGGCAGAACCGTCAACCAGCAACAGGTTGGGCCGCGGTTGAGGGTCAGCCATGTCGGGAAAGAGGTGTGGCGATACGAAGGAATTACCCATATCATATAACGGCCTTCGCGCCCCAAGAATCACCGCATTCTGATACCTGCCATGGCCGCCCCACCCACCCTGCGCGACATCGAGGCGATGGCCGACCAAGCATTCGCTGAAATCCCGAATGAACTGGCACGCCACGCTACCGCGGTGGCCATCCATGTGTGCGATTTCCCAGACGAGGAGACATGCCAAGCGATGGAACTGGAGAGCCCGTTCGACCTTCTCGGGCTTTACCACGGCGTCAGCCTGGATCAGAAATCAGTGGACGACCTGCCGCAGGACCTGGATCATGTTTACCTGTACCGGCGTCCGATACTGGAATACTGGGAAGAGCAGGGTGGCGACCTGGCGGATCTGGTCCGCCAGATACTGTTGCACGAAATTGGCCATCACTTCGGCTTCTCGGATGCGGAAATGGACCACATCTGCGCACAGGCACGCCGGGAAGCAAAGGAAACAACAGCGGACTAAATGATGAACTTCCAACGTGAGGCCGCGTGGCTTTCCGCGCGCGCCGATGCGGTACGATAAAGCGCTCATTCTCAACTTTCCATGCTTGATTTTCTCGCTGCCATCGACCGGGCGCTGAGCACGTTATGCGCCTGGACGGGCAGGGCCGTGGCCTGGTTGACGCTGGCCATGGTGCTTCTGACTGCCACCGTGGTGATCTTGCGCTACGGGTTTGGATTCGGGCGGATATACCTGCAGGAAATCATCACGTACCTGCACGCGACCGTGTTCATGCTGGCCGCGGCCTGGACCCTGCGTCTTGACGGACATGTGCGCGTAGACGTGCTGTACCGCTCCCTGAAGCCGCGCACTCAGGCCTGGGTGGACCTGCTCGGTTCAGTGTTCCTGCTGCTGCCGACCGCGGGCCTGTTGCTCTGGCTGTCTTACGACTATGCGGAAAAGGCTTGGGAACTGCAGGAAGCGTCGCGCGAAACAGACGGCCTGCCGTTTCTGTACATTCTGAAAGCCGTCATTCCGGTTGCGTCGGGACTACTGGTCCTGCAAGGAGTGGCGGACATCCTGCAACGAGCCAGGCAATTGGCGGGAGACCAGGAATGATCTGGGCGCTGGCGTTGTTCGGACTGGTCGTGCTGGTGCTGATGGCCGGCTATCCAGTCGGGTTCACGCTGGCCGGAGTCTCCCTTCTGGTCGCGGCGATGGCCACGGCGGCGGGAGTCTTTGATCCGGCCCTGCTGCTCACGCTGCCGTCGAGAGTGTTCGGCATCATGACCAACGACATTCTCATCGCGGCTCCTCTGTTCATCTTCATGGGAGTGACCCTGCAGCGTTCGAGGGTCGCCGAGGACCTGCTGGATACGATGAGTCGATTGTGCGGGGCATTGCCCGGCGGGCTGGGCCTGTCGGTCATGGTGGTTGGAGTCCTGCTGGCGGCGAGCACCGGCATCGTCGGAGCGACGGTGGTCACGCTGGGCCTGCTGGCCCTACCCAGCATGCTGCAGCGCGGCTACGACCCGCCGGTCGCCTGCGGCGCCATATGCGCATCCGGCACCTTGGGGCAGATCATTCCACCTTCGATCGTCCTGGTCCTGCTGGGCGACGTGATGTCTTCTGCCTTCCAGAAAGCCCAATTGGACATGGGTATTTTTTCACCACAGACGGTTTCGGTCGCGGATCTTTTTGCGGGAGCCATGCTCCCGGGACTGGCGCTGGTCGGGCTGTACGTGGCTTACCTGCTGTTCACTGCCTGGCGCAGCCCCGAGCGCCTGCCTTCAGGATCCCAAGATTCCAAGACTCATGAACTCTCAATCAGCGAAGTCCTGGGCGTACTGGTGGCCCCATTAGCCCTGATCGTCACGGTACTTGGGGCCATTCTGGCAGGGTTTGCCACGCCGACGGAAGCGGCTTCCCTAGGGGCGGTCGGCAGCCTTCTGCTCGCACGCTGCGAAGGGCCCGTAACCCTGGACATGCTGCGTGGTATCACGCGGGATACGGCGCGAGTTACCAGCATGGTGTTCATAGTGCTGATCGGCGCCTCGATTTTCTCGCTGGTGTTTCGCGGCCTCGGCGGCGATGACTTGGTACACGAGTGGCTCTCCAATCTGCCCGGCGGCGTAATCGGCGCCGTGGTGGCGGTCATGCTGCTGATGTTTCTGCTTGGCTTCGTACTGGATTTCATCGAAATTACTTACGTGGTGGTGCCCTTGGTCGGGCCCGTGCTCTTGATGATGGGACTGGACCCGATCTGGCTCGGTGTGATGATCGCGATCAACCTGCAGACCTCTTTCCTGACACCGCCATTCGGTTTCGCCTTGTTTTACTTGCGCGGCGTTGCACCCGACACTGTGGCCACGGTACAGATCTACCGCGGCGTGATGCCGTTCATTGCCCTGCAGGTACTGATGCTGGCCATTCTCGCGCTATGGCCAGAACTGGCAACTTGGTTGCCACAACAGATTTTCGGATATTGAGAGAACGTGTCCCGGAATTAATACGGTGTTTCCAGAATCATCTGCATGGTCTGCAAGCCGGTAACCACCAGGACGGCATATATTGCGCCCGTGCTCATGATGATTATGCGCTTCTGCCGAAGCATGTCCTCATTCATCATCGGGCCGATCAGCATCCAGGTTGCGGCAGCCAGATTGGCGCCGAAGAAACCGTAATAAGTCGCGAGCTCGCCGAATGCCGCCTGTTCACTGGCGACTATGTAGGAGCCCCAGACAGCCACGGCCGCTCCAATATAAGTCCCGACCCGGATGATAGTGCCAGAAATCATCCCGGTCGGCTGCAGCAACACCAGCAGGCCGAAAACCGAGATTATCCACCACCAGATCAGGTTGGTCGCATGAGGTGCGTATTCGGGGTTCTTGAACATCGAAATGGCAATCATGACATACGTCAGTCCGGCGATTGACATGGCCAAACGGAGAATCCACAAATCCGTCTCGCGCATGCGGACGAAGGAACTGGCTATCCAGAGTGCAGCCACAAAATTGAGCAAGCACGACGCATAGTAAATAATGTCATGCACCAAAGAGGGGGTCGCCAGAAATTCGTTCATTGCCGGGATTTCGTTCAAGCCTCGAAAGCGGACTTATTCTACACTACCGCGTATCCAGATACGCTTGCTCGGAAATGGCCGTCCAGTCCCGTACCCGCGCGTAAAACGCCTGGTAACTATCGTAAACCCGCCGGGTAAATTCGTCGGTTTCGGCCACTTCCGCAATGACCGTTTCGGCATGTTCCCGCAATGCATTTAGCACTTCCGGAGGGAATTGGCGGAGTTCGACCTCGTATTTCTCAACCAGCGCTTTTAGTGCATCGTTGTTGTGCGCGGTGAAATCAGCCATCATGTCTTGGTTGGTGGCCCGGGCGGCATTTTGCACAATGGCCTGAAGGTCTTTCGGCAACGCCTCGAACGCCGGGCGGTGAACCAACCCTTCCAGAGTGGTCCCAGGTTCGTGCCAGCCGGGATAGTAGTAGTACTTCGCCGCACGGTGCAATCCGAACGCCAAGTCGTTCCACGGGCCGACCCATTCGGTCGCATCGATCGCCCCGGTCTGCAGTGACACCAGAAGCTCTTTTCCGCTGAGATTCACCGGCGTGCCGCCGACCCGGCGCAACACCTCGCCACCTAAACCCGGGATGCGCATACGCAGGCCCTGCAGGTCTTCGAGCCCTCGGATCTCACGCTTGAACCATCCGCCCATCTGAACCATGGTGTTTCCTGCCGCCAGCGGGACAACGTCGAACGGAGCATACGCTTCCTCCCATAGCTCCATGCCGCCCCCCTTGTACAGCCAGCCGTTCATCTCATTGGCCGTCATACCGAATGGCATGGTGGAGAAAAACTGGAACGCCGGATTCTTGCCTTTCCAGTAGTAGGCCGCGCCGTGACCCATCTGCGCCGCACCCTGGCTTACCGCATCGAACACCTCGAACGCCGGCACCAGTTCGCCGGCTCCGTACACCTGCACCTGCAGGCGTCCTCCAGACATCTCGCCAATCGCCTGCGCCAGAAATTCCGCGCCGGTGCCAAGGCCGGGAAAGTTCTTCGGCCAAGTGGTTACCATCTTCCAATGCAGAGGCTCATCGGCGTTCGCCCGACCCGCCAAGCCAAGCCCGGCGGCTGCAGTGGCCGCGCCCGCGCCTAGAAACTCTCGTCGTTTCATCTAGTCCTCCTTGGGTGCGGAATCGCCGCGTTTATCACATTCGAGTTTTGCGTAGTCGTACATGAGCCACTTGACGCCGACATCTTCGAAGCGTACCTGAACCCGCAAATGCGGCGGCCGACCTTCGTATTCTACGATGACCCCAGGGCCGAACTTCGGATGCGCCACCGGCGTGCCCGGACCGGGCACGTCCAGATTGGCGGGAGGGGGCGGGCGGGTCGCTCCGAATCTGGCCAGGAACGCGGAGGCGGGCGGAACGAAGTCTCGCGGCACCTCAGTCACCGTGTGTTCATCGGGCAATTCCTGAAGAAAACGCGACGGAATCAGGCCCGAGGAAGTTCGCCCAAAGATCAGCCGTTCGTAGGCATGCGTCAAGACCAACTGCTGCCGAGCGCGTGTCATGCCCACATAACAAAGCCGGCGTTCCTCTTCCAGCGGAGAATCCTCTCGTGTCATCGGCAGGATGCCGTCTTCCAGCCCAACAATGAACACCAGCGGAAACTCCAGCCCCTTGGCCATGTGCAGGGTCATCAACTGAACCGCGTTCCCGGGCATGCCCTCACCCCGCTCACCCGCTTCCAGTGCTGTGCTGTCCAAAAACGCTTCCACCAAGCCAGGGCTGACGTCCTCGCCAGACTCCTCCCAGATGTCCTCGAACGCCGCAGCCGAATTGACCAGTTCCCCTAGATTCTCGCTGCGCGCCTCTTCCAACTCCCGGTCAGTCTCTTGATACATATCCAATAACCCGGACTTGTCCAGGATGCTCCGGATGGTTTCCGCCAATCCGCGCCCTTTGGTCTCCTCACGCAGGACCTCCAGGCATTGCTCGAATTCCGCCAGTGCCCGGCCCGCACGCGAAGTGGACCGGCTCTTGGCCTGCTCCTGCGCTGCCGCAAACAGCGATTCACCAGCGGCAGAAGCAGTCGTGCGCACGGCTTCAACCGTCCCTGCGCCGATACCCCGGGGAGGAACGTTGCATACCCGCTGCCAAGCGACATCGTCATTAGGGTTCAGGCACAGCCGCAGATAGGCCAGAGTGTCTTTCACCTCGCGCCGCTCGAAGAATCGGATGCCCCCGTACACCCGATAGGGTATTTGCCGGTTGTTCAAGTTCGTCTCGAAAGGCTGCGACTGCCGGTTCGTGCGGTAGAGCACGGCACACTCGTCCCACCGCCCTCCGTCTTCCACCCACTGTTCGATCTTTCCGATGGCGTAGTTGGCTTCCGCCCCTCCGGTCGGCGCGCTGAACACGGTGATCGGATCTTGTTCGGATCGGTCGGTCCACAGCCGTTTCTTCAACCGGTCGTAATTGTTCCCGATCAGCGCATTGGCCGCCTCAAGCACCGGGCTGGTGGAACGGTAGTTCTGTTCCAACGGCCAGACCTGGACATTCTTGTGGTTTTTCTGGAAGTCGAGGATATGTTTCGGGCGCGCGCCCCTCCAGCCATAGATCGATTGGTCATCGTCTCCGACCACGAACAACGGACGTTCGCCGCCTGCCAGCAGTTTCAGCCAAGCATTCTGTAAATCGTCCACATCCTGGAATTCATCCACCAGCAGGTGGCGAAATCGCCTCTGGTAATACTGCTGCACAGAGGAATGTTCGCGCAACAGTTCAACGCAGCGCAGCAGCAGTTCATCGAAATCCACCAAGCCGCTCTGTTCGCAACGCCGCTCGTATCGCTCCATGACCGGGAGACGAGCTTGTTCCCGATCGCTTTCGGGCTCGATGTGGCGGGCGCGCAGGCCTTCCCCCTTCTTCAGGCTGATCCACCGAATGGCATCGGCGACATCACGCGCCTTACGCGGCTGGTCAAGATCCCGAAGGATCTGACGAATCAGGGTTTTCTGATCCTCTCGATCCAGAATCTGGAAGTTCCCGGGCAGTCCGGCTTCGTCATGGAAGCGCAACAGCATCCTGCGGGCCAGCGCATGGAACGTCCCGACCCACAGGCCGCCCGCGGACTGCCCCCGCAGCCGTTCGATGCGCTCCCGCATCTCGGTCGCCGCCTTGTTGGTAAATGTGACCGTCAGGATTTCTTTCGGCTGGATATCCTGCGTCTTCACCAGCCAAGCGAAACGGTGAGTCAGAACCCGGGTCTTGCCCGAGCCAGCGCCCGCCAGCACCAGAGTGCAGTAATCCGGATCCGATGTGACCGCGTTGCGCTGCGCCTTGTTTAAGTCATCCAGGATCGGGTCCGCCGGGGTCATCCGCCCCCCCAGTGCAGGAATGCCAGCCAGCCACCCATTGCCAACGCCGCGATTGCGACAGCCGCCAGCCAGAAGCGGGTATGTTTGAGCTTGCGCCGGGAAGTTTCAAGTTTCGTTTGAAGCGCTGGCGAGGGATCCGGAGGTGGAGTGGCCGGAGGATCTCCAAGGAAATGCTCGACCATCTGCGGGAGGCGATGGCGCACAAGCCGGACCAGCGCAGACAACCCGGTCTGCTCGCTCACCCAGCGATCCATGAAAGGCTTGGCGGTAGTCCACAGGTCGAGATCCGGGTACAGTTCGCGACCAACGCCTTCGATATTGACCAAGGTTTTTTGTAACAGTAGCAGTTGCGGCTGCACTTCCATCTGGAAGCGGCTTGCGGTCTGGAACAGCCGCAGCAGCAGGTTCGCGAACGAAATCTCGGAAAACGGCCGCTGGAAGATCGGCTCGCATACCGTGCGGATGGCCGCTTCGAAATCCGCAACCCGGGTCCCGGGCGGCACCCAGCCGGATTCCACGTGCAGTTCCGCCACCCGCCGATAATCGTTGTTGAAGAAAGCTGCGAGGTTGAACGCTAGGTAGCGCTGGTCTGAAGCCGACAGCGATCCCATGATGCCAAAGTCCACCGCGCTGTACTTCGGCGACTCCGGAGTCTCCCGGGAGATGAAGATGTTGCCGGGATGCATGTCGGCATGGAAGAAATTGTGGTCGAACACCTGGGTGAAGAAAATCTCCACGCCCCGCTCGGCCAAGCATTTCAGGTCGACTCCATGACGCACCAGTTCCTCGCGGTCCGAGATTTGGATCCCGTAGATGCGTTCCATGGTCATGACGTTCCGGGCGGTGTAGTCCCAGAACACTTCCGGCACGTAAAGCAGTTCGCTGTTCTCGAAGTTGCGGCGCAGTTGGCTGGCGTTGGCAGCCTCACGCGTCAAATCCAGTTCGTCAAAGATAACGCCTTCGTATTCGGTCACCAGGTCTACCGGATGCAAGCGCCGGGATCCCTCCCAGACTCGTTCGAGAAACCGGGCCAACCTGTACATCATCCGGATATCGCGGCGAATCGTCTTCTCAATCCCGGGACGCAGTACCTTGACGATGACGTCGATATCACCCAGGCGCGCCGCGTGCACCTGGGCCACCGAGGCGGAGGCGAGCGGCGTGGTGTCGAACTGGCTGAACATCTCCTGTACCGACCGCCCCAATGACTGCTCAATAACTTTGCGCGCCGCCTCCCCGTCGAATGGCGGCACCCGGTCCTGAAGCAGGGCCAATTCGTCGGCCAGGTCAGTGGGAAGCAAGTCGCGCCGGGTCGACAGCATCTGCCCAAACTTGACGAAAATGGGTCCCAGGTCTTCCAGCGCGCGCCGAATGCGCTCCGCCTGCGGCCTGCGCAACCGGCGGAACCAGTTCCAGGGCAGCAGATAAAGCAGTGCACGTCCCAGCCGAAACCGGGACAGGGCGATTTCATCAAGGCCGTGGCGCAGCAGCACCCACGGGATATAAAGCGGTCGCGCGAGAATGCGCCCTTGTCCGTTCATGGCTGGATGCGGTCAATCCGCATTTCAAACCGCTCCAGGTCGTCGCGTAGCCGGTCCACCTCGCGCACGAAGTGGTCGAGTTCGGAGGAGCTCGGCAACAAACCCGACTCCTCGTGCAGGTAGTCCCGGGCATTGCTTTCGGCCGCCCCGCCGAAATTCCGGGCCACCTGCCGGCATTCCTCAAGGGTCCGCATCATCAGCCGGGCTGGCACGTCGCCGACAGCGCGCGACAGCAGTTCCTCCCAGTCGATGTCCAAGGCGACCAGAAAGTCGCGCAAATCCTGTGCAATCTCGCCCTCGCCCTCCAGATGAATCTCGTCGGCCCGGTCGCTGAGCACGTACCGGACGAAGGCCGCCAGATGCCCACGGACCGCAAGATCTGCTTCTTCTCCCGGAGATTCCAGAGTCAATTTCCCGTCGTCGATACGCAATCCGATAGAAGGCAGCGGCAGGAGTTCCAGCCGAATCGTGCGCTGGCCCATCGCAAGCAGGCGCTTCTGCGACTCTTCGTCGGTACGCAGAGCCTGGTCGATGAGAGCGGAGAATGAAGAGAGCATAGGCTAACGGCCGCGCCGGGACGCGGCAGAGTTATTTGAATTATAGATTGCGGCGGAACCCTGCCACCATAACGCCTCAAATCCCTCTAGTAGGATTCAATTTCCTTGCTAAGCGCTCCTTTTTACTCAATCGAATGGGAATACGGTTTCTGTCCAGAGCCTTAGATGCCGATTCATTAATCCAGACCACCTCGTTACGGTCGAATTTTGTGCCACAGGCAGCAGTTGTATATGTACCTATTACTACCTTTCTCCATTTTAGGGATGGATCAAGTAATTCGTTGTATATGGGGTTGTCATAACCACTAACGAGAATCATGCATTTTGCCTTATTGCAGACTGTGAGAAGTTCTATATGAAAATCCTTATCGCGCACATCATGCGTATATCCCGAGGTTCTATCTGTTAGATAAGGAGGATCAAGGTAGACTAACGTGGCTGGCCTATTAACAAATTTCTTGAGCAATGTTACCGCATCCATATTCTCAATTCTGACATCACGAAGGCGCTCTGCGACACGTCTTAATCTCTCAGGAAAATTAGCCCAGCGATTTACCCGTGCCTCTCTTCCAGATCTTGTGTAGGAATTAGAATATGAAAATCCCCCTTTACTGCCTGCTAATACCCCATTGAGTGACATCATGGCCTCAACCAAAAACATGCGGGCTCTCTCTAAGTCATCGGCAGTGGCATCATTGGCCCTCGCTTGAGAAAATTCATCGCGGGCATACGGCGTGAGTTCAATTGCCTTAATGAGTTCTTCGGGCCTATTCCGTAGTTGCTTAAACACATTGACGATCTCCCCATCAATATCATTGATGATTTCGATGGGGGCGGCTTGCTTTGCCAAAGTGATGGACGCTGATCCACAGAAAAGTTCTACCCAACAATGGTGGGGAGGTAATAACTGAAGAATTCTGGGCGCGACTTTTTGCTTAGCGCCATAGTAACCAAAGGCAGATTTTGCTTTCGGATAGTTTGCGGAATCGAATTTGTCGAGCGAGCCTGCATACCCGACATCATGACTTAGAACAAGATCATCTGACATGTTGCTTCTTCTTTCTGCATTCGATGACGTCAGTCAGGATTCCCCATTCAGACTGGTTGTTGATTACCTCATTGAAAGGGTCTTGAATTATAGTCATTTGATCCATGAGAAGAGCATCGCCCTCTACCGGGACTAAATATAAAAAATAACTCTCCTTATGCTGCTCCGCTTTTTCCCTCTCACATTTTGTCCAGTAAAAACGCCTATCGGCCAAACGTACTGCCTTAACTTCAATAAGCCTCCTTTGACAAATCTGTCCGCCTTCGGACCTGACGCTGTATACATCGAAGCCTGCCGACACATTATGCTCGGCTACATGCGTAACCAAGTGTTTGAATGAATCGCCCGCCTGAGATTTCTCATAGGCTACTACCTCTTTTTCCGCAAGTGAACCTAGTTCCGCTTGTCTTGTTTGCTTACCCTCAAGCTCCGACGGTGACATCCCTGAGCAATAGCAAACTTTTGGATAGATTTCCTCTAAATAATGACCCAGAGTGTAAGTTTGGGAGTAATCGAATTCGATAGCATCCGCCCCTATAAGAAAGTTTCTGACCGCGAATAAATGTTCATCATGCTGAAAATTTCGCAAAACCAAACTACCATTTTCGTCCGGCTCGAATTGTTTAATAAATGCCTCCAGTTCTTTTGCATATGAAGATTGCGATTCCAAAATCAAACTCAATAGGTGTTCAGATAATTGATCCTCCCCTTCATCCAAAGCCACAAGAGCGTTTGGGTAATTTGGCCCTTTTTTGATTTTTTTGTCTTGAAAATTGATGATTCCTAGGATGTCGAGAAATTGAGTGACCTCTGGAAAATCGGATGCGGTATCAAGATAAGCTTTTCTAATCAACTCGGCTCGGTCAAGCTTTAGAGCACGCAGAACTTCAATTAATACCTTTACATTTTGAAAACTCAACCGCTCAAAGTGGACCTGATTGTCAACCAAAGATTCGTTCATAAGCATCTGCCTCAATATCATCGAAATTCATTTCATAGACTGGAAATTCTTTATCAATAATGAGTGCCATATCATGCCATTTAGCCATAACATTCTCCAGAATATCATTTTCGAAAGTCTGCCCATACTGTAAAAAATGATAATGCGATGGTTTTTGCTCCGACCCTCCCACACGGTGAATCCTATCAAGAGATTGAAGATACTGAGCGCAGTTATATGAGAGGTCGTAGTAGATCGCGTGAGAACATGTCTTATGCAAAGAGATGGATTCTGCGCAGGCGGCAGGATTGGCGATTAGAATGTCTAAGCCACTATTCGCCCTTCGAAATTTTTCGATTATTTTTTCTCTGGTCAGAACGTTATCATCGTATCTATTCTCAGTTGGAGTGTTACCGCAAATAATCTCGGCATTCCAACCATTAGTCATGCATGACTCCTTTATCAGGTTCAGTGTTCCAATGAAATTGCTCCATACGACAACCTTTTGGCTGTCGGTCCTTAATTCTTCGATTTTGTTCAATAATGCTGTGACTTTCCCTGGAACTTCCAGTGAATCATACGCAACAATTTGAGCCGCTAAATCTTCTCTCTCATCTATTAATTCCTCATCGTATCCATCTATCGCAGAAGTCAGCAGTTTTGCATAAGAAATAGCTTGCCTCATACGCATGATTCTCCCTTTTTGCAGACTTTGTACTGTCTCAAAATCCCTCATAAAATCTTCTTGAGATTGCTTCTTAATTCGACCCAGCACCGTGTCATACAGCATCCTTTCGACCGGACACATTTCAACAATGATCGGTTCATAAAATTCCTGTTTGGCTAAATTCAAATCTGATTTCCTAACCCTATAAAACAAGGGACCGATAGTTGCTTCAAGCAGTTCAACTGCTTCTACTTGTCTTTTCGATTTAATCAAATGAGTTAATTTGGTTTGTTCCACGCTACCCAACGGTGGTGCCACAGGATAAAGCGTTTTGAAAATATTGACCGCGTCAGCATACGAATGAGGAAAGGGCGTACCAGTAAGGACACATCTTCTCCGCGCAAAAAGAGACAGACCCAGAACTGATTTTGCCCACGAACCACCCTGCTGCTTAATGTAGTGGGCCTCATCTACGACGAGGAAAAAAGACCTGTTGGCTCTGTTGAATAAATATGGGGCCTCTTCTGCGTCTTTCAGGAGCGTCTGAAATGTCGTCAAATACAAATCCGCTAGCGCTCCACTTGGAGAATAATACTTGAGACGTCTGGCCTCTACATTTCCCCCCGCAAGAATCTCGGTTGATGGTTCACGGCCAATCGTTTCTCTAAATTCATCTTGCCATGGCCTAAAGCACGCCGGCGGTCCAACCACAAAAAGACTATCAACCTCCCCAAGTTCTTTCAACCAAGCATAAGTTGCCAAAACGACTGAGGTCTTGCCCGCGCCGGGTACAGAAAAATTTGCGCCATTGACAACGGACAGCAAATGTAGCGCCGCTTTGATCTGGTGCTCTTTTAATCTTCGGGGTAATTTTCGGTCAATAAACTCCAAAAATTTGTTGCTTTCTGTCCCAGCCATCACACCACTTTCTTTGAATTCTTGTCCTACTTTCCGTGAGATCGACAGTTGGGCTCTTGCTTCATCTAGTTTTAATAAGTCATCAGTTAGTTTCCTATCTGTTATGTACTCCACGTTCTGTCTTTTCAAATAATTGACTACTTTGTCGAGTACTACTGGTGCCTTTTGTCCTGAAAATCCCCAATGTCTATCCGCCTTGGAAGACAACCCCCAAAATTCAATTTGATTTACATGCTTACTGCGTAGAGAGCGATCAAAATCCGTCAGTTCGAATCCACTATCAGTGGAGCTAAGCTCGATCATTTTTTTGTGTTTTTCCTTTTAATGGCCGTATATATTTCACCCTCTAGTTCTTTGGCCTCTCGTTGTATTTTGGAGGTAAGGCCACGAGCCTTCCGTAGCTCAGGTTCGCTGATAATGCATTCGATATCCATTTGCTCATGTCGGAGCTTTTTCAGTGCAGCCTCTAGCAAAGTAACCGGGGTTTCTTGCACTTGCTGCTCCGAATTGAGGCGCATAGCCTCGCGGAGGTTGCTCAATATGACTGGTGTAGCGTTTGCAGCCCAGATCTTGTCTTGCTGTTCGATTGGCAAGATTTCTCCCTCTTGATCGTACCTTTGTTCATCTGGAATGTCATCGTCCACTAAATTACTGATAGCAAGAATATGATCTTTTGCGTTTTTCCAAAATGCGGGTAATTTCCGCATCACCATATGAGGCTTGACTATTCCACCCAATTCCCTGAGACGAATTATCTTGAATGCTGCATCTTCAATATCTCCTATATCTTCTTCCTCGATGCCATATCTTTGGCGTTTGCCGGCACTCTTCAAAGTGTTAGAGTGCATGCTGCTGTAATCGACGAACGACTGCCATCTGCCTTCACGATCTCCCACGCCAGAAGAAATATGTTTGTATTGTCCGGGCCTTCCCAACTGATTTAAATATCTATCCACACAATCTAAGGGTAGGAGCAAAGCTTTTTTCTTTTCTCTAACTACTTTTTCGAATTGTTTTTCACCAAGAGCAACATACCGCGGATCGTCCTTTAACTGCTCTTCTATCGGAAAGTCACGCTTCTCTTTTTGGCGAATCGACAGGGCTGCATCGAATCCACTATAGTCTGCTTTGCCATCACTTTGAAGTTGATATCTATTCTCAATCTTTTCTATTTCTTTCACTCTGGGAAGACCGCCCTGCTCACCCGGTCCAGGCAATAAAACCACCTTCATTGTTTGAAAACGAGAGTCTTCAGGATACTTTTCCTTCAGCCTCCCTAAGACATATCGTCTTCGGTTGCCATCAATTAGAAAACCATCGCAAGTAATAATGGCTGGAGTCTCTTGCCCTCGAGCATATATCAGTCCCTCTAACTCTTGAGTTTTTTCCGGATCCTTTTTCGCCAAATATTCGCCTAGGATCTCTTGAGCTTCCGAATCTATTTCGCTCAACTCGCCATATGAACGCTCGTAACTCAACACATCAGAGGAGATTCTCCCATTCTCTTTTCTGTACCTGAGCAAATCAAGAGGAACGTTCTCAATGTCGCGTTCAAAGCCATGCTCTTTCTCTTGACGGAAGTCAATAACTGTTTTGGAGGGCTTGGTGCCTGTTGTTTTTTTCTCTAAAATGGCTTTCGCAAAATCTTCCACAATTTCACGAGTTTTATCCTGAGTCATTTTCATGTGACGTCTCCTCCCTAGGGAATCTTAATTTCATAAGAATGCTGTATGCATAGCCACTCATTCGGCAGGCAATGCGTCCAGAAATATTTTCTTGGTGCGGCTTATGCCAAGGTATTATTTGCCTAGCGATTATAGATTGCGGCCAGACCTCCCCGCTATAATGCCTCAAACTATGGTTTTACGCGCACGGCTGCTTTTTCTGGGGCTGCTGGCATCGCTCGGCGGCGCTGGCCAAGCAGCAGATTCACCGTTTTCCTTGGACTCTGACTCCGGGTTGCAGATCGCCGTGCGACTGATTTCAGACAAGACCCCGGAGGAGCCATCATCAGACGGCAGTATCGAGGAAGAGGGCGCGGAATCTCCGGAACAGGCAGAAGAAGGTGCGCCTTCCGCGCAAACTCCCGGCGTTCCGGCCTCGCAGGAGGAGCGCGTCGAGGATCAAGGCCTTTTGGAGAGCCCGGAAGAAGGACCATCGCCTGCAGGGCAGGAAACAGTCGGTGAAACCGAAGATCCCGGGATCGAAGACGGACTCGAAAGGGAACCGGAACTTGCGGAACAGGCAAGTATCGAAGAAGGGCAAGAGAGAGAGCTTTCCCGCATCGAGGCCGTGCTGAATCGCGTTGACCAGATCCTGCTGGACGCGGGAATCCGAGCCCGCAAAGAGCGGGAAGGGAGGGTCGATGGCGATGGGACAGCAGAAGAAGATTTGCCGGATTGGGAGACACAGGGCGAAGGGGAAGGGGAAGCTGCAGAGGAAGAGGCCGAACGCGGCGGAGTCGCCGAGGGGCAAGTCCCCGGCGATGTCCCGACCGGCAAGACGCGCCCGACTCACGGCTACGAGAAAGACGACGACATCGTGACCCGGCAGGTCTGTGAACTGGCGGAACGGGAGGAAGATCCCGAGATCCGCAAACAGCTGGAGCAAAAATGCAAGAGCCTGCGAGACAGTTAACCCTGCTTGCTTTGCTGCTGGCCTTTGCCAGCGGATGCCAGACCGGCATGTCCGGCGTCTACGGGGGCCTGTTCGAAGAATCGTCGGAAGAGCCGGCTGTCGAGCCGGTACCGGAAGAATGGTATTTGGATGCCGGCATTGTCCGGTTCAAGGGGGAAGTCGACGAGAAAGAAGTCGCCGAGGGAGACGTGTTCCCCCAAGTGCGGAGAGCCGAAACCCTGTACTTTCCCCAGCAGTTGCGCCAAGCGATGCTGCGCGGAGGTGGCTGGCGGCATGTATGGGTGGCACCGGAACGCGCCGTTCCGGACCTGCGTATCGAGGGCACGATCCTGAAATCGAACGGCTCCGAACTGGACCTGAAAATCCTTGCCACCGACTCGACTGGCGGACAGTGGCTCGATCACGTCTATCGCCATGAATTCAGCGAAACCGATTACGCCGGCGAAGATCGAGCCCGACCGATGGAGGCCCTGTTCGACCAGATCGCAAAAGATCTCCTAGTCGAACGCGACCGTAGGGGAGTGGCGGCCATGAAAGAGATCCGCGCCGTGGCGGAATTGCGATTCGCGAAAGAATTCGCGCCGCAGGCGTTCGAACGTTATGTCAAGGCAGACAAGGACCGCACACGCCTGGTTTCGCTGCCGGCCGAAGAAGACACGCTGTACCAACTGGTACTGCAAGTCAAGGAACGCGACGACCTCTTCATCGAGACCCTGCAGCAATACTCGGAGGGTTTTGCGGAAAAGATCGATTCATCGTACCGGGACTGGGCACGGCAGAGTTTCTACGAACGCCGTGCGCATGACGAGGGCGTCTCCGCCAGCGTGGCGCAAGGGCTTCTGAGTGCCCTGGCCATCATCGGCGGAATCGTGGTAGCGGCCGACTCAGGGTCTTCCCCAGAAGTCCGCCAGCTTGGCCAAGTGCTGGTGGGGGCCGGCGCCTACGGCGCCTATGATGCCTACCAGGACTACGAAGCAACGGAAATCCACGAAGCCGCGCTCAAGGAGCTCGGACAATCGCTCGATCTGGAGGTGAAACCCCAGGTCGTGCAAGTAGAGAACCAGACACGCACGCTTACCGGGTCGGTCGAAGACCAGTACCAGCAGTGGCACGAAATCCTGAACGAGATCTACCTGTCGGAACGTGGCGCCCTGAACTGATTCCGATCGCACTGGCGCTGGCGGCGGGGCTGGCCACAGGAACCGCCGCGGCCAAGGGCATCCAGGATCAGGCGCTGCGTGCCATGCTTGATTCGGATTGGGCCCGGGCGGTCGAGTTGTGGGCGGAAGTGGACGGGCAACGAGCCCGGGAATACCTTCAGCAGGCTCGGGCGGAACTCCAGTTTCAGCGAACCCGGTCCCTGCTGGACGAGGCCCGTGCAGCCCGACAGAAAGAAGACTGGGCCGCGGCCGATGCCGCCTACCTCAAGGCACTGGCCATCTCCCCCCATTTGAAGTCAGCGCACCAAGGACGAGAGCAGGTTGCTCTGTACATTGAGGCGCATCGGCAGTTGGATGCATTGAAACTTCCGGAAGGCCTCTACGACAAGGTCATCCGAGCCCGGACGAAAGAGTGGCTCGCCTTCATCCGGGAAAAGCGACTCGATGATCGGAAGATCGCCAAGATCCGTACGGAACTTGTCGAGGCATTGAAACTAGCGCAAATCCCGGTCTCCCTGATCCTGACCTCGGATAATCAATCCGAGATTGAAATTTACGGCATCGGGAAACTCGGGCGGCTCGAACGCCAGACCCTGAAGTTGGTCCCAGGCGACTACATCGTCGTCGCCAACCGACCCGGATACCGAGATGCGCGCGCGACGCTGAAAGTGCGTCCCGGTAAGGCTCTTACCTTGGATATTCGATGCACGGAGTCGATCCGGTGATTCTTGAGCACGAGCCAATCCAGGCCAAGTCATATCGGCCACCCAAGCAGGAAAGGCGCCGCAAGCGACCTTCCGCCCCCAGATTTCGTGGGGCGGGACTGGCGATTCTGCTCCTAGCACTGATCACGGCAGGCGCCTGGTACGCCATGGAGCAGGCACAACTCATCAGTTTCGAGACCGACCCCGCAACCGCCACGGTGCATCTCGAGAGTCCGCACATGATGGTGAACGGACAAGCCTTGCTCTGGCGCGGGCGACATGTTGCAAATGTGGAAGCAGAAGGCCACTATCCCCGGCAAATCGAATTCCAGGCGGGTGGAGACGCGCCGCGCACTGTGCAAGTCACTCTGGACCCCTTGCCGGGCAAACTCCGGGTCTCCACGACTCCTGAAACCGAGGGGGAAGTCCGGGTCGACGGCGAACGCACCGGAAAGATCGGAGAAATACTGGAGGATCTCTCCCCAGGTCAGCATGTCTTGCAGGTCAGTGTAGAGGGCTTTGAAATGCATCGACAAACGGTGGAGATCGAGGGATATGGCCAACTGACCGAGGTCGAGATTTCGCTCCAGAAGGCCACGGAACCTGCCTTTCTGACGATTTCCAGCACGCCCGAAGCCGCAGACATCTTGATTGACGGCACTTGGCGAGGACGGACCCCAAAGCGGATCGCATTGACCCCAGATACCCAAGTGGAAGTTGCCCTATTACTTCCTGGACACACGCCGAACCGGCAAATCCTAAAGTTGAAGTCCGACCGGCAAAACCACGCAGTGACCCTGACACCGCGCCTCGGCACCCTTGAACTTTGGCCGACGCCGACCAACGCGACGGTTCGCGTCGACGGGCAGGTGGAACTCCGGCGCCAGTTGCAGTTGGCGCAGCAAGCCCATACCGTGGAGGTTTCCGCGCCGGGCTATATAACGAAAAAATACACCGTGGTGCCTCATCCGGACACTCCGAAGCAACTTTTCGCCGTCTTGCAGTCGCAGGCGAAGGTCGAACACTCCCGGCGCCAGAAGCATGAACGGGATCTCGGACTAGTCTTCGTCGAGTTCCAGCCTCGTGGTTCGTTCGAACTCGCAACCACGCGCCGCCGAATCCCGGTGCGCCTAACCCGACCATTCGCGATCATGGACAAGGAAGTCACTAACGCCCTGTACCGACGCTACCGAGCCGAGCATGATTCTGGAGAAGTGTTCGGCAAGCGCCTGGACCGCCCAAGCCAACCCGTGGTGCGGGTCAGCTGGGCGGATGCGGCATTGTTCGCGAACTGGATGAGCGAGCGGGCGGGGGTTGCGCCGTTCTACCGGGTGCGCGACGGGCAAATCGTGGGATTCGACGCGCAAGCAACCGGATACCGGCTGCCGAGTGAAGCCGAGTGGGTCTGGTTGACCCGTTCTGGAAAGCGGTATGCCTGGGGTGACTTCATGCCGCCCCCGGACCGGTTCGGCAATCTGGCGGATGCTTCCGCCTCCGATATCGTGCAGCCGACGCTGGAAGGGTACAACGACGGGTATGCCGTCAGCGCCGACGTCGGAAGCTTCCCGCCTTCGGGTCAGGGGTTGTATGATTTGCCGGGCAACGTGGCGGAATGGATGCACGACGTGTTTCTCGACAAGCTGCGGGTCTCGACCCGCCCGGAGACGGAACGAGTCAACCCACTGGGCGAGGCCAGCGGCCGGTACTACGTCATCCGAGGATTTGGCTGGCGCAACGGTGGACGCAAGGAGTTGAGCCTGAACAACCGCCGCTACGATCGCGATCCCAAGGACGATGTGGGATTCCGGCTGGCTTATTACCTGGACAAACCATGAGACGGTTTTGGTGGGTGTCCCTGTACGCAGCGGCGGCCTTGGCGTGGGCCGAAGAACCTCCTGCACCGCAAGCGGAAGACGAGGACCGCGAAGTCATCGAAGTCCTGACCGAAGAGGACCTCAAGCAGGAAACCCCACGGATCACGCTCAAGCAATTGACCCCGAAAGAAACCATTTCCCTTGATCAAGCCGTGGATATGCCCAGTGACATTTAATAAATTGAACAACCTGACCGAGCGCTGGCGCGAACACGAAGTGTTCTGGCAGTTGCTGGCGTTAGCGGTGTCGTTCGTGCTGGTGCACGCGGCATATGAACTGGTGGTGCGCCCAGTCGCCTACGAAGAATTGCAACGCCAAGCCGTCGCCGAGGAACAGGCTGAAATCGCATCGCCGACGCTCGGCGCACGGATCGCCGTGGTCGTCAAGGACTACGAGCAGGAAGCCTGTTTTGTCGCCCTGTTCTGGGCGCTGGCCATCATGTGGATGAAGTTGATGAAGCTGCGCTTCGCGAGAAGGCTGCTGAGCCAGCGTGGCCGACAAGACGAGGAGAGTTTCCTGGAAACCTGGGAAACCGATTTGGTCCTGCCTCAGGCGCATGACCGGGCACGTTTCACCGATGTCCGAGAGTACGTGCGAATGCAGGGCTATGGCAGCACCGTGCTCTATCGGGCTGCCGACGCCTGTCTGGATCGCTTCTTCACGACGCATTCCGTATCGGACGCCACTGCGGCCATGAAGGCCAGTTGCGAGATGGAGTCGGACCGGCAGGACACCGAACTGGCACTGGTGCGCTACCTGACCTGGGCCATTCCGTCGCTTGGATTCATCGGCACGGTGCGCGGGATCGGTGCAGCCCTGGGGCAGGCCGAAGAAGCCACGCGCGGCAACATCGGGCCGGTGACGGAAAGCCTTGGCGTGGCATTCAATTCAACGTTTGTCGCCCTGCTGATCAGCCTGTTCATCATGCTGCTGCTGCACAAACTGCAGGAAGCCCAGGAGTCGCTGGTACTGGATGCCCAGGAGCATTGCCAGCACCACCTGCTGCGTTACCTGCGGGAGCGGACGCGGACGGATGAGCCTTCTTCTTAGGATCGACAGCTACGCGCTGGCACAGCCCGACGGCACCGACTGGCGGGTCGAGTGGTGCCTTGCCCACCGGGATTCAAAAGACAGTTGGCGATTCGGTAAAGATGCCGGTGAACGACTGCAACCCCGACGCACCGACAACGAAAACAACGAATATCTGGAAACACCGGAAACGGGAGAAGGTCAAGGCACGTCGAATATCGACCTTGCGTATCTGCAATTGCGGGAATTCCTGCCGGAAGGAGAAGGCCCGATCGACCTTTCGATGAGTGGAGGAATCGATCGGTCACGGCTTGAACGCCTGCTGGGCGTTCTGGAAGCCTTGGGCTACGCACCCCGAAGTGTATTCCCGACCGCGCTGTTGGCGGCCCGGGACCTTGAACCCGGGCGTTACGGCGTCATCGAACTTGGACGTAGTCGCAGTTGGATCAGCACTGTTGATGTCCAGCCGGGTCGTGCGCGATTGGAATCGGTCCAGGATTTCGGGGATTTCGGCTTCTATCACCTCTTCACCCAATGGGTGGAGAACGCGGCGGAAGCCTTCGCGGCCCAGCACCGTTTCGACATACATCGCAACCTTGCGACAAACCGCGGACAACTGTTCGAACAAATGTGCCAAGGCTTCGCCGGAAAATCCGGGCAGATCCGGCTCAATCTGGATTCCCGACCCGTGACGCTGGACGAAAAGATCTTTCAAGCCCGTTGGCCGAAGTCTTCCCTGGATACGGAAGGACTGGATCTCCTGCTGCTGCCTCCCCTGACGCGGGTGTTGCCGCTACCGGAACAGGGATTGGGTATTCCTCTCTGTGCCAACCCCACGCCCCAGGCCGTCTTCAATCTGGACGCCTCCGTGCCGGAAGATGGACAAGCCCACCGTTGCGTGGCTCTCTCCTGCTGAATGTCCAGACGCCGCCGCAGCCGTTTCCTGAACCCGTTCGGCCTGGCTTTCCTGGATGTCATGTCCTGCGGGCTGGGGGCTGCGGTTCTGTTGTTCCTGATTATCGACCACAACCTGACTGAACTGGCACAGGCATCGGAGAGCGGCGAGGGAGATGTGCAACTGCTGGAGCAGTCGATCCAGGAACAGGAAGAGCTGATCACCGAGCACCGCAGACAGATGCGTCAACTGCAGCGTGAACTGGAAAGCCTGGCGCAGCAGCGCGTGGCTGCCATCACCACCCAAGCCGAACTTCGCGCCCGCCAACCGAAGGCGTCCGACACGGCTCGACTTGAACGTGAACTGCGCGAGCGCAAGAAGAAACTCCAAGAAGCGGAGAAAAGCAAGCAACTGAGGGCGAAAGAGGGAGAAGGGCAACGCCAGTACGTGGCTGGTTTCCGAGTCGAGGGCCGTCGCATTCTGATCCTGCTGGACCGCTCGGCCAGCATGCAGGACGAGCGAATCGCCACGATCATCCGAAATAAGTTTCTCCCGGTGACGTACCAGATCGAGAGTTACAAGTGGCGCTGGGCACATTCCATCCTCGAATGGGTTCTCTCACACCTGCCGCAAGAGGCGCAATACCAAGTCTGGGGGTTCAGCACGACGGCGACGCCAGCGTTGCCGAAGAGCGGATGGCTGCCGGCAAAAGACGGGAAACGGATGGAAGAGGTGATTTCGGCCGTGCAAGGTTGGGTCCCTGCGGGAGGAACCCGCCTCGATACGACTCTCAAGAAGATTGCCCAGATCAAGCCGAGGCCGGATGCAGTCTATCTGATTACGGACGGCCTGCCGACACAGGGAAAATCCTGGTTCAAGAAGAACCGGGTCAGCCCTTCCCAGCGCATGGAGTTTTTCCAAGAAGCAACGGGAGGCATCGCGGGCCCACCTTTCAACATCGTTCTGCTTCCGCTTGAGGGCGACCCGGCAGCGGCTGGGGCCTACTGGGGATTCGCAATGAGGACGAACGGACAATTCCTGGCCCCAGCGGAGGACTGGCCATGAGACGCGTCCGCCGGCAAGCCGACAACCGTTTGTCGTTCCTCGACGTGGTCAGCTGCGGGTTCGGAGCCATGGTGCTGTTGATCCTGATCACTAAAAACACCGTGGGCGAGCCGGTCGAAGACCTTCGAGCCCAAATCGAAGCACTGCAGGAACAACTCGCACGTGTCATCCAGGTCCGGGCAAGCCTGGCGGCCGAACAATTTTCGGCACAAGCCCGGGTACACGCCCAGCAGGAGAAACTGCAGGACGACCGAAGGGCCGTAGAGGAAACGCGGCAAGAGAACGCCAGCGCCCAGGCACAGGCCCTGATCGAAGCAGACCTGAAGACCGCACTGCAACGTCTCAATGAAGAAATGCGGCGGCTGAACCTGACTGCATCCGAACCGGACGTGATCGGCGGCATTCCGGCCGACAGCGAATACATCATCTTTATTGTCGACACGTCCGGCAGTATGAAACGGTTTGCCTGGGAAGCCGCCAGACAGCAGCTGGTGGCCTTACTGGACGCCTACCCGAAAGTGCGCGGGCTCCAAGTGATGAACGACATGGGCGCGTACATGTTCAGCGGCTACCGGGGACGCTGGATTCCGGATACGCCCGCGCGGCGGAAGATTCTCCTGCAGCGTTTTGACTCTTGGCATTCGTACAGCAATTCGAGTCCCGTCGAAGGTATCCTGGAAGCCATCAAGCGGTTTCGCATGAAGTCCGACAAGATCAGCCTGTACATCTTCGGCGACGAATACACCGGCGAGTCGATCCAGTGGGTTATCGACACGGTGGAAGACCTCAACTACCGGGATGGGAAGCGGCAGGTCCGCATTCATGCGGTCGGGTTCTTCACCCGTGCGGAGATCGAGAAGATCGACCCGAAATACGCCGACACCACCAGCCGGTTCGCGGCGCTGATGCGGGAGTTGACCCGGCGGAACGGAGGGACTTTCCTAGGGGTTACGGTGGATTGAAGCCACCCAAAACAAGGCTACAGGTTCTCCTGTTACCGTCCTAACTGACGGGTGAACACCAACCGAAAAACATCCAGCTCATTTTCAATCTTGTAGGGACAGGGCCTCCGGGGACCTTCTGGCCCACAGGCATTGTTCCCGGAATGATTCACGTGATGGTCGTTCCGTCCGAAATCCAGATGGAGTCCCTCTAATCGCGCCATCCAGCCCTCGTTCAACTGGACTTCGGCTCCGAACCCGGCAACCCAACCAGTTTCCGTCGACTTGTCGCGAAAGGAATCGTCGGGATCCACCGCCGTAGGCCGGTTTGGTCCAAAATCAACGTCGGTAACAGAGTTTTCGATCCGGGCCCATGCCATCCCTCCCGTGGCAAAGACCGTCACAGGGCCGAATGATTTCTCGATTCCAACCGGGCCGTGGTGATCCACTGAAACTCCGCCACGGCCGTCTCGTCCAGACCCTGAGGGTCGAGCTGGTTGGTCCGCGCTTCCAAGTCACCAATGGTCCCGTCCAGTTCAAGTCGGATCGAGGCATCGCCAAAGTCGAACTTCTTTCCGATCAGCGCGCCACCGATGAAGCCGGAGTCCTTGTAGCCTGTCACTGAACCGGGATTGCCCCAATTCGCAAAACCATCCGTATCGACCAGCCGATTGTCGGCTTGGGCGGAACCCACGAAAACACCCGCATAGGCTCCCGACCAATCTTCCGCAGCATAAACGGGGCCGCCTGCCGCAACCATAAGAAAGGCAAAGGCTCCAAGTACCATGCCGCTTGAGGCATTACTGCCCCTGAACTCAGGCAAGAAAAACGGCTTCATTGCGGCCTCCCTCCACGGCAATCCAGTTCTGTTCGGCCAGGTTTCAATCGATTCGCGTTCCGCGATGGATTGCCACGATCCCGGCGCTCAGATTGAAATACTGGCAGGATGCGAACCCCGCGGCGCGCATCATCTCGCGCAGGGTCCGTTGATCCGGATGCACGGCGATGGATTCCGCCAAGTAGCGGTAGCTGTCACGATCCCCGGCCACCAGTTCGCCAAGCTTCGGCACAGCTTGGTGTGTGTACGCATGGTAGAGCGGCTCCAGCCAAGCGGCCGGTTGGGAGAATTCGAGCACGACCGCTAACCCTCCGGGGCGCAGCACCCGGTACATCTCTTTCAGGCAGACCGAGGGATTCGTGAAGTTGCGCAGGCCGAACCCAACCAGAACACGGTCGAACGACTCCGACTCGAAAGGAAGTTCTGCCGCATTTCCCTGTACGACCGGAATATCCGTCAAACCTTCGTCCAACAATCGATCTCGGCCTTGGGTCAGCATGCCATTGCTAAAGTCGCATAGAACCACCTGTCCTTCCGGGCCGACCTTCGAGCGAACCAGCCGGGCCAAGTCACCGGTGCCGCCAGCAAGATCCAGCACGTGCTGACCCTCCCGGAGTTGCGCGAGCAGCGCAAACGTGCGTTTCCAGACCCGGTGCAACCCGAACGACATCAAGTCATTCATCAGGTCGTAGCGGAACGCTACCGACTCGAACACCTCGTTTACAAGGCGGGTTTTTTCGTCCGGCTCGACCTCCCGGTAACCAAAGCGCGCCATAGGACTAGTTCTCCGTGACCTTCCGCTCGATTCCGGCTTCTTTCAAGCGGTCCAGGTAACGTTGCCAGCGCATCTCAAAATCACGGCCCAATTCGTACAGGTAGTCCCAAGAATAAATGCCCGTGTCATGGCCGTCGCTGAACACCAGTTTCACCGCATAGTGGCCAACCGGCTCGATCGCATCGATGGCGACATCTTCCTTGCCGACCTGCAGGGTTTCCTCTCCCGGGCCGTGACCCATGACTTCGGCCGAAGGTGAATGTACCCGGAGATATTCGCAACTCAGCCGAAAGCGTTCTTCGCCGAACGCGAGTTCCAGGACCCGGGAACGTTGATGCAAATGCAGTTCTGTCGGAGTGTTTTGACTCATCCGCATATTTTGCCGGAAATTAGAGGCTTAATCCCGCCGCCGTGCTCGCGGGTGCGCGGAATCGTAAGTCTGGGCTAGGTGCTGATAATCGAGGTGTGTGTAAATCTGCGTGGTGCTGATGCGGCGGTGCCCGAGCAATTCCTGCACGGCACGCAGGTCGCCGGATGATTCCAGCAGATGGCTGGCGAAAGAATGGCGGAACAGATGGGGATGCAGGGCCTGATCGCTTCCTGAAGCACAGCCAAACTGGCGCAGGCGCATCTGTACGTTACGAGCCGACAAGCGCCGCCCCCGCTGACCCACAAACAATGCGGTCTCCTCGGGGTGTGCCATCTTCGCGCGCACATCAAGCCAGCCGCGCAAAGCCTTCAGCGCCATGCGCCCAACCGGAAGCTTTCGCTCCACCCGGCCTTTCCCGAGAACCAGAACTTCTCCTGCCGCCAAATCCAGGTTATCGCAATCCAGCCCCACCAGTTCGGACAGGCGCATGCCGCTGGAATACAGGAGCTCGAACATGGCCAGGTCACGGTATCCCAGTGGGCCATTCGGCGTCGAATCCAGCAGGCGCATCACGGCATCGACATCCAGCACCTTGGGAAGCGTCCGGGGCTGCCGGGGGGCGCGAACCCCGCCCGCCGGATTGTCCGCCCGGCGTTGGGTCGCCACCAGATGATCGTAGAATCCGCGCAACGCCGACAGGACGCGCTGGATCGACCGCGGGGACCGCCCCTGCCGGAACAAATGCGCGGCATAGCGCTGAACGTCGCTTTCATGCGCCTCGACGAGTTCAACCGATTGTTCGCCGAGCCAGCGGATGAATTGCCGAATATCGCTGGTGTAGCCAGCGACAGTATGTGCCGAGTAATTGCGCTCCCAGCGCAACTTGGCCTGGAATTCCTCCAACCACTTTTTCGTATCTTCTGCGAACTCACTCATGGAGATCTCCGGGGCTCGCAAAACCGATCAATTAGGGCCGCCGTGAGATCGGCCACGTGCAGAAGCAGAGTGGTATCGCCTTCACGGTCGATGCCCGGCGGCAGTTCCCGGCAGAGTATCCCGAAGCGCCGTCTTCGCTTCAGGGGCGCAATGACCAAGGTGTCCGAATCCGCGCTTGATTTCGGCCACAGCATCAGCACGGTCTCGCGATCCGTCAGGATTTGCGGACCCTTCCGAAAAACAGTCATGATCGCGCGAATCAGGGGCGGGTGTTCGGGAATCTTGTATTTGGCGGCAACACGTGGAATTTCCGGTCGCAGCCGAATTGCCCAACCGGCGTTCGGGAAATGGCGAAGCAGGCGCTTTTCCTGTGTCTGAATCGCAGCCCCTAGGGAACCTGGGCGATCTTGCAGGCTTTCCGCTGCCAGAATCAGGGCATGATCGATCAACTTCTGGTTGCGGCTGGCCATCTGGAACATGGCTTCCAGATGCGCATTGTGTTCTCGCAGTCGGCGAGATTGGTATGCCTGAAACGAAATGGTCCCGTCCGAATCCTGCGGCAACTGCATCTGCTCCAGCAATTCCGGCTGGCCAGCTAGAAAATTAGGGTGTTTTTTAAGCCAAGCCCGAACCTGTGCCGCGGACAGCTCGCGTGGCGCAGATTCGGATTTCGGACTCATAATTCCACGGAACCAGTATAGGCATACTCCGCACTGCCCCGCAACACCACCGGCTGGCCCTCGCCTTCCCAATGCACCTGAAGGTCTCCGCCAGGAAGCGATACCACGACATCTTCCTGAAGTTCTCCCACCAGTCGGCCCGCGACCACTGCCGCGCAAGCCCCGGTGCCGCAACCCGGAGTCTCGCCGACCCCGCGCTCCCAGACCCGCAGCCGGATATGTCGAGGGGTGGAGATTTCCATGAAACCCACATTGGCATGCCGGGGGAATCTTGGATGGGTCTCGATCCGGGGCCCCAGAATGTTCACCGGCGCACTGCCGATTGCATCGACGGTCAGCACCGCGTGCGGATTGCCCATGGAAACCGCAGCAATCGAATATTCTTTTCCGCCCACCTCCAGAATGTAAGCGGGGTGACGGCCTCGATTCGAAAAGGGAATTTCGTCCGGTTCCAGCCTCGGAATGCCCATATTGACGCTCACCGAGCCGTCATCATGCAGTTGCAGAACGACTTCTCCCGAAGGCGCGCGCGCGCGCTGGTTCGAGGCATTCGCATACTTCTGGTCGGCGGCATAACGACCCAAGCAGCGTGCGCCATTGCCGCATTGCTCCACTGACTGGCCGTCGGCATTGTAGATTCGGTAGGAGAAGTGGATGTCGGGGTCCGGATCCGAGTCCAGAAACAACACCTGATCACACCCGATCCCGACGCGGCGGTCCGCGAGTCTCCGCAATTGGGCTACCGTCAGGGAAACCTCACGGTCCCAGGCATCCAGGACGACGAAGTCGTTGCCCAGACTGTGCATTTTGGTGAAGTCGAGTCGCATTGGTGCATTTTACTTGCTCAGACGAATTCTTATTTAAGCTAGTATTTTCAGTAGGAAGCAGACTTGCAGTTTTGGAGAAAATTCTCATTTGGTATGATGCGAAAGCCCGCCCGAAAACCCGCTTTCCGAAAGGAGAAGATGGCCAGTCAACCCGCCCAGCAAACATCGGCGGAAACTTTCTCTAAAGCGCCTCTGCGGCCACATGCGCCCACTGAAAAAACTGGGATTCTCGACAATGCCGACATGGCATGTGAAGACAATCTGAAATATATGCGGAGATTCAAGGATGGCGTGATGAGCTTAATCGTTACCTCTCCGCCATACAACCTTGGAAAGTCGTACGAACAACAATCCTCTTTAGATGCTTATCTAGAGCATCAAGACAGAGTGATCGGTGAATGTGTGCGACTGCTCAATTCGTCTGGCTCCATTTGTTGGCAGGTTGGAAATTATGTAGAAAAAGGGGAAATTGTGCCATTGGATAACGTTCTGTTTCCTCTATTCAAGAAACATGGACTTAAACTACGAAATCGAATCATATGGCACTTCGGACATGGTCTACATTGCTCCCGACGATTCTCTGGCCGATACGAAACAATCAACTGGTGGACGAAAAGCGACGATTACACCTTTCATCTGGATCCAGTTAGGGTTCCCTCAAAATACCCCAACAAAAAATACTTCAAGGGCCCAAACGTAGGGAAACTGTCGGGAAATCCCAAGGGAAAAAATCCTAGTGACGTTTGGATCTTTCCAAACGTCAAAAGCAATCATGTCGAGAAAACAATTCACCCATGTCAGTTTCCTGTCGAACTGGTGGAACGGTTAGTGCTTTCCATGACTGATCCTGGGGGTGCAGTTTTTGATCCTTATATGGGAGTAGGTTCTTCAGTAATAGCCGCCCTGATGCATGAGCGCATGGGTTACGGGTGTGACACAGAAAAAGAATATGTAGATATAGCGTGGGAAAGAGTGCGTGCGTTACAGTCAGGAAAGCTGCGTACACGGCCGATGGGAAAACCTGTCTACGACCCGGCGAAACCGAACGGCGGCCACTAAATGCGCATTGTTGCCAAATACTCGCACATGAACGGCGAGGAATTTCTACTAGTCCACAAGCCAAGATTGTGGCAGGAAGTTCAAGATGTCATCGAATCAGTCGATGCGGAAGCATGTCGGACTAAGGTCTCTAAAGAAATAACAAAAAGGGGTAGACGACTATATTCGCCCATAGATATGAACAAAGATTTCAAAGAGGGATTGGAAAGTTTTGGCTGGAAGTCTGAAAGACGGAATTTTTGGGTGACACAAAACGAACAGTTGCTGCGAGATACGCTACATATGCTCCCCGAAGAGCAGAAAGAAGCAATCAAAAGTGCTGGCCTTGAACCCATTTTGTCCTACAACCAAACAGACTTCGTTAAATCAAAAGTCGCAGTAGAAGTGCAGTTTGGAAAATACGCCTTTGTTGCCCATGATTTATTTGTAAAGCATTTAAGTTTCTTCGTTTCAGATGTCATTGATGTCGGCATCGAAATTCTACCCATGAAAGAGCTTGAAACCCAGATGTCGTCAGGCGTGCCTTATTTCGAGCGGGACCTATTGAACATCCTGAGACAAGGTAGAGGAGTTCCGGCTGTACCTTTAGTTCTTGTTGGGGTAGCCCCGTAAAAAATCCATAACTGAAATTTCTTAAGTTCAGTTTCAACACCACGAATGATTTTTGATTTATAAACCGATACTTGATATCTCCAAAGAATTTCAATATTGCAGCCTACGACACTGAAGAGTCAGGCCACATTGCGCGGAAATTAAAATGCCGCAAAACAAAAAACATCACTACGTTCCACGCTTTTATCTGAGACGGTTTTCTTTCGACGGGAAAAGCATCAACATATGGAACCTAAAGAAAAAGCAGAGAATCTATTCTGCCAATCTCAAAAATCAATGCTATAGAGACTATTTCTACGGGAAACAGCCAGATTTGGAAGGTGCACTTGGTGGCATTGAAAGTGCTGCAGCAAGCGCAATGAAAAAGGCAGAAGAATTTGAAGTGCTTCCTTTGCCCATGACCCATGATCACTTAGCTCTTATTCTGTATTTGTTAACACAATTTGGACGAACCACTTTCTCAGCTAGTGCCATTAATGAGGTGCTTGATAAGCTCATGAAACATCTTCTTCGAGAAGAAGCGATGGCCAAAGGGATTGATATAGAAAAATTTGCAATTCAAGCCAAGAATGCGGTTCAACTTGCTTTGAGAGCCTACATTCAAGGCTACCCTTTACTTCTCGACCTAGGCTACAAACTGCTCGTAAACAAAACCGGCACAGAGTTTGTAACTTCAGATAACCCGGTTGTGTTTTACAACCAATTCCTTTCGTTTAGGCCATTGGGAGGCAATGCTGGATTAGCGCAGAAAGGACTCTTGATATTTTTCCCGATAGGGCCAAAACATGTTCTTCTTTTTTATGATTCTGGCGTGTACTCTGTTGGAAAGAGAAACAATCACACTATTCCAGTTATTCGGCCTCAGGATGTTTATGAAATTAATACGCTTCAAATATGTTCTGCTTTAGTGAATGTCTACTATAGGGACAAAGATATAGATATAGATGCTCTACATCGAAAAGGATCCCGTTTTCGGCGGGGAAAAACATCGAATTTGTATATCTCCTCTGAGCAGCCAAAAGGGGATACGATGAAGGAGTTAATTGCATTCTCTTTTGAAGACATTCGAACAAATTTAAGTCTTTCAATTTTGCGGCTCAGAAAAAAAGCAAAATTTTTGAGAAGGCGACTCCAGAAATCAAATACACAACTGCCATTAGTGCCAAGAAATCCTGACCAGCTTCATATGTACAGGGTATTCACAGAGAAGGTGAAACTCGGAAAGTATCAACCAGGAGACTTTTTTAGATACCTTGAAGACATTGACACTTAAACAAATGTTTGGAGGGAACCATAATTTTTGCATGCGCGAGAATTTTTAGAACAAGTTTGGGAGTTATGTGGGTAACTAGACGAGTCGCTCATGCGAATTGCCAAGTTCACCGCTTTCGAGGTGGAACCGGTCTATAGAAAAGTTGCAGGGTGGACGGAGTGACCGGGTCCTGCTATTTCAAGCCAACTCCCAATCACTTGTCTCCATCAGCCAAGAGTCACCAAGGCTGACTCCCTTCCCGGCTTGGAGCCCCATGGGAAATCCGGATCTCCAGTCGGTTCGAGAACGGATAAGTCCGTGCATAACCTCTTAGTTCGCTTCAATGACTTGACATGCCACTGTAAGCAGGATGAGGTCATTCAAAAAGTGGGTCATAGTGACCTCCTTTTCGAACCCGCTGCGTAATTGCAGCCCCCCTATTTTCGTCAACATTTACCACTTGTCAATCGACCATCTAGCGGGAACTTGTATAGGGAATTTTTACATGTGTGGATTTGGCAAACGGATTATATTTTTATATAGTAAAGAATTGAAAATAAACGTATATTTGTTTTTTAAATGAAGAGGGTTACAAAGACTTTAGGATTGTTTGATTTGATGGAAATTTACCCGACAAAAGATGACAAAAAGGAATGGCGATTCGAATAAGATTCTGTCAAGTTATCTAATAATTCCCAAAAGTCTTCCCATACTTCCTTATGTGTCTCCAAAACAGTTTGCCAGATTGGACAGACTTGGCTAGAATACGCGCCCCCTGACGGTTCAATCCTCCTCATGTACGCAGTCATCGAAACCGGCGGCAAGCAATACCGTGTCCAGCCTGGCGACATCATCCGGGTAGAGCGGCTTGCGGGCGAGCCCGGCGACAAGGTCGAATTCGACCGCGTGCTGCTGGTGGCAGACAAGAAGAAAACCCATATCGGTACGCCGCATGTGGAAGGAGGGCGTGTCGCCGCTCAAGTGACCAGCCACGGCCGCGCGCCGAAGATCGAAGTGGTCAAATTCCGGCGGCGGAAGAACTCCCGGACCCGCATCGGGCACCGTCAGCATTGGACTGAACTCGAAATTAAAGACATCCAGGTGTGAGGCAACGATGGCACACAAGAAATCAGGCGGCAGTTCCAGGAACGGACGCGATTCCGAGTCCAAGCGGCTTGGCGTAAAGCGCTTCGGCGGCCAGCAGGTTCGCGCCGGAACCATCCTGGTGCGTCAGCGTGGCACTCGCTACCGGCCTGGGTCTTTCGTCGGCTGCGGCCGCGACCACACCCTGTTCGCCAAGGTAGACGGAATCGTGGAATTCCGCTCCCGCGGGCGCGAAAGTCGCACATACGTATCGGTCAATCCGGCCGGATAATCCACCCGGCCTGGCCTTCCGGCATGTCCAAGTGCCGGAATTCCTGAAATAAAATCGCCGGCCGAAAGGATTTTCGGCATTTTTTGCCCTTTCTCCCTCTTATAATTCCTCCAATGAAATTCGTGGACGAAGCTACCTTGACGGTTCGCGGCGGCGACGGCGGCCACGGCTGCGTCAGTTTCCGGCGCGAGAAGTTCGTTCCGCGCGGCGGACCGGACGGTGGTGACGGTGGCGATGGCGGCTCCGTTTACCTGCGCGGCGATTCCCATCTCAATACGCTGGCGGATTTCCGTTCCCGGCGCAATTTCCAAGCACAACGCGGCTCAGACGGCTCTGGGCGCAATCAGACGGGTGCCCAAGGAGAGGACGTGGTCATCGATGTTCCCATCGGAACACTGGTGCGAGACGGCGAAACCGGCGAGTTGATCGCGGATATTACGGATGAGCAACATACGCTGGTGGCGAACGGCGGATTCCATGGCCTTGGAAATGCCCGCTTCAAAAGCTCAACCAACCGCGCCCCGCGGCAATCGACGTCCGGAAGCGAGGGCGAAAGCCGGATGTTGAACCTGGAACTCAAACTGATGGCGGACGTGGGATTGCTGGGCCTGCCAAATGCGGGCAAATCCACATTGGTCCGTGCCGTATCGGAAGCGACCCCGAAAGTGGCAGATTATCCGTTCACGACACTGCACCCCCATCTGGGTGTAGTCCGGGTGGGCGCATACCGGCGGTTCGTGATCGCGGACATCCCGGGCATTATCGAGGGAGCCGCCGAAGGCGCAGGCCTTGGCCTGCAGTTCCTCCGCCACCTGGCACGCACCCGCTTGCTCCTGCATCTTGTGGATCTTGGCGATGATTCGGGACCCGGCCCGGTCGAATCCGTGCGGCAGATCGAGAAGGAACTGCAGCAGTCGAAAGAAGTCTCTTTTGCGCAACCCCGCTGGCTGGTCGGGACCAAGGCCGACCTTTTGCCGGAGGAAGAGGGCGAGGCAAGGCTGGCCGCCCTGTGCCGGGAACTGGACTGGATCGGCCCGAGTTTCCTGATTTCCGCAGCAGCGCATCGCGGGCTTGAACCCCTGATCCAGCAAATCGACCGGTTTTTGGAGGCCTGGCGTGAACAAGCGGCATGAACTTGGCGCATCGGAGCGCTGGGTCATCAAGTTCGGCAGTTCCCTAGTAACTGGGGAGGGTTGCGGGCTGAATCGTCCGGCAATCGAAGACTGGATGCGCCAAGTCGCGCTGTTCAGGGAACAGCAGCGCAAGGTCGCCCTAGTTTCCTCGGGTGCCGTAGCCGAAGGGATGAACCGACTGGACTGGACCGACAGGCCGGATTCGTTGCATGACCTTCAGGCTGCCGCTGCTGTCGGCCAGATGGGGCTGGTGCAGGCTTATGAAGTGGCCTTGTCGCACCATGGGCACCACAGCGCCCAGATCCTGCTGACTCACGAGGGTCTGACGGACCGGGCGCGTTACCTGAACGCCCGAACCACTCTGCGGGCCCTGCTGAATCTTGGCGTCATCCCCGTGGTCAACGAGAACGACACCGTTTCTACCCGGGAACTGCAACTTGGCGACAACGATACGCTGGCAGCATTGGTCGCCAATCTGATCGAGGCAGATCTCATGGTGATCCTGACGGACCAGCCCGGCCTGTTCGACAAAGATCCAAATGTTGACGCGGATGCTCGCCTGATCGAGGAAGCCTGGATTGACGACCCGGCGCTGGACGATTACGCCGGACAAGGTCAGGGACGCCTGGGCCGAGGAGGCATGCGGACCAAAATCGAGGCCGCCCGGATCGCTGCGCGCAGCGGCACCCATTGCCTGATCGCGAACGGCGCGGAACCGGACATCCTGTGCCGGATCGCCGAGGGCGAAGCCTGTGGAACCCTCTTGTCTCCCAAGGACGAACCCCTGTCCGCGCGGCGGCAGTGGATCGCCGGGTTGCTCCGCGGCGAAGGTTGCCTGCACGTTGACGCCGGAGCCGAACGGGCTTTGCGGGCAGGCAAAAGCCTCCTGCCGGTGGGCGTCACCGAAGTCGAGGGGTCATTCCTCCCGGGAGACGTGGTCCGGGTCTTGACCGAACAGGGCCGCGAGATCGCACGAGGCATCGTCAACTATGCGGCGGACGACGCGCGTCGCATTCGCGGGCACCGTAGCGAAGAACTTGACTCTATACTTGGCGTAGTCGGAGAACCTGAAATCATTCACCGAGACAACCTTTGCCCTCTGTGGGAGACAACCGGCTCATGATTTCGCAAACTGAATATGCACGGCGGCGCAAGAGGCTCATGCGCCGAATCGGTCCCGATGCGGTGGCCTTGATCCCCGCAGCCCCAGCCCGCGTCCAAAGCCGCGATGTCCACTGGCCGTACCGGCAGGACAGCGACTTTCTATACCTGACCGGGTTCCCGGAGCCGGATGCCGTCGCGATGCTGCTTCCCGGACACCCGGACGGCGAATTCGTGATGTTCTGCAAGCCGCGCAATCCGGCCGTCGAGCAATGGGAAGGCGCGCTGGCCGGTTTGGAGGGAGCCTGCGAACACTACGGGGCGGATGCGGCCTATCCGATCGAGAAGCTGAACGACATGGTCCTGACGCTGCTCCGGGAACGGCAAACCCTATGCTACGCGCTGGGACAAGACGGAGACTTCGACGGGCGAGTTGCCCGCTGGATCGACCAGATGCGTCTCCGTAGCCGGACGGGCCACAATCCTCCAGAGGAATGCCGGTTGCTCGACCGGGACCTGCACGAGATGCGCCTGTTCAAGAGCCGCAGCGAGATCGCGCTGATGCGCAAGGCTTCCGCCATCGTGACCGGTGCCCACCGCCGCGCTATGGGCACGGCGAAACCGGGATGCTACGAGTACGAACTGGAAGCCGAGCTGGTGTATGAAACCCAGCGCCACGACATGCGTTTCGCTTATTCCAGCATTGTGGCTTCAGGCCACAATGCCTGCACGCTCCATTATTCCGAGAACTCCCGCCGAACCGAGGAAGGCGACTTAGTCTTGATCGACAGCGGGGGCATGTTCGCCGGTTATGCCAGCGACATCACCCGCACTTGGCCGGTGAGCGGTCAGTTCACGCCCGCACAACGGGAAATTTACGAACTGGTCCTGGAAGCGCAGCAGGCGACCATCCGCCGGTGCGTTCCCGGGAACACCTGGGACGACCTCCACCGCGCGGCAACCCGCGTCCTGACCCGGGGCTTGGTGCATCTGGGGATACTGAAAGGACGATGGCAAACTTTGTGGAAGAAGGAGGCGTATAAGCCCTTCTTCATGCATGGAACCTCTCATTGGCTAGGCATGGACGTGCACGACGTCGGGGAGTACCGCATCAACGGGAAGTGGCGAGGGCTGGAACCCGGCATGGTGACAACGGTAGAGCCCGGGCTTTACTTCACGCCAGGCCTAAGAGGAGTGCCGAGGCGATTTCGCGGCATCGGGGTGCGGATCGAGGATGACGTGGCGGTAACCCGCAAGGGGCCGGACGTGCTCAGCGCGAGCCTGCCTTCCGATCCAGACGACATCTGCCGTCTCGTGGGAGTGGCGGCACAGTGAGCAAAACCGAAACGAACCCTGACCTGATTATTGCCGGCGGCGGACTGGCCGGCCTAGTGCAGGCCGTTCTGTTGGGCTCTTCCGGCTGGAGAATTGGGGTGCTGGAGCGTAGCGACGGGCTTTCAGCCCTGGCCGACCCACGCAGCCTCGCTTTGTCCGAAAGTACCCGGCGCATCCTTGATTCGGTCGGGGCATGGGACACACTCTCGTCCGAATGTGCGCCGGTATCGCACATCGACGTCTCTCAGCGTGGCGCTTTCGGGTCGACCCGCCTGCATGCCGAAGACGAACAACTGCCAGCTCTGGGCTATGTCGTGCCTGCGGGGACCCTGGCCGGAATCCTGCGCAAGGCAGTCGACGACTCGCCGAACTGCGAAATCCTGACGCAGACCTCCGTCGAACAGGTACAACCTCAGGAGGCCGGTATTGAACTGAAAGTCAGGAAGGATACCGTCCAGCGGACCATATCCGCGCATCTGCTGATTGCCGCGGATGGGGCGCGGTCGGCCTTACGCGATGCATTGGGACTGCACGCGGAAGAAGTGGATTACGATCAAAGCGCCGTGGTGGCGGAAGTCGAAATGGATCGGGAGGCAGAAGGCTGGGCGTACGAGCGTTTCACCGACACCGGCCCTCTGGCCCTGCTGCCACACCCATCAGGCCGACGGGCTTTGGTTTGGGCGTTGTCTCGCGACGGCGTCCGGCAGGCCCGAATCTGGTCGGATTCCAAGTTCTGCCGCGAACTACAGCAAGTGTTGGGTTCACGCGCCGGTCAAGTCATCAATGCGGGACCGAGAAATTTTTATGATTTGACGTTTCGGCGGGTCCGCCAGAGAGTCGGTACTCGTAGCGTCCTGATCGGGGATGCGGCCTACGGCTTCCATCCCGTAGCGGCACAGGGATTCAATTTGGTCGTGCGGGATGCTGCATGGCTCGCCCAAGAACTCCGGGATGCCAAACAGAAAGGAACCGACCCGGGTGACCCTGAACTGCTCGAAGGATACGCTTGCTCGCGTGACACGGACGCACGGAGAGTTGCCGGATTCACGGATTTTCTCGCCCGTGGGTTCGTGATGCAGAATCCCTTGATCCGCGGTGCACGTGCCGCCAGCCTGTTTGCCTTGGAAGGCATGCCGCAATGCCGAACCCGGCTGATCCGCTTCGGAATGGGCGCAGATCTTCCGCAGGCTGACTTGGCCTTGAGAATGAAGGAAGAGCAGCCCCATGCCTGATGTGGTGGTGATCGGCGGAGGCGCGGTCGGTTTGACCACCGCCGCATTGCTGGCGCGGTCCGGGTTTCAGGTCGAACTGGTCGAACAGCGGGAACTTCCGCCGAAAGAACCGGGGCCGGATCCCGAAATCCGGGTGCTGGCGCTGACTCCGGCGTCCGAAGCGATTCTACGGGCCTGTGGGGCGTGGGAAAACCTGGATCTAAACCGCGTCCAGCCTTGGACCCGGATGCAGGTTTGGGGGGAGCCCGACCATGACGGGGTCGAGTTTCTGGCATCCGATATCAACAAGCCGCAGCTTGGGCATATCGTGGAAAACACGGTGCTGGTCCGGGCATTACACCAAACTCTGCAAGATGTCGGCGTGACACTTCACTGCCCAGACTCGGTTGCCCGGCTTGAGCATTATTCGTCCGGCGTCACTTTGGATCTGGAATCCGATACACAACTGGATGCCCGCTTGGTCGTGGCGGCGGATGGTGCGGATTCGAAAACCCGGTCACTGGCTGGGCTTGAGTGGGATTACCGACCGTACCGTGAGCAGGCCATCGTCGCGGAAATCGAAACTGAACTGCCAGGCGAACCGACAGCGTGGCAACGATTTACTGTGGATGGTCCGGCCGCTTTGTTGCCGTTATTCAATCGCCATTATTCTCTGGTCTGGTCGACAACCCAAGCCGAGGCGCTAATGGACTTGGAGTCGAGTGAATTTGAAGCTGGGCTGACAGAGGCCGTAGGAGAGCGTTTGGGCACGATGCATCTTTGCGGACCGCGCGTAAAGTTCCCGTTGGGCCGCGGTTGCGCACCGCACTGGTGTGCGGATGGCATCGTGTTGGTCGGCGATGCGGCGCATGTGGTGCATCCTCTGGCCGGACTGGGCCAAAACCTAGGGTTGATGGATGCGGCCGTTCTACAGGAGGAAATTGCCATTCATTCGCTGGGCTTGCGTGCCTTGCGCGCATATGAGCGGCGACGCAAGGGTCCGGTCAGAGCGACTCAGTATCTGCTCGAAGGATTCCGCCTAGGCTTTGGCAGTGGATGGCAGGGCTTTAGGCAAGCGGGAGACTTGGCGATGGAATTGACTGGCCGATATCGGGCAGTGCGGAGATTCTTCATCCATCAGGCGGATGGGTGCTTGGATGGGCCCAGGTGGCTACGAACCGGAGAGGCTTTCCCGGAAAGTGGCGTATGATCGAAATTAGTCTTTCAGGGCTTGAAATAAGGGATTCTTCTTTACTTCATATATAATGCGCCGCCTATGGCCAATTCAGCCCAAGCCCGAAAGCGCGCCCGTCAGGCGGATTCTCACCGTGCTGCCAATGTGGCACTGGCGTCGCGCTACCGCACCTTTGTCAAGAAAGTCGTCAAGTTGATTGAGAAAGGCGATCGCGAACAGGCCATGCAGTCCTACAAAGAAGCCGTCCCCGTGATCGACAGTGCGGTGACCCGCGGGTTGATCCACCGCAACAAGGCCGCTCGCCAGAAAAGCCGCCTGAACGCGCGAATCAAGAGCCTCAGCGCCTAACACCCTGCCGGGATCTTCCCGGAATATCGTCCTCATATCCATGAGGATCGTTATCTATTTTCCCATTCTGAAGCGTCAGGATTTCCTTCGACGACCCCAACCACGAATTCCCGCGCTCGGTCCGCCAGATGCCGGCGGTCCAGGCCGTCCGGGTTGATTGCCGGACCGATGTGCACTTCCGCCTGGATGGATGGGCATCCGAGAATTTCCAAGATGCTGGTGGCCAATGTTTGCTGATCCACATAGGGCACCTTGGGGTGCACACCTTCCGGGTGTGGATAACGCAACGCGACCGGCTGTACATGTACTTCGCTTTCAATCGCTGCCGCAAAAAGACGTGGATGGAACGGAAGTACGATGTGACCTTTCCCTGTTGTTCCTTCGGGAAAGATTGCGACGCTTTGTTGCCGCTTGAATGCTTTTCGGATTCCTTCGATGCTGCGCCGCGCCGCGCCTTCGCCTCCCCGCTGAATAAACAGCGTCCCCCCCGCCCGGGACAAGCGGGAAATCAGCGGCCACTGGGCGACTTCCGCCTTGCTCAGAAATGCCACCGGCACAGCCGAGCCTAGCACCAGGATGTCCAGCCATGAGATATGGTTGCACACCACCAAGCAGGGTGCCTCGGCAGGCTGTCCGGTCACGGACACTCGGATGTTCAAGCAGGCCAAGACCCGTCGGTACCATTCCTGGTTCTTTTGCTGCGCCTCAGGATCCGGAGGGGTGGATTTCAACGCGCGGAGATGTTTCGCGTTTCCATGCACGAGTCCCCATCCGAGGGGGTACAGCAGCCGAAAAAACCGCCACAGACCACGAATCAGTTTCACGAGGCCTGGACTCTTTTCTTGAAGGCGTCGAAAGACCGGATCGGCTCTTCGCAAGTCGGGCCGATGCAGACATAGGCCACCGCCTCACCCTGCGCCGGCTTGTCCTGAAGTGCCGGCGGAAGATCCTCCGTGTCTTCGCGAATGGCGTAGCAATCCGCCTTGAGGCCGCCACGCCAAGCTGTGGACTTCCAGCGTCCCAACTCCGGCTCGTTGCCACGCAGGATGATTTGCGCGGGAGGCTGTTCCACCATGAACCGGGTCTCCATGAACCGGGCATGTTCCTGGGGCGCCTGCACAATGGCACCCTGTGCGCTGGCTAGCGTTCGTTCCGCCAACTCCACCCATTCGCTCCGTGCAAGCAAGTGCCCGATCCGGATCAACCCCTCGCAGGCCGCTGCGCAACCGGATGGAGCAACATCGTCCGCCAGAAGTCGGGGACGGACCAACAACTCCTCGTGGTCGTGCGACGTAAAGAAAAGGCCTCCATCGGGATCTGCGAACTGATCGGCGATGACCCCGGCGAGTTGTTCGGCGAATTCCAAGTTCTCGTTGCTCCAGCGCCCCTGTAGTAGCAGGAGCGCCGCTTCCAGCATGAATGCGTAGTCGTCCAGATACGCATTCAGGTGCGCCTTCCCCTGGCTGAAACTCGCCTTCAACCGCTGGCCGTCCCACAACCGCTGCCGCACGAAATCGAACGCAACCGCTGCACTGCGGAACCAGTCCGGCTCACCCAACTGGCGCGAAGCCAGAATCAGGCCACGGATCATCAGGGCATTCCAGCTGGTCAGCATCTTGTCGTCCAGTCCCGGGCGAATGCGAGCTGAGCGGGCTTCGAACAGACGTTGCAGGTCCTGCTCGAACATGCCTTGAAGTTCTTCAACTGGCTGCTTGGTGTTCGCCGCGGTCTCCAGCATGGTCCGGAAACCGTGCAAATGCCAGCGTCCCTCGAAATTCGCCGGGCGGTCCAGCCCGAACCGGAACGCAAAAGCCGGATAATGCTCCTCCGGGATCAGCGCCTGCACCTCTTCCGGTGTCCACAGGTAAAACTTGCCCTCCTCGCCCTCGGAATCCGCATCCAGGCTGGAATAGAAGCCGCCGGATTCATCCTGGAGCTCACGGGTGACGAACGAAACGATTCCAGTTGCCGCTGTCCGCAGCGGCAGGGATTCCGTGCGTGTCCAAGCCTCTGCGTAAAGCGGCAGCAGGAGGGCTTGGTCATACAGCATTTTCTCGAAGTGGGGGATCATCCAGTGCGCATCGACCGAATACCGGTAGAAGCCACCCCCGGCGTGATCCTGGATTCCACCCTCGGCCATGCACGACAAGGTGTGCGTGGCCATGTGTTGCGCCCGCGGATCGTCCTGCTGTTGCAACCACTGCAGTTGGGTCGGGCGCGCAAATTTCGGTGCGCCGCCAAATCCCCCGTCCCGCGCATCGAATGATCGCGCCAAGCCTTCGATGACGTCGGCTCCAAGACCCTCCGGCCAAGGGATCGCTTGGGGCGATTGGTGGATTTGTTGGAGTGCGGCGCAGACCGATTCGTTCTGCTTGGTTAATTCCTCGGCATGCTCGCCATACCACTCCGCGACCCGCTCCAGTATTTGGCTGAATGCTGGCAACCCGTGGCGGGGCTCCGGCGGGAAGTAGGTGCCCCCGAAGAAAGGGACGTGTTTGTCCGGCGTGAGGAACAGGGTCAGCGGCCAGCCCCCGCCTCGTTGGGTCAGTAGCATCTGTGCCGTCTGGTAAAGCTTGTCCAGATCCGGGCGCTCCTCGCGATCCACCTTGATGTTGACGTACAGGCGGTTCATCAACTCCGCCGTCGCCGGATCCTCGAAGGACTCGTGCGCCATCACGTGGCACCAATGGCAGGCAGCATAACCGATTGACAGCAGGATCGGCCGACCGCTGTCGCGTGCTTCGCGCAACGCTTCCTCATTCCATGGATACCAATCCACCGGGTTGTCCGCATGCTGACGCAAATAGGGACTGGAGGCTTCGGCGAGACGGTTCGACATAACGGCAAAGGTTCTCTAAAAATTATACGGCGCGGGCTTTTGTTAAACTGTGAGCCTGCATGCACAATGCCCCGAGAGAGCCCGGCATGACCATCAGCACCCCATCTACAAAGAACTGTTTTCTGGCCTTTGCCGCAGCCCTGAAATGACAAGTTCTCGGGAAACTGACCTTAACGGTTGTGCGTTCCGTGACCCTGCATTCATGGCCAATCGGGATGCTCCAATTCATCGTTGGGTTCCCTGGGTTGCCGGGTACTCCAAGCACTTTGTCGAGGATGCGATCAATCGTCATGCGCCAGAACCTAGCGTAGTACTTGATCCGTTCGCTGGAGTCGGCACCACCCTAATAGAAGCCGATTACGCGGGGCATGAGGCTATCGGTTTTGAGATCAACCCATATGCCGCATTTGCTTCAGAAGCAAAACTAAAAGCCCATCGGGTTAATCTAGATCTCCTTCAAGACTCCGTAGAACGCTTCAGCGTGTTCATGGAAAAAGGCGTGAAGGAAGGAATCAGGCCGAAAACAATGCCGCCGACTGCATTCCGCACACGAGCACCGTTCTACAGCCCAAAAGTCGAACAAAAAGTACTGCTTGCCTTGGATTTTATCGCCCAGCAAGAACTCCGGATTGCAAATATTTATCGCTTGGCATTCGCCGCAACAATGGTCACGTATTCAAACTATTCCTATGAACCGAGCTTAGGGAGGAAAGCGACCGTGGGGCGACCCAATGTCGATGACTACAATGTGGCCGAAGCGGTATCGGATAAGATTCTTCAAATGGCGAATGATGCTGCGTGGTATCGAGAAACTCGCAGTAAACGCAAGCGAAAGGACGGGCGGATTTTCACTCAATCTTTTTTCGACGGTTATCCAAAAATAAAGGAAGGCAGCGTAGACCTCCTTATTACCTCTCCACCATATCTAAACAATTACCACTACAACCGAAATACTCGTCCACATTTATATTGGTTGGGCTTCTGCTCCACTCCAAATGACATGAAATATTTGGAGAATCTCAACTTCGGAACCTACTGGCAGAATGTCCGGGACCGCGATCAAATTGAACTCGATCCATCCATAAAAGACAGAGTTATCCGAAAAACAATCGCTGAGATTCGTCGGAAAAACCCTGACAAGGGGGTTTACGGCGGAGGAGGCTGGGCAAACTATGCAACTCGTTATCTCAATGATTGCGTCCGTTTCGCCAAAGGTGCTGCATGGTGTCTTCACTCGGGATCTACCGCCCTAGTTGTTATCGGCAATTCCGTCTTGCAGGGAGTTCCAGTTCCGACAGATCAATTCCTCGCTAAAATTGCTGAATCACATGGCTTCAAAGTTATAGATATCCATATTCCTCGCGATACACGAGTCGGTAGCAGTATTCTCAATTCAAGCGTACGCGCCAATAAAACGAGCAAAGTTTCACTCTACGAAGCAATTGTTGAACTGCGGTGTACCTGATGCCATACCTTTGGGACCCGTTAACCTTTGACAACCTCATGGCAGGAACTGTTCTGCAGTTTGAGCGGCAGGAACAAAAGCCGTTGCATGATCTTTCAGGAATTGAAGGGCCTGGAGTTTACGCTCTTTACTACGAGGGGAAAATGGCCGAATACAAACCTATCGCGGGTACGGGCCGCCCTATATATGTAGGCAAAGCAGTGCCTCCAGGTGCGAGGAAGGGTGACGCCAAACCAAATCTTGACTCTCCAGCATTGCAGACAAGACTCAATGAGCATATCCGATCTATTGAGCATGCAAAAAATCTCAGTATCAAGCATTTTTCATGCCGCGTTCTACCCGTGGTCTTGAATTTCATCGTGTTCTCTGAACAAGCGTTAATACAACAATACAAGCCCGTCTGGAACAGCTGCCTAGATGGTTTCGGGAAACATCCCCCCGGTAAAAAACGGAAAACAGGAAGTCGAAGTTGGTGGGACACGCTTCATCCTGGAAGACCTTGGGCAGAAAAAGAAACGGAAGATAAGACACGCCAAGAGGCTAGCCGAAAAGTCAAGGATTTCCTGCGCGGAAATGAAAAAATATTTAATTGATCGCGCTTTAATCTCCATTCACTTGCTTTGGCATTGGAAGTGCCAAAACTCGTGCTCAGAGAATTTGTGGGCGCCCACCGAAGTGTGTGAGATTGAGCCCCACTTTCCATTTTCTATGGAGAGTCAGCAACGCACCCTATTCAAGCACCCCCATGCTACTTGACTGGGACCCGGTCGCTCTTGCGATAGGCCCCGTGCGCATCCATTGGTACGGCCTAATGTACGTGCTCGGATTCGCCGGATTCTGGCTGCTTGGCATCCTCCATGCACGCCGGGCACATACTCCAGTTGCTCCCGAACAGGTGAGTGACTTATTGTTCTATGGTGCCCTTGGCGTGATTCTCGGCGGCCGACTGGGCTCGGCCCTGTTCTATCATTTCGACCGCCTCCTGACCGACCCTTGGATGCTTCTGCGCATTTGGGAGGGCGGGATGAGTTTTCACGGGGGGCTGATTGGAGTGCTGGTCGCAATCTGGCTGTGGCAGCGGAAATCAGGCACCGGCTGGCTCGCCGCCGTTGATTTCTGCGCACCCATGGTGCCAATTGGGCTGTTCTTCGGCCGGATCGGGAACTTCATCAACGGCGAACTCTGGGGACGGCCCACCGACCTGTCATGGGGCGTGATTTTTCCGGCGGCAGGCCCCGAACCACGCCACCCGAGCCAGTTGTACGAAGCGGCGCTGGAGGGCCTGCTCCTGTTCGCGGTTCTCTGGTGGTTCGCCCGGAAGCCCCGGGCCGTCGGCGCAGTCGCGGCGGTCTTCGCCCTAGGTTATGCCACGGTCCGTTTCACAGTGGAATTCGTTCGTCTGCCGGATGCCCATCTCGGTTACCTCGCGTTCGGATGGCTGACCATGGGTCAGTTGCTCTGCATCCCGCTGGCACTGGTCGGATTCGCCTTGGCTTGGCACGCCCGGAACACTCGGTCATGAAGCCTTACCTAGACCTGCTGCGCCACGTGCTGGAACACGGAGTCGAAAAGGCTGACCGCACCGGGGTCGGCACTCTCTCGGTTTTCGGTTATCAAAACCGTTACGATCTCGCCGAGGGGTTTCCCTTGGTTACCACCAAGAAAATCCATATCAAGTCCGTAGTTCACGAACTGCTGTGGTTCTTGCGCGGCGAGACGCAGGTGCAAACCCTCCAGGAGCACGGGGTGACGATCTGGGACGAATGGGCTGACGAACAGGGCGATCTTGGGCCGATCTACGGTCGTCAGTGGCGCAGTTGGCCGGGTCGGGACGGCGCCGATCACGACCAGATTGCTACTCTGATTGAGCAGTTGAAGGCACAGCCGGACTCGAGGCGCCACCTGGTCTGCGCGTGGAACGTCTCCGAACTCGACCGCATGGCACTGGCGCCTTGCCACGTACTGTTCCAGTTCTACGTGGCGGACGGGAAACTTTCCTGCCAGCTCTACCAACGCAGTGCGGACTTGTTCCTCGGCGTGCCGTTCAACATTGCCTCATACGCGCTTCTGACTCTGATGGTGGCGCAAGTCTGCGGCCTGAAACCCGGGGAATTCATTCATACGTTCGGCGATGTGCACCTGTACCAAAACCACCTGGAGCAAACGCGCACCCAACTGGAGCGCACGCCGTACCCCTTGCCGGATCTGCGCCTGAATCCTCAGGTTCGGGATTTATTCGAATTCGGCTACGATGACATCCGGCTCGAAAACTATCAGAGCCATCCACACATCGCAGCCCCGGTGGCCGTTTGATGATCATCTCATCCATTGTCGCCATTTCCCGCAACGGGGTCATCGGCCACGAGAACTCACTTCCCTGGCATCTGCCGGATGACCTCAGGAATTTCCGGCGCATCACGCTCGACAAGCCGGTAATCATGGGTCGCATGACCTGGGAATCCCTGCCAAAGGGCCTGCCCCGCCGACGCTGCATCGTGATTTCAAGCCGTCCCGTCAACGGGGAATGCGAGTGGGCGAAAAGCCCGGATGAAGCCTTGGAACTTTGCGCCGGGAGCCCCGAGGTGATGATCATCGGCGGCGTGAAGGTCTACCATCACTTCCTGCCGCTCTGCGACCGGCTCTACCTGACTGCGGTGGACGCCGACATCGAGGGCGATGCCCGGCTCCCGGAGTTGAACCTGTCAGAATTCGCCCTGCAGCAGGAACAGCATCACCCGGCGGATGACCGGCACGCCTACTCTTTCCGCCATCAGGAGTTTTTCCGAATCAAGGCTCGCTGCTGACACAGGATCTGGGTGGGCACCGGGCCGCTCGGCTCCAGCCGCAGGGCGGTCAGTTTTCTCCCCCAGACACAACCGGTATCAATCCCCCAGACATTGTTGCCGGAATAAAAGCCCAGCGTCGACCAATGGCCGAAGATGATTCGCGTCCTGCGCGTCCTGCGCGACGGGGCCCTGAACCAAGGCGTCAATCCCCTTGGACATTTAACGGGCGAAAGCTTGCAATCGAGATCGATCCGCCCCTCGCCGTCCAGGTAACGCAGGCGAGTCATGACATTGGTGATAATCCGCAAGCGCTTGAGGCCGGTGTGCGAATCCTTCCAGCGGCGCGGACGAGGACCGTAGAGTTTGTGGATCTTCTTTTTCCAGTCGTCGCTGCGGAGAAACTCTTCCAATTCACCCGCAAAGCCCAAGGCCTGCTTCAGCGACCACTCGGGCAGCAATCCCGCATGCACCATCGCGTAGTCGAGCTCGGAATCATAGTGCATCAGCAAGCGCGACCGAAGCCAATCGATCAACTCGTCGCAGTCCGGAGCCTCCAGGACTTCCTGCAGGTGTTCCTGGGAACGAGCCGGAATCGGGACCCCCGCCGCCAAGGCAAGCAGGGTGATGTCGTGGTTGCCGAGCACGCAGACCGCACGGGATCCCAGATCGCGAACGTAGCGAAGAGTCTCCAGAGATTTCGGGCCCCGGTTGACCAGGTCACCCACGCACCAGAGCGTGTCCTTACGAGGACGGAAATCCGCTTGTTTTAGAACGGCACAGAGTTCATCCAGACACCCTTGGATGTCACCGACGGCGAAAACTGCCATCCCGACTCAGTGCAGGGAGTGAGGGGTGGATAGGGTAAATGCGGGGATTTCGGCGTCGAAGCAAGTGCCGTCGTCTCCCAGCATTTGGTAGGACCCGTGCATGGAACCAACCGGGGTCTGCAACACGGTGCCAGAGGTGTAGCGGAAAGTTTCGCCCGGAGCCAAGTACGGTTGCTGGCCGACCACACCCTCGCCATGCACTTCCTGGCGGTTCTCTGCGCCATCAAGAATGATCCAGTGCCGGCTGACCAGGCGCGCCGGCAAATTGCCGGAATTGGTGATGGTGATGGTGTAGGCGAAGACGAAACGGCTGTCGTCCGGCTCGGACTGGTCCGGTAGGAACTGGGTCTCTACCTGGACATCAATGCTGTAGTCCTGTGCGGATGACATGGAAACGAGGAAGCGTTTTGATTACGGCGCGAATTATAACGGGTGGAAGGGTTGGCGCAGGCCAAAGGAATCCGGGGCAACCGAAGAGGACCGCCGCCGAAGTCCCGTCAGCCGAGCGCATCAAGCCCTTTCCGGTCGACGAGATTGAGCAATTTGAGTGAGGGCCCGTTGGGGTGCTTCTTGCCCTGCTCCCACTTTTGCACGGTTGACGGGCTGGCATTCAAGTAGGCGGCAAATACCGCCTGGCTGGCCTTGCACCGCAATCGCAATCTCTTGATTTGGCTGGCACTGTAGATTTTGACGGGCGGCAAACACAATGCATCAAACTCGCGCATCGTGGTCGCATCCATCGCACCTGCCCTGTGCAGACCTTTCGCCGTTTCATGGACGACCTCCAAAATCGGTTTATTCGCCATCTTTTTCAACCTCCATCAGTTCTTCTGCTGCAAGCGCCTTGTCGATGCGCGCCTCGTCATAATCCAGCAAGTCTTCCGCCAACCGTCGCAATGCCCTGAGTTCAGAGCCAGAGATCGTGGCACGGGTTTTCTTGGCGAAACCGTAAACGAAGAACGCATGGTTGTGGTCCCGTTTGAACACCAGCAAGATCCGTGCGCCACTCCTTTTTCCCCGGCCGGACAAGGCAACCCGCTTCTTGAAGACATGCCCGCCAAGATCGGCTTCAACCAGACCGCGCCGCACCTCCTCGACCGCCGTGAGAAAACTCATATCAGTCAGCCCTTCCTTGCTTGCCCAACGATGGACCCATCGAGTCTTGAAAACACGCATGGCACAAAACCAGTATAGCATTTAGTGCTATACTTTTCCAGAAAGATTTCCGGTTATGGGCCGTAAGCGGAGAATGGAGCATGCCAGTCCCACCCTGAGACCATCTCGAAAAACTCTGCCTTACAACGACCCCGCATCCGGCAAGGCGCAAAGCGCGTTCACCAAGCGCATCTGCTCCACCGTCGCGCAGTTTGTATTCAGAAGTCTCGGAGACGCGAACACTAGGCTCAGTCCCTGACCCCGGCTGACCGCGACATTGAGGCGCTCGCGCGAAAGCAGAAAATCCAACCCGCGAGAAGTTTCCTCAGCCGTCGAGGCAGCCATCGAAACCAGCGCGACCGGTGCCTCCTGCCCTTGGAATTTGTCTACAGTGCCAACACGAATGCCAGGCAGGGCATCGGAGATCGCGTTTACCTGGGCATTGTAGGGCGCAACCACGATGACGTCGCTCTCACGAAACGGGCGCCGGTCTCCGTTTCGGCCAGTCCACGTGCCCGCCAGCAATCTGTCGACCGTCCGGCGGACAACCTCCACCTCCTCGGGGCTGACCTGCGCACGGCCCTCGTGCTCGACCGGCACGCGCCAAGCACCGGAAGAAGGCAGATCCGGCGCTTCAACGACCTGAAACGCGGTCGAGGGGTGATTGTACAGCCGGCCTTCATAGAACTGTGCGGAAATGTAGGCGCAAAGATCAGGGTGCATTCTCCGGGTTTCCGGTAGGAAGATGCCGTGCTCCGGATCGATGTTCCTTCCCTCTCCCAGCATCCAGTCGAGGCAGGAAAGGTTGGCCGGATGCGGGTGGGCGCCCTGAATCACCTGAGGCAACTGGCGGGGGTCGCCGACCAGAACGAGATTGGCGGCCGCATTGGACATTGCGATCAGGTTGGCCAGCGGAACCTGTCCGGCCTCGTCAACGAAAAGGCAGTCGAAAGCATCCCGAAGTTCGTCCCGAGAGAAGAGCCAAGCCGTCCCGCCGACGATACGGGCCGAATGGATTGCGGCAGCCTGATTGTTCGTCACGCAGGAAACCGCTTCCTCGTATTCCTGGGTGAGGTCGGTTTTATCCGAAATCTTGTGGGCGATTTTTACATTGGCGGCACCCTCCTCGCGCAACGCAGAGACGCATTCCATCAGGACGTTGCGGATCGCCTCGTGGCTGTTCGAGGACACCGCGACGCGATGGCCATCCCGGACCAGCGCAAGAATGGCACGCGCCGCGACATAAGTCTTGCCGGTGCCAGGCGGTCCCTGGACCGGAAGGACGGATCGGTCGAGGGCCCGCACCGCCTCGATCAAGCCATCCAGCACCCTGGCATCCCCGTCCAAAGGAAGCGGTGACGCGCCGAGGAAACGAGGGGGATTACACGACAGGATATCTTCGGCTGCCTGGTTGCGGTGGAAACCGCATTGATCCTCAATCACCTCGCGGATGGCCTCGGGAATTCGACCTGGATCCAAGGCGAAATTGGGAAGAATATCTAGTTGATCGGGAAGCGACCATTTCGAATCCAAGAAGATCTCCCGGCCAACCCGGTCGATTCTGGAGATTTTGACTGAAGTGAAAAAGCCGTCCGGGTTCGCGAACAGGGCGGACCGTCCTGCCTGCAGTTTCGTCTCCTGCGTCGGATAGCGGTATTTGCGCCCGTGAAGACCGGCTTCGCCGGACGCAACCAGACCGGCCAAGCACTCCAGATCGTCGCAAAGATCCTCGAAATCCTTTGCCGCAGCGTCGAAGACGGCCCAGGCTTGGGGCTTCTTCTCGCGCCAGTGGAACACACCCAGATCGTAGAGCGTGCTCCGACGCTCTTCCGGCAAACCGGATGCGGCAAGCAGATCCGCGAGCTTCTCGTTTTCGTCCTGTTCCCACATCGCCCTCGGCGTCTCCCCATCTCGGGTTCGAGGCCAAGGCCCTTCCGGTCGAATCCCGACCAGCCAGTCGCGCAGTTTTTCAAGCGAGAGGCAGTCGAGGCGGTTGTACTCTTCGATCCCCGTGAGGATTTCATCCTTGCCCGTCTCTCGCCACTTCTCGTAGGCGACGATCGAATCGCCGCCGGACGCGACTGCCCCGTCGCGGGACATGTCGTAGAAGGCTTCCATGTCCTTGAGCGAATAAGAAGGTTCGGAGGCAAAGACACCGTTGCGCACGACGGCATAGAGATCGACAAAGCGTCCTTCCCGCAACCAGCAGTCCAGCTGCGCTTCACCCAAACCGTACCGCATGGCGAGTCTGCGCAACGCGGTGATCTCGTAAGGCGCATAGTGATAGACGTGCGCGTCCGGATAATGCGCAAAATGCTCTTCGAACCGGATCAACAGGGATGCCAGCGCTTCCTTCTCCGCCGCACGGTCGTGCGCCCACAGGGCGGTGAATTCCTGCCCGTCCCAGACGCCGTGCAGGTATTCCAGGCCGTCCGATCCCGCCTCGGCGTAATGCGGGTCTCCCTCGATGTCGTAGAACAGGTCGCCGGGGTCGGGCCGCGGCAGCAGGTCGAAGCCCTTTCCGGGGACCGGGGGCCGCACTTTGAACGAAGGCTCGCCGGTCTTGCGGGCGTGCTGGAGCCGGGCCTGTTCGCGAAGTTTCTCTGCCGTCTCGTCGGCAAGCCTGGGAACCTTGCCTTCGTGCCGAGCGAGCGTCTCCATCGTCCGGACTCCGGCACCCTCAAGTTTGGCAACTTGGCTTTTCCGGATCCCGGCGACCCGGTAGAGGCTATCCGTCTCTTTCCACTTTTCGGCGCAATGCTCCCGCCAGCGGCAGAGATCGCAGAACGTACACGGAACCGGACGGGTAGACGGGGGCGTCCGAATGAAATCTTCAAGTTGCCCTCGCGTGAAACGTGCGTAGTCGGAGTGTTCGGCCAAACGGATGCTGGCTCGTTCGCCTGAGCCGAAGCGGACATGGGCGTGTTCCGGCGCATGGCCCTGAATTTCCGTGAGAAGGTCGGAGTAAAGCGCCAACTGAAACACGTGGTCCGGAGCAACCTTGCGCTTCAGTTTGGTATCCGTGACTTCATAGGAAAACGATCCGAGTTCGGATGGTGTTGATGTGCGTTCCAGAAAATCCGCGTAACCGCCCCACATTCCGCCCGCAATTGCGCCCTGATAGACGATGTCCGATCCAGCCTTCAGGGCTTCGCGCGTGGCATCCACCGATTCCTCGAGAGGTACATTCTCTGTTTCGATCCGCACAACTGTCTTGCCCTCGGCCTCAAGTCGTGCAAGATACTCGGCCTCGTGCTGCTCGCCGCGTCTCTGCAACAGGACGGTGTTTTCACTATCCTCGACCGGTGTGAGATCGTCTCCTTGCAGATAAGCAAGGTCGAGGCGAGTCGCATGCGGACAGGCGGTGAATTTCTTGAGATCCGAGGCCGACAGTCGGATTTCTTCTCCGTTCTTTCTCACCGCGATGCCCCCGAGACCCGGAACAACCTCACGAATTCTTCGCCCGATAATGACTCGGCTCTTCGTTGAGGATCAATGTTCATTTCGGTCCACGTTCGATCTGGAATTTCCGGCAGATTGTTGCGCAATATCTTCCTCCGCGACGCAAACGCCCGGCGAACCAGGCGCATGAAGTCTTTTCGCTCCTCCTCTTCAATCGGAAGGCTCTCCTTGGGCACCAACCGCACTACGGTAGAGACGACCTTGGGCGATGGATCAAAACATTCCGGCTCGACATCAAGCAGCATCTCCACCTGCATCAGTAACTGAACCGCCACCGACAGCTGCCCGCGCGACGGGTCACCCGGGGGAGCGGCTAGCCGCTGCGCGACTTCGCGCTGCACCATCACGGTCAGATCCGCCAGATGTGTCCGCAACTCCATCCAGCGCTGCAGGAGCGCCGTCGCTACGTTGTACGGCAGGTTACCCGCCAGCCGCAAACCTCTCGGATACACCGAAAGATCTTCGTGCAGTGCATCTGCACAACGGATCGTGACCCCCGGGTTGTCAGCAAACTGCCGCTCCAGATGCGCAGCAAGGTCCGAATCCTTCTCGATGGCAATCAGGCGTTTCGCCTGCCCCGCCAATAGATGCGTCAGCGCGCCGCGGCCAGGCCCAATCTCGACCAGAGTGTCGCTGGGGCCGATTGCTGCGACGATTTCCTCGATCTTTGCCGGATCGGTAAGAAAATGTTGCCCCAGGCGTTTTCGCGGTGGCGGCAGGGCCATGGTTCAGGCGTCGCGCTGCCAGACCCGGTCGGCACCTGCGTAGATTTCCCTGATTTCCATCAGAACCGCGCCGCGCCCAGGATAGGAGTCGTCCAGCCAGCCGTGTTTCATCGCTTCGAAGACCGGCCCGTCCGCATGGTAAGACAGTGGCCCTTTCAACTGGTAGGCGCGCCGGGGCTGGGCCAGAAAGACCAAGGCGCCCGGGCTGCCCGCATCAATATTGGTCCGGGTCTTGCTCATGGCGTTGTCCGCCACAACCAACCGGGCTTCATCGGTCAAGTTCATGCAAAGCACCCAAATCACGTTCGGCGTGCCGTCCGGACCGGTTGTGGCCAGAGTAGCCAGCGGTTCCCGTTCTTCCCAAGCCTGAAGAAAATCTGCCGGGAACGGAGGTATGGAATTCATGCCGCTTCCGCCCAGTGACGAGCAGCGCGTACCTGATGCGCCGCACAGTCGATGGCTTCGAACAGGCTGTTTGGATCGGCTCGACCGGTTCCCGCAAGATCCAAAGCGGTGCCATGATCAACCGAAGTGCGCACGTACGGCAGTCCCAGGGTCACGTTCACGGCCCGCCCGAACCCAAGTGTCTTGAGCACCGGTAACCCTTGATCGTGATACATGGCGAGAAACGCGTCGATTCCTTCTCGTTCGACGAAAGCGGTATCCGCAGAAACCGGTCCTTCCACCTGATGGCCGCGCTGGCAGAATGCCTCGACAGCCGGCGCAATGATTTCCTGCTCTTCGCGACCGAAATGCCCGCCTTCGCCAGCATGAGGGTTGAGCCCCAACACACGGATTTTTGGCTGGGCAAGGCCGAATCTCGACTGCAATCCGGCAACCAGGATTTCCAAGATACCGACGAGGCGTTCCGAAGTCACAGCCTCCGGCACCTCGGTCAGCGGGAGATGCGTGGTCGCAAGCGCGACTCGCAGTGACCCCGCGACCAACAGCATGACCGGTTCACTGTGTGCCTGCTCGGCCAGGTATTCCGTGTGGCCGCGGAATGGAAGACCCGCAGCCAGCAAAGCGCTTTTTTGCACCGGCCCGGTCACCAATGCATCAAATGTCCCGTCCAGGCAAACCTGTCCGGCTTCGGTGATGCTTTCCAGAACGTACGGAGCAAACCGCGCCTCGGTGACCCCCGGTCGGGCCTGGCCCTGCATCGGGATGGGGCGAACTTCCAGCGCATCCGGCGGTGGAGCAGCCTCCGGGCGATACTCCACGATCTGAACCGCTTGCCCAAGTTTTTCGGCGCGCTGCCTGAGAAGATCCGGATCCGCGAATACGACGCAGCGCGCGGGGTTTTCTCTTTGCGCCAATGCCAACAACAGATCCGGTCCGATTCCGCCGGGCTCGCCCGCGGTCACTGCCACGCGCAGTTCAGACACCCTGCTCCCCGGTCATGTAGCGGACATAGGAATTGTTCAGCATTCGCCGAAGCCAGATCTCGATCTCGTCGTTGACTCGCGAACGAGCAAGGTGGTTCAGCGCGCGTGTGCGCAAGGTCGATTCGGTCTCGTCCACCTTGCGGCGTTCCAAAACCTGAACGATGTGCCAGCCGAACGAAGATTGGAACGGTTCACTTACCTCATCGATTTCCAGCCGATTCATCTGTTCTTCGAAATAGGGATCCAGCATTCCCGGCGAAGTCCACCCCAAGTTCCCTCCATCCGCAGCCGAAGCCGTATCATCCGAATGCGAGCGAGCCAGATCTTCGAAACGATCGCCGCCATTGATTCGATCCCTCAGCGTATTCAACTGGGCAAGGGCCTCCCTATCATCAATAAGGGCATTGGGGCGAATCAGGATGTGGCGTGAACGGGTCTGATTCACCATGACCTGTTCCCCGCCTTCCTTGTCCGCCAGATAGAACAAGTGAAAGCCACTGGGACTTTGAAGCGGTTCCGTGACCTCTCCGATTTCCAGTTTGGTGATTGCGTCTGCGGCAAAACCAGGCAGTTCCGCTTCGGCGCGCCAGCCTATATCGCCCCCATTGAGGGCATTGCGGCCATTCGATTCAGCCAAGGCAAGGCTAGCAAAATTCTCCCCACCGCGAGCCCGTTCGGCCAGAGCCTGAGCCTTGGCTCGGCGCCGATCTCTTTCTCTAGGGGCCATCTGCCTCTGCGTTGCGATCAGGATGTGATTTAGCTGGTACTGGTTGTCAGTCTGGAGGCGGTCCGCATGCAACCGGAGAAAGTTATCAATCTCGTCTTCGGTCACACGCACTAGACGGCGAGACTCGATTTGCTGCAGATGCTGGGTTAGCAACTGCTCGTGAAGGTAATCGTAAAAAGTGATGAAGCGGATGCCTTCCTGCTCGATTTGTCGACGAAACTGTTGAGGGTCCATCCCATTGCGTTCCGCTAGCGACCGGATTTCTTTCACTACCGCATCGGCGGGCAGGGAAATCCCGCGTTTCTCGGCAAACTGCATTTGCAGCCGGGCCATCACCATGTACTCCAGAACCTGGGCGAAAAACTGGCTCTTCGGCGGCAGCGGCACCCCACTTTGCAGGACCTGTTTCCCGATGATCGAAGCGCGTTCTTCAAGCTCCGACTGGGTAATGATGTCTTCTTCAACTACCGCCACGACCCGATCCAGAAGTTCAGCCGTCGCAACCCCGGCCCCCAATGCCAAGATCAAAGCCGCACCGCGAATCAATGTGACCACGCCGGTTCCCCGTCCAACTCCCGATGCATGCGGGTTGTGATGTCCTCGCCAAATCCGGCCAAGCCATGGAAACGAATCTGCAGCATCACGCGGTTTTCAAAGTCTTCGCCCGGCAATCCCAGTTCGCGACGCACTTTCCATGCGCCAACGCCAACCGTCATGCAGCACCCGCGATGCTCCAGGGCGGTCAGCAATTCCAAGCTGCGGTCTTCGCGAAAGTCACGGCGGTAGCGAAAAGCCAAGTGCCAGTTGCCACCCAATGGCAACAGCGCCTGCACGTCCGCCTGTTCCAGCCCCGGCTCGCCCGGCTCACCCAATGCCGGGTTTCCGACATACTCCACGTTTCCGGCCCGGTGAATGTAGCGAACCTGAACGCGTTCGTCGTTATTGCCATCCCAGCCAAGCATGTGAGAGGCCCAGGTGATATCGTTGCCGTCACGATCCGGATCGTAGCGGAACGCGGACCGGACCTGAAGTTGCGGCGTCGGCCGCCATTCCATCTGCGCAGCCCAAGCGGATTTCGAGTCGTCACCCTCGCCTCCCTTGATCAGGCCGCCCGGCGAACGGAAATACCAGATTCGCCCAACCTGCGCCCGCAATTTGAGATAGCCCGAGGCCGGATCGATCACCCGCGTCGTAAGCCCGGTCGCCACAAGGTCGGCACCACCAATTCGGTCGCGCCCGGCAGCCCGGGCGCCCCGGAACAGGGCATCGTAGTCAAGCTCAAACCGCCGGGAGTCAAAGTTCGGGATGTCCGAATGGTCGCGGCGCTGGCGATTGAGGTAGAAGAGTTGCGGTTCCAACGTCTGCAGGGCGCCGCTCTTCAATTGTCGCTCGAAGCGCATCCGGGCGTCAATGCTAAAAATCGGCAGGGTCCGGCTCGGCGTGTGCTCCAATTTCATGCCCTCTTTTGCCGCCGTTTCTTTCCGGGCATCAGAAAAATCCAAATCGTACTGCGTGTGGCGCCACTGTAGGCGGGGCATCACCTGCCAGCCGGTCCCGGCAAAGCGCCGCGAAATCGTCAGCCCCGCATCGTAGCGCGCGCCCTCGACGTGCAGCGTCTCCAGATCACCCCGGAAGACATCCACCGCCAGCATCGGCGACAAAACCAGCCCAGTCGATGGCACGCGAAATGAGCCCGCGGCACGCACCTGAGGCAACCGATCCCACTGTTCGCTTCGACCTTTAAGCGGGTCGCTCCCGGTCATGGCGGCACTGACGGTCCAGTTGTCGGAGCGCCAGGCCACGCGGGCCTCCTGACGCAGCCGGGTCGTCGACAAACCGTAAATGCCCGACTTGAAGTCCTCCAGGTAGGCACCGTCGGACACATTGGTGTAGTTCACCTGGTAGTCCCACCCGTTCGGGCGGGCTGCATTGTGCCGCCAGTGCAACAGGTAACGGTCATCGTCCGATTCGTTGTCGCTCAGGTATTCGGCGCTGGCCGTGCCGGCCCCATGGTGCGTCCGGTAGCGAGCGCTCGGCTTGACCTGGAAGCCCCGCCTGCCCATGTACCGGGCCGACAACACCGCATCGTAGTGCGGGGCGAGATTGAAGTAGTACGGCAGTTCCAGCGAATAGCCCAGATCGTCGGAAGTCCCTATTTCCGGCATCAACCAGCCGCTTTTTCGCGCATCACCGACCGGAAAGCCGACCCAGGGCAACGCCATCACGGGCACCGAACCCACCCGGAGCACCGCATTGCGCGCCTCGCCCTGCCCCTCGTTCGGATCAATGTGGATGGTCTCCGCCTGCAGGCTCCAAGCCGGACTTTCCAACGCACAGGTGGAATAACTTGCCTCGTTGGCCTCGAACATGCCGTCCGCGTTTCGGGTCAACTGTTGAGCCTGTCCCGTTCCACCGCCGCTTAGACGGTAACGAGTATTGGTGACTTCCGCCTGGTTCTGCCCGTATTCCAGTTCCGCCTGCTCGGCTTCCAGCGCCATTCCCGGCCCGCTTATGCGTACCCCTCCGCTGAAGGAGGCGCGCTCCTGCTTCTGGTTGATTACCACGGTGTCCGCACTGGCACGCAAGGCGCCGTGACGCACCCGGACATCCGAGCTTAATTCGACCCGGTCGCCCTCGCGCTTCATCTGCCCGGCTTCCAATTCGAGATCTCCGTCCCCGCCGACCTCCGTGCCGATTTCGAGCGGTCCGCAGTGCGCCGGTTGCAGCGGCTCCGGAAGCGGCAGGGAATCCTGCGCCCCCGCTCCTGCCACCCAAGCTCCCAAGGCCAGAGAAAGCAGGGTGCGACGCAAAATCAGCATAGGAATAATCCAGCGGCTTGATGCCAAGGGTATGGTGTATTCTATCGTTTTGCCGATTCAGCCTGACCTTATCGTGCCTCCCCCCACACCCTCCGACAGTTCATACAGCCGGTTGCGTCGATTCTTTCCATCAAGGCGGCAAGGGCTGTGGTCGATCGGTGTCCTCGGCCTGTTCGGCTTCGCGGCCTACGCTTTGGTTGCCACCGCGCCGCAACCGGAAGCGGTCCTGACCGACCTGCCAAGTCTCACGGTGGAGGCGTACACGGTGGTGCGAAAGGACATCGCTCCACATGCCACCTTCACGGGCCGCCTGCAGCCGCGCCGCAGCGCGGCATTGCGCTTCGAGGTCTCCGGCCAGTTGCTGCACCGCGCAGCCGAACCCGGGATGACCGTTTCCGCCGGCGACACGCTGTTGGTTCTCGACGACCGGGATTTCAAGGACCGGGTGCGCACCGCCGAGGCGGAATTGCGCCTGGAGGAAAGCGGGATCGAGCGGGACCGGGTCCAGCTGGAACAGGCGACCCGGCATCGCGAACTGCAGCGGGAAGAAGTCACACGTCACACTCGGTTGGGTGAGCGTTCGCTGCTCTCGCAGTCTTCGCTCAACGCCGCTGAACAGAAACTCACCGAACTGGAATCGCGGGTGGCCGAGTTGACGCACTCGGTCGAGACGGGCGGACAGCGCCTCGCGTTGAAACAGGCGAAATTCGACCAGGCCCGCCGGGACCTTGCCCGAACCCGACTGACCGCACCCTTCGACGGACGCGTCAACACCGTACTCGCCGAAGTCGGCGACCGCATTACCGGCGACCAGACAGTGGCCTCCGTGGTCGATGTGATGGAACTGGACTTCTACGTGGAAGTCGACGGCGCCACCGCCCTTGCGCTGGAACTCAACCAGGAAGTCACGGTGAAAACCGGAAAAGAAGAACATCCCGGTATCTTGGTCGCCCTGCAGACCGACCCGGACCCGCACACCTTCACGCATGCGGTTCGCATCCGGATCCCCGGCAGCCGCGCCGCCCCGGGGCAACTGGCCGTTTCCCGGCTGCCGTTGCCGGTCATCAGGAACGCGCTGGTGGTGCCCGTAGAAGCCCTGCGGGTGGATGCGGCTGGCCAGGCCGTGTTCCGTATCGAGGGGCAGTCACTGCAGCGCATCGCGATTACGCCCGGACCCCGCGTCGGCTCCTGGCAGGTAATCGAATCGGAGTTGGAGGAGGGAGACCAAATCGTCGCTCGTGATGCCGCAGCCATGGATGTCCAGCGTCCCATCCGCGTGCGCGAATAGATGCCGTGATTCGTTTCTCGCTGCACAACCCGCTGCTGGTCAACTTGGTGCTGGTGCTGGTGTTGGTGCTGGGCTTGTTGGCCTGGCATTCCATGCCGCAGGAGGTGTTCCCCACCTTCGACCGCGACATCCTTCAGGTTCGTACCACCTTCGAGGGCGCCTCGCCGGAAGAGGTCGAACGCCAGATCACCATCCCGATCGAGGAAGCCCTGGATTTCCTCGTCGACATCGATTCCGTCACTTCACGCTCGCAGGAAGGCCTGTCCACCATCCAATACAAGCTGCTGGAGGGTGCCGATCCGGACGAATTGCTGCGCGAGATGCGGACTGAGATCGATGCCATCAAGGATTTTCCGGAAGATGCCGACATACCGCAGGTCAGCCGGCTCAAGCATCTGATCCCGGTGATCAGCATCGCCCTGCACGGCGAAGCACCGATGTCGCTGATGTACGACGTGGCCGACGAACTGCGTCGGAGCCTGCAACATATCCCCGGGGTTTCCGGCGTCGGGGTGACCGGCAAGCGGGACTGGGAGATGTGGGTGGAACTGGATCCGCACGAGCTGGCTGCGCGCGGGGTGACTTTGGCCGAGATCACTGCGGCGTTGCGCGGCAACCTGCGCGATACGCCAAGCGGCATTATCCGCAGCACTGAAGGCGAGATCCTGTTGCGCGGTATGGGCGCGGAAAGCGTCGAGGCGATTGGGGAAGTCGTGGTGCGGCACAACGCGCAAGGCGGCCAGTTGCGGATTCGCGACTTGGACCAGGTCTCCATGCAACTGGAAGAACCGACCACCATGGGCCGGTTCAACGGGATGCCGGCCGTCAACATGACCATTTCCAAGAGCGCCCACGCTTCCACCTACGAGGTGACCACCCGGGTCCGCGAGGAAATCGCGCAGTTCGTGCCGCCCGAAGGCGTGCAAGCCAGTTTTTTCATGGACATGTCCCGGTTGATCGAAACCCGCGTCAACACCGTCCAGGCTTCCGGCATGGTGGCGCTGGTGCTGCTGCTCTTCTCGCTCTATTTCCTCCTCAACTTCCGGATGGCCTTGATTACCGCGATGGGGATTCCCGTAGCCATGCTGACCGCCGTCATCGTGATGGCGCTGCTCGGGTACAGCATCAACATGGTCAGCATGTTCGCGTTCCTGGTTGTGCTCGGACTGGTCGTGGACGACGCCATCATCATCTCTGAAAACACCCACCGCCACATGGAGGAGGGAATGGAAGCGCACGAGGCCGCCTATATTGGCGCGCGAGAGGTCATGTGGCCGGTGCTGGCTTCAATCTTCACCACCATTGCGGCTTTTCTCCCCCTGCTCGGCGTCTCCGGCATCCTGGGCAAGTTCATCGAGGTGATCCCGGTGGTCGTGGTCGCGGCGCTGGCTGGCTCCCTGCTGGAAGCCTTCCTGATCCTGCCCTCGCACGCCGCAGAAATCCTGAAACTTCGGCATACCGAACACAACACGGAGCGTTGGCACGCTTTCCTGGACCGCTACCGTTCCCTGCTCAAGTGGAGCGTTCAGAACCGCTACCTGATCGCCAGTGCCACGATCGGCGTACTTGTAATCACGCTGGCCTTCATGTTCACCCGGATGCCTTACACCCAGTTCGACGATGTAGAGAGCAACCGGTTCCTCGTCAACATCGAGGGCCCGAACACCTACGGCCTTGCCGACTCCGACGCGCTGGCTGAACGCGTCGAAAACGTCATCTACGAAGTCGTCGAGCCGCATGAGCTAAAGAGCTTGCAAACCAATGTCGGGGTGAACGTGATCGGCTTCGATCAATATGCGGTCAGCAGCCACTACGTGCAGATCAGCGTCAACCTGACCGACCCGGCTCCCGATGGGTGGATCGAGGCCTATGTCTTTCCCCTAATCAATATGAAATTCCGGAACCGAGGCGTGCGCGAACGTACGACCGAGGAGGTTCAGGCTGAAGTCCGGGCAGCACTGAAAACGGTTCCGGGGATCCAGCGCATTGTTTTCCAGAGCGACCAGGCAGGCCCTGCCGGCGCCGATATCGAGGTCGGCGTTATCGGGCCGGATCTCGGCCTGCTCCAGCATCATGCCGAGCAGATCCGAAGCTACCTGGCCCGCCTTCCCGGCGTCGAAGACGTCCGGCATGACCTGGAACCCGGGAAAATCGAATATCAGTACGCCCTGAATTCACGCGGGCGGGAACTCGGCATCACCCAGACCGAACTTGGCACCGCCGTCCGCATGGGATATCAAGGCGCCAAAGTGATCTACATCAGCCAAGGCGACTTGCGCGTACCGGTCCGGGTGCTGTACCCGCACATGATGCGGTACGACTCCGCGGCTTTCGACCGCCTGCCCGTCACCACGGACAGCGGCACTGTCTATCTAGACGAGGTGGCGGACATTACCACGACCCGGGGCCTGTCCACGGTGCGGCGGCGCAACGCCGAGCGGATGGCGACCATCACGGCTGAGGTGGACCCGGCGATCACTTCGCCGGGCGCTGTCTTGACGCTTTTGAACAACGAATTCGGCCACCGCTTCCAATCCTTGAGCGACTACCAGATGATTTACCTGGGCGAGAAGCGCGAGACGGACATCGCGGTCGCCGACATGAAGCGCGCCGCCTATGCGGCACTGGCGATCATTTTCTTCATCCTGGCCGCTTTGTTCCGATCCCTGCTTGACCCGTTGGTGGTGATCGCCGCAATCCCGTTCGCGCTGATCGGGGTGGTGGTCGGCCATTACTTCGCCGGAATCCATTTGCAGTTTCTGTCATTGATCGGCATGCTTGCGTTGGCGGGGGTCGTGGTCAACGACTCCCTGATCCTGATCAATTTCGTGAAGCAGCTTCGCCAGCGCGGTCATGAACGAATCGAAGCAGTGCTGCTCGGCAGCCGGGCACGGTTCCGCGCTATCCTGTTGACCACCGTCACTACTTTCTTCGGCGTGTCGCCGCTGATCTTCTTCGCGAGCGGGCAAACCCGGTTCCTGGCGCCGATGGCGATCAGCCTGGGAGTCGGGCTGTTGTTCGCCACCGTGTTAATCTTGCTGGTCCTTCCCTGCTTCTACCTGATCATGGACGACTTCCGGCAATGGCTGACCAGTCTGCGAGCTCGCTTTCAAAAGGTTCCCGCATGAATTTCCGGACTGCCCTAGCACTGGCGCTGATGGTGGCGGGCTCCGGCGCGCCTGCACAAGAGGAAGACACCGAATTCCCTTTGTCGCGCGCGGCCGTGCGCCTGATGCTGGAGCAGGCCGATGACGCCGCCCTGAAAGCGCAGGAATACCATTTCCCGGAGCATTACGATGCTTTGGTCTCCCAATTGGTCGAACTCAAGCGGGGTGATGATCCGGAGCAGGCCAGCCTGGCGCTGGCCCGAGCGTCACGGCAGAACTGGGCCCGATACAACGAGTTGGTGCGTCAGGGTGACCCGGCCGACTGGCGCGAACTGGTGATTAAGCGGAGGGAGTTGTTCGCATTAATCGGCAAGACCGATGGCGCCGAACGATGCCTTGCCTACGAATACCAAGGCACGCAAGCGCTGACCACCAGCGGCAACCCGGCCTATCGGAAGCCGGCAAGCGCCTATATCGGACTGTTCATCAGTGCGGCGGCACGGGCGCGGAGCGCGCCCCGGCAATGGCGGGAGACCCAAGCCGCAGACCTGAATCTGCTGTATGCCACCCTTGAGGCACAGGAACCCGATCCCGCACTGCTGGCCGCCTTGCGCCCCGAAGACACGGTGCATCCGCGGTTCTGCGAAGCCATGGTCGCGGTCATGGATGCTGCCCTGACGCTGGAAGGCGAGCCGGGAGCCTTGGTGTGGCGGTTCCTCGTAACGACGGGAAGCGTAGAGAAACCCGAGGACTAGGTCGTTCCGCGCGTTTTTCAGCGCACCTTCACAGCAGCGGCGCGATCACCAGGCTGACGATCGCCATGACGTTGATCAGAATGTTCATGGAAGGCCCGGACGTATCCTTGAACGGATCGCCGACCGTATCGCCAACCACACAAGCATGGTGCGAATCGGATCCCTTGCCGCCATGATGGCCCTTTTCTACATATTTTTTGGCGTTGTCCCAGGCTCCGCCTGCGTTCGCCATCATCAGCGCCAGAAGCACGCAACCGAGCAACGCCCCGCCGAGCATCCCGCCTAGCGCCTGCGGGCCCAGCCCGAACCCGACGACCACTGGCGCAATGACGGCCAGTGCCCCGGGCGGGATCATCTTCCACAGTGCCGCCTTCGTCGCAATATCCACGCAACGGACCGTGTCCGGCTTTCCGGTGCCTTCCAGCAGGCCCGGAATCTCCTTGAACTGGCGACGGATCTCCTTGATCATCTCGAACGCGGCATCTCCCACCGCGGTCATGGTGAGCGCCGCGACAATGAACGGGAACGTCCCGCCAATAAACAGGCCGACCAGCACCAGCGGGTCGTTCAACCGAAGCTCGATGGCGTCGCCCTGGCCGTGGGCGACTTCAGCCAGAAACGCCGTGATGATAGCCAGCGCCGCAAGTGCGGCGGCGCCGATCGCGAATCCTTTCCCAATAGCGGCCGTTGTATTGCCGACTTCGTCGAGCGTATCGGTGATGTGCCGGGTTTCCTCGCCCAATTCAGCCATTTCCGCAATGCCGCCAGCGTTGTCCGCCACGGGCCCGTAAGCATCTATCGCCATGGTCATGCCGACCGTGGCCAGCATTCCGACCGCGGCGATGCCAACTCCGTAGAGGCCTGCCGCCATATGCGCGAAATAAATGATGGCGGCGATGGACAGTACCGGCACGGCCACCGACTGCATGCCGGTTGCAAGACCCCGGATCATGACTGTAGCGGGACCGGTCTCCGACGCGCTGGCGATCCGTCGCACCGGCGAACCCGCCGTGAAATATTCCGTCACCAAGCCGATGATGATGCCGCCGACAGCGCCAGCCAGCACCGCGATCCAGATGCCGGAAGCCAATTCGAAGTACCCGATGATGAAGTGCGCCAGCACGATGAACAGCACGGCCGAACCGAAAGTGCCCAAGCGCAAGGCAGCATCAGGCCGGCTGTGCACTCGGCTGCGGACCAGCAGGATGCCGATCATGGAGCATGCGATCCCAGTCGATGCCAGCGCCAGCGGCAGAAACATCAGTACCTGCTGGGGACCTAAATCCGCCAACACCATCGCCGGCAGGGTGGATGCCAGGGCAATGGTCGCGATGATCGACCCGCAGTACGACTCGAAGATGTCCGATCCCATGCCGGCAATATCGCCGACGTTGTCGCCGACATTGTCGGCGATCACCCCCGGATTCCGGGGGTCGTCCTCCGGGATCCCCGCTTCAATCTTGCCGACCAGGTCCGCACCCACGTCCGCGCTCTTGGTGTAAATACCCCCGCCGACACGCGAGAACAAAGCCACCGAAGAAGCACCCATGCCAAAGCCATGGATGATATGCGCGGTCGCCGGATCCTGTCCGTAGATCAGGTAGAGCGAACCCAAGCCCAGAAGGCCGACTGCGGCAATGGTCAAGCCCATGATCGAGCCGCCGTAAAAAGCCAGAGACAACGCGGTCGGGGCACCCGCCATGTTAGCCGCCACGGCCGTACGGACGTTGGCCCGGGTCGCCGTGTACATGCCGATGAGGCCAGCGAGCGACGAACAGGCCGCCCCCGTCAGGAAAGCGGCCATGGTGTGGACTCCCAGATCAGACAGGGCGATAGCGACCGCCACGGCCGCGGTGAACAAGTACATCACCAGATATTCGCGGCGCATGAACGCCATGGCGCCCTGCTGGATCTCCCGAGCGATCTCGGCAACCCGTCCGTGGCCCGCGGGATAGCGCAGGATGATACGGTACAGAAGAAGGGCCGCCAGTAGTCCGGCAGTCCCCAGCACCAGCGGCATATGATCAAGTGAAATGTTCAAGGTTCGGCTCCTTCCTTTGGAGTTGGGGGTGGTTCAACCGCCTGTAACGGGAGGGAAAAAGGCGATTTCGTCACCGTCCTGAATTTTGGCGTCAAGCGCAGCATGCCGGGCATTGATCGCTGCCAATACCCTTGCATCCGGTTCCTGCTTGACCAAGGCCTTCCAGACGTCCTGCACGCAATCCAGGCCGTTCACCTCGATTTCGACGCTTTCGCGACCGATCCGGTCACGGAGGCTGGCAAAAAATCGAACCGTGATGCTCATGGGCAGGGGTTTTGTACGGAATATTTTACCCCTGCGAGCATTTTGCAGCGGTTGCTGACACGGGGGAGGCACGGGAAGCATCATGCGATAATGAGCCGATGGATCGTTGCCGCCCCACTATCCTGGTCATCCTGGACGGGGTCGGCATCAACCCCGACCCCCAAAACAATGCTTTAGCGCAGGCGCAAACTCCGCGGCTGGACACCCTGTTCTCCGAACATGCGTTCACCCAGCTGCAGGCCAGCGGTGCCGCCGTGGGCCTGCCGGACGGGCAGATGGGAAATTCCGAGGTCGGACACATGATTATGGGATGCGGGAGCATCGTCCTGCAGGATCTTGTCCGCATTAATCAAGACATTCGCGACGGCTCATTCTATGAAAACCCGGTTCTGCTGGAATCTGTCCGTGAAACGGTCGCGCGCGGCAGCCGGTTGCACCTGCTTGGCCTGGTGTCCGATGGCGGAGTGCATTCCCACATCCGCCATTTGCTCGCGTTGATTGAGCTGGCGCGGCGCGAGGGAGCCGCGCCACATGTCCACATGTTTACCGACGGGCGGGATGTTCCGCCCCGGAGCGCCTTGGGCTATCTGCCTGAACTGGAGGCGGCGCTCGAGGGTGTTGGTTCCATCGACACGGTCTGCGGCCGATATTACGCGATGGACCGCGATCGCCGCTGGCAACGAACCCAACGTGCCTTCGACGCCATCGTCCACGGGCAGGGCATCTCGGTCCCGGATGCGGCGACGGCTATCCGTCAGGCCCATTCGGAAGATTGCGGCGATGAATTCATCGAGCCAGCCGTCTGCGCGAGTGCCGCACCACTGGCACCGGAGGACCTCATCGTGTTCTTCAATTTCCGCAACGACCGCCCGCGGCAATTGGCGGAGAGCCTGAGCCGACCGGTTTTCAAGGAATTCGACCGCGGGAATTACGCGCCCGCGAAATTGGTGACGATGACTGAATTCGGCCTTGACCATGGCGTGCCGGTTGCGTTTGAGGAGGCCCAGCCCGAGGTGACGCTGGCGGAAATTGTCAGCCGTCAGGGTATTCCGCAACTGCATTGTGCGGAAACCGAAAAATATCCCCACGTTACGTTCTTCTTCAACGGCGGGCGCGAACCGCCATGGCCAGGAGAACAGCGCGTAATGCTGCCTTCGCCGAACGTTGAAACCTACGACCAATGCCCGGAGATGAGTGCAGAGGCAGTCGCGGATGCGGTGGTCGACGCCATTCGCAGTCAACAGTATGGATTCATCCTGGTCAACTTCGCCAATGCCGACATGGTTGGGCACACGGCACAGGCAGACGCGATCATCCGGGCGATCGAGGCGCTGGATGCCCAGGTCGGGCGGATCGTCGATGCCGCAAAAGAGCACGGCATGGCCTTGATGTTGACCGCCGACCACGGCAATTGCGACGAGATGATCGATGCGGATGGGCGCCCCCACACCCAGCACACCATGCATCCGGTCCCCTGCGTCGTCATGGATCAGTCCGGGCGCCATCTGCGCGATGGCGGAGGGCTTGGAAACGTGGCACCAACCGTGCTGGATCTCATGGGCTTGGAGCGCCCGGCGGAAATGCCAATGGACAGCTTGCTGCGCTCCTGACAGCCCGATTCCAAGGCGCTGAAATTCACTTTTGATTTGCCCGCCTCTCGCTTTTCGGGCAAAATTACCGGCTGGTTCTTCCCATACTTCCATGCGACCGCGCTTTCTCCCTCTGTTGCTGTGCGTTGGCTTGACCGGCGGGTGCGGCATCGGCCTGGACGACCTCGATCTGTCGGCGATTGACATCGGACTCGGCGAGGATACCGGCGACAATGAAATCGAAGCCGGCGCGAGGGATTTCGTTTCCTGCAATCTCGGCCAGGAATGCGATTACTTGTGGCAGCAGGCCCGGTTTTGGCTGGATCAGAACGCCCGCTTCTCCGTCGACCCGAAAAATGAAGTCACCCTGGAAGCATTGAGCCCGTCCTCCGACCGATACCGCGACGAATTCGAATACCGGGTGACGAAGATCCCATCCCAAGGCGGCGTGGCCACACTCAAGGTGGAGGCGTGGTGCGCGGACATGGAGGCTTGCGGGTTCGCGCCGGTCGAGCAGGTCTACAAAATCAACGAATTCCTGCGCAACCACAAGCGTGCGCTGAATGAAGGTTTGGTCGAGCTGGAGAGTTACGACGAGCCAGAACTGCCCCGCACCACGGCTCCGATCGACGAGGAAACCGATGGCGCGCTCTCCGACATCTCGCTGGAGAAGGAATACCGCCGCGGGCAGTTCCACAGCCAAGCCCAAGATGCGTTGGTCGGCGCGGGCTGCCTGAAACAAAGCAAAATGTCACTGCTTAAATCCGATGACAGTGAAGATTTATACGAGGTCAGCTGCCTGACCGGAATCCGTCACGTCGTGTTCCGCTGCACCCGGGACGGGTGCTCGGTTCTCCAGTAAGTCCGCCTCCGGCAGACCCGCCGTACTTAGCTGAACTCCGCCACCACGGGAGTGTGGTCCGAAGGACGCTCCCAGCGACGCGGAGTTTTGTCGATATGGCAAGCCGTACAAAGCGCCGCGGCAGTTGGGCTTGCGAGAATCAGGTCAATGCGCAGTCCGATGTTGCGGCGGAACGCTCCCTGTCGATAGTCCCACCAACTGAAGCTGTCCGGTTCTTGTTCGAATCGCCTGAAACAGTCTTCGAAGCCTATTTCCTTAATCGTTGCCAATGCTTCGCGTTCCGGCGTCGAGCACAGGATCCGTTCCCGCCAAAGATCCGGGTCGTGCACGTCTTCATCTGCGGGCGCGATATTGAAATCGCCCAGGATCAGGTAATGTTCATGCTTCTGCGAATCCAGCGAGACGAACTCAGCCACTTTCGCTAGCCAGTGAAGCTTGTAGTCGTACTTGGGGTCACCGACATCCCTTCCATTGACAACATACAAGTTGAGAATTCGCCATCCATCGACCGTCACGCCTAGGATCCTGCGATCTGGATCATCCAATCCTGGGATATCGGCCGTGATCTCCGCGGCCGACTGCTTCGTCAGTACGGCAACACCGTTGTAGGTTTTCTGGCCAGCGAAGGTTGCCTTATATCCGGCCTGCTCGATTTCCTCGCGCGGAAAATCCGCATCCACTACCTTGGTTTCCTGCAGGCATAAGGCATCGATCGGGTTGTCTTGCAGCCAATCCAGCACGTGCGGCAGGCGCACTCGCAGTGAGTTGACGTTCCAAGTTGCGACCTTCATGCCGCCAAACCCATCTGTTTCAGTAATGCGTCTGGGCTTGGCGGGCGCCCCCGAAATGCCTCGAACATCTCGGCCGCCGATCGCACGCCGCCCGCAGAGAGGACGCAGTCCGCAAAGCGTTTCGCCGTCGCCCTGTTGAACAGGCCTTCCTCTTGGAAGGCCGCGTAGGTATCCCCGGAAAGTACTTCTGCCCACTTGTAGCTGTAGTAGCCCGCCGTATAGCCTCCGGAGAAAATGTGTTCGAAGCTGTGCGCGGTTCGGACGAACTCCGGTGTTTCCATCACGCCGATCTCGCGGCGGACTTCGGCTAACAACTCCTCAACTCGCGCACCATCTTCCGGCCGGTATTCCAGATGCAGCCGAAAATCGAACAGTGCGAATTCCAGTTGGCGCATCAGATCCAGGCCCGCATTGAAAATCCGGCTGTCACGCAAACGCTTTGCCATGTCTTCCGGCAACGGTTGCCCGGTTTGGTAGTGACGCGCGAAACGATTCAGCACTTCGGGTTCCCAACACCAGTTCTCCATCCATTGGCTGGGCCATTCAACCGCATCCCACTCTACGCCCTCGATTCCGGAAACTCCGGCGCAATCGACCCGAGTCAGCATGTGATGCAGGCCATGCCCGAATTCGTGGAACAGGGTCACAACATCCGTATGCCCGAACAGCGCTGGCGTGTCGGCCGTCGGCGGCGAGCCATTGCAGGTCAGGTAGGCCACGGCCGGCTGTGTGCCTGTCCCGCAACGGCGGCGGTGAGCGCAAGTTCCCATCCAAGCTCCCCCGTGCTTATGCGGACGGGCGTACGGATCCAAGTAAAACTGCCCTAGAAGCTCTCCGTGCGCATCATGAATCTCGTAGAACCTTACGTCCGGATGCCAGACTTCCACGTCGTCACGCTGGGATATCTTCAGTTGGAAAAGGTCTGCGGCGAGATCCAGCATTCCCTGTATCGTTGCGTCCGCCGCAAAAAACGGCTTGAGTTCCGCTTCCCGCAACCCGTACCGGCTGATCCGAAGGCGTTCTCTGACCCAAGCCTGATCCCAACGTTGCATGTCTTCCAACCCTAATTCATTTCGAGCAAACTCCTGGAGTTCCTTCCATTCATTTTTAGCCTGTTCCCGAGCACGCTCCATTAAGTCACAGAGAAAATCCAGCACCTGCGAGGGGGTTTCAGCCATCCGCGTCGCCAAAGCACGCTCTGAAATAGTTTTGAAATTAATTAGTTGAGACTGTTCATAGCGCAAGCGGAGGATTTGCTCGATCAACTCGGTGTTGTCGTACTTTCCAGCGTGGGGCCCTTGATCCGATGCGCGAGTCGTATACGCCACATAAACCTCATAACGGAGATCCCGATCATCCGCATAGGTAAGAATTGCCTGCACGCTAGGGGGCATGAGACTGATCCGCCAGCCATTCAGACCATGTGCCTCAGCATCCGCACGCAGCATTTCCCGGTGAGGAGGCGGTACGCCCTCTAAACGCGACTCTTCCTCAAGCACCAGCGACCAAGCGCCGGTCGCATCGGTAACATTGTCCGTAAAGCGGGCACAACTGGCTGCCAATTCCTGCTCGATCTCCGCAAAACGCTTCTTTTTCTCTTCTGGCAGGTGGACACCTCCCAGCTGATAATCTCTCAGGGCGAGAATGACTTCCTTTTGGCGCGGTGCCGACAAATCCGGCCAAGCGTCACTTTCACGAAGTTTCTTTAAATTCAAATATAATTCTTTATTATGCAGTAATTCTGTACTATATTCCGTTATTTTCTGCAAACATGTATTATAGGCTTCCCTCCATTCGGAGCTGTCGCAGACTGCGCGAAGGTGCTGGATCGGGGAAAACGCTTCTTCGAGCCGGCTCCCCATCTCTTCCAGGGGAAGCAACAGCGAGGTTTCGTCCGGAGGATCCGGATTCAGGTCTTTAATTCGGGTTCGATTATCGGCAAGAATCGATTCGATCGCCGGGCACGCATGTTCCGGAAGAATCCGGCCGAACGCCGGTAGCGGCCGCTCCTCCAGAAGGGGGTTGGCCGAACTCATCTTCTTCAGATGTCGATGTTTCCGGCCTTGAGGGCGTTTGCCTTGATAAAGTCGCGGCGATTCTCAACTCCTTCGCCCATCAGGGTGTCAAACAGATCATTTGCCGCCTGTGCATCTCCGATGTCGACTTTGAGCAGGCGCCTGGCCTCGGGATGCATGGTGGTTTCCCACAACTGTTCCGGGTTCATCTCGCCCAAGCCCTTGTAGCGCTGGATGGTCTGCCCGCGGCGAGCCTCTTCCAGCAGCCATTCATACAGCTCGACGAAATCTGAAGACTCGCAGGCCTGGTTCTTGCGCACCATGCGGGAATTTTCTCCCAAAAGGCCTTTCTGAGCCTTGGCGAAATCCTGAATAGCCTGATATTCCTTAGCGGCGAAGAAATCATGATAGTAAATATCGGTCGTGGCCAAGCCTTCTGCGACGCGCTCCAACACCAGCCGGGGGCCCGTCGCGGGATCCGGTTCCACCCGGTACTGGAACTCTCGGCTTTCCGGCTCAAGGCGGCTCGCGCGCTCTGTGATCGCCTTGCCCCAAGATTTCAATTCCCTGGTGCCCGGCTCCATTTTCTTCGGCCCCGGCACCCTCAGCAGATGCGCCAGAAATTCCCGATCATGGCGGATAGAAAGACGCGAAACGCTCGCTAAGGCATTCTTACATTTATCCATTAAATCAATTAGTTGATCTTGATCCATTGGTGCTGCGCCAACCTTCGTATAAAGCTCCGCGCCTTCAAGCGCTTCTTCCTGGAGATGCGCGGTCAACTCCTCGTCGTCCAGCAGGTACTTCTCCTTTTTCCCCTTTTTCACCTTGTACAACGGTGGCTGGGCAATGTAGACGTGTCCCTGTTCGACGAGGCTTGTCATTTCCCGATACAGAAATGTCAGAAGAAGGGTCCGGATGTGCGCCCCATCAACATCGGCATCCGTCATGATGATAATGCGGTGGTAACGCAGGCGGTCAATGTCGAATTCCTCCTTGATGCCAGTGCCAAGCGCGGTGATCAGTGAAGTAATCTCCTCCGATGCCAGCATTCGGTCTAGGCGCGCGCGCTCGACATTGAGAATTTTCCCTTTGAGAGGCAAAATTGCTTGGGTCGCCCGATCCCGGCCCTGTTTTGCGGAACCGCCGGCGGAATCACCCTCGACCAGGAACAACTCCGAGCGGGCAGGATCGCGTTCCTGACAGTCCGCCAGTTTCCCTGGCAACCCCCCGACGTCGAACACGGTCTTCCGCCGAGCCGTTTCCCGCACCTTTCGCGCTTCCTCGCGCACTTGGGCCGCGCGCACGATTTTTTCGACGATTTGCTTTGCCTCGCCCGGGTTCTCCAGAAGGAAATCCCGCAACTGGTCGCCAATCACGCTCTCGACCAACCCCTTCACTTCGGACGACACCAGCTTGTCCTTGGTCTGGGAAGAAAATTTTGGGTCGGCCACTTTGACCGACAGGACCGCCGTCAAGCCCTCCCGTGCATCTTCCCCGGTCAGCGCGACAGACAGGCGCTTTCCGAACCCTTCTTTTTCCACATAGTTGTTAATGGTCCGGGTCAACGCGGCACGGAACCCTGCAAGGTGGGCCCCCCCGTCTCTCTGTCGTATGTTATTGGTATAGCAAAGAATATTCTCATGGTATCCAACATTCCACTGCAGCGCAGCTTCAATCTCCGCCCCACCCTGCTCGCCCGTGATCGAGATTACCGAGGGCTGCAGCGGTTCCTTGCCTGAGTTGCTGTGTTTAACGAAAGCGACGATGCCGCCCTCGTAATGAAAATTGCTTCTCCTGCCAGTGCTATGGTCTTCCAGCCGGATCCGCACGCCAGAATTGAGGAAGGATAGCTCCCTCAAGCGGGCCGCCAACGTCTCGTAGTGAAAAGTAATGTTGCTGAAGACTTTCTTCGAAGGCCAGAACCTGATAGTTGTCCCGGTTTGTTCGGACGAGCCTATCGATGCAAAATCGCCTTTCGGCCGACCCATGGAATACTCCTGGTGCCACCGTTGTCCGTCTCGGTCAATGACCAGATCCAGACGCTCGGACAGGGCGTTTACGACAGAAACCCCAACCCCGTGCAACCCGCCGGATACCTTGTAGGAGTGCTCGTCGAACTTCCCGCCTGCGTGTAAGGTGGTCATCACCAATTCGGCCGCCGGGCGGCCTTCTTCGTGCATCTCGATCGGGATTCCGCGCCCGTTGTCGATCACTGTCACGGAACCGTCTTCGTTCAAGGTCACCAAGATCTCGGTGCAATGCCCCTCTAAAGCCTCGTCGACTGAGTTGTCGACAACCTCAAACACCATATGGTGTAGGCCCGTCCCGTCATCGGTGTCACCGATATACATTCCCGGGCGTTTCCGGACCGCCTCCAGATCTTTCAGAACTTTGATGGAAGACGCGTCGTAAGCCATTTTTCTACCTCGCAAAAGACCCTTAATTTTACCTTGATCACCCCCCTGATGTCAATGAAACCGACCCTTGTTCCACATGGAACACACGGCCTTCAAACCCTTGGGGGGAGGCGCTTAGCGGGTCCTCCTGGACTCGGGTCACAAATAGTTGTGCTTCGCTTCCGGAGAGCGCCTCCAGGAGCAGGCCCAGATGCCGTCCGTCCAGCTCTGCCGAAAGATCGTCGAACAATAGAACACAGCTTTCGTCTCTCAATTCTTGGAACAGGGCTACCTGGGCCAGAAGAAGACAGCAAGATAGCAGTTTGGACTGTCCTCGGGACGCAATTCGCGTCGCGGGCATCCCGCCCAGCACCAGCGCCAGCTCCGCGCGATGCGGGCCTGCCGTGGTCTGCCCCGATTCCCGGCTCGATGCAAGCCCTGCAGTCAATGACTCTTCAAGCCCTGCGGACTCGTCATATCCCGGTAGATAGTTGATTTCCAAGCTCTTTTCAGGTAGAAGGATCTGCGCAAACCCCTCTAGCGGATCCCGGATTTCTTCGAGATAGCTCCGGCGCATGGCCGTCAGGATCTCTCCCGCTTCGGCTAGCGGGTGGTCCCAGGGCGTGGGGTCTTGGCTGCGGCTCTTCAGCGCGGCATTGCGCTGTTTCAAGGCCCGCTGGTAACTCGCCCAGTTCCGCCGGTATTCCGGTTCCACATGGAACACCCCCCAATCCAGCCAGGCTCGCCGCCGGGCCGGGGGGCCGTGAACCAAGGCATGGCTGTCCGGATGGATGGCCTGGACAGCCAGCCGCGGAGCGATTTCCGACAGCCCTTTTACCGGCTCTCCATCGCAGCGCAATTCAAGTTTTTCCGTGGTTCTTCGCTGACTTAGGGTTAACGGGGTTGGTTCTTTCCCTTGGCCGGCCGGCTCAACCCGTCCACGAAGGAGATATTCCTTCTCTCCTTTCGTTATCAGTTCCTTGGGCTGATGAGATCGAAAACTTCGCCCTCGGGCCAACAAGTCGATCGCCTCTAGGAATGTTGTTTTTCCCGCCGCATTAGGGCCGGTGACCAGATTGAATTCCGGGTGCGGCAGCAGCTCGGGAACCTCCCTCAGACATCGAAGATTCCGGACCTCCAGGCTGGCCAGCCGCACGGAGTTCAGGCCTTCATCGGCATGATGATATGCTTGCTGCTTCCCTCCGAAGGGGTGATCAACATACTGCTACTTCCATCATTCACCGCCAGCACGGCATCGGAGCCGCCCAAAGCTTGGAGCGAATCTATCAAGTATTTGATATTTATAGAAATTTTTACTTCTTCTTCTGCGCCGTCATCCCGATCAATCTTCATTTCGACCTGTTCCTCGCCGGTATCGCCTTTGTTGTTTCTGGCGCCGATTTCAAGATTTTCGCCATCCTTGAACGTGAGGATGACCGCTTGCGTCAGTTCATCTGTAACTGGAATGATTCGTTCTGCGGCCTTAATTAACGCTTCCCGGCTGACTTCAGCCCGCAACTTCCGCTCTGTTGGCACTACAGTCCGATAGTCGGGGTATTTCCCGTCCACCAGCATCGTGTGGAATGCGCATCGGTCCCCGGACAGCTCCAGCCTCAAGTGGTTTCCGGCCAGATGGAGGACCAGATCCTGCTCTTGGTCGGTCAGGATCTTGGTTAATTCTTCAACTCCCTTGCTGGGAATGATCGGCTGCACCGACTCGTCCACCCCAGTCTGGACCGCATGTTCGGCTACGGCCATGCGATGCCCGTCCGTCGCGACCGCAGTCACCGAGTCAGGGCCGACATCAAGTAATACTCCCAGCAGGTAATATCGCATGTCGTTCTGGGCCATCGCGTACCGGACGCTGGAAAGCAGCGAGCGGAGAGTGTTCTCAGGCAGAGAAAGCTCGTATTCGTCGTCCTGGGAAGTGATGCCCGGAAATTCGTTGGCGTCTACGACGACCAGCTTGTAGCGGCTGCGCCCATGCGAAACGTTCATGGCCTTGCCGTCTCCCTCGAGTTCAAAGCAAATCTCCGCATCGGCAGAGAACCGGGAACAAATATGCAAAAGAGTCGAGGCCGGCACGGTGCAGGGCTTGAGATCTTCTCCCTCTACTGGGATATGGAATGCCAGGCGCAAAGTATTGTCGGTTGCAGTGAATCGCACACCGCCTTTCTCTGGCTCGATCAGGATGCTTGCTACCGCGTTGACGGCATCGGTGCCTGATACGGACGCATTCAAGGACGCCACGTCCGGCGCAGTACTAGCAAGTTTCCGAAGTGGATCGACGAGCGCCTGCTGTTCAATAGTGAATTTCATAATTTAAATTTATTGTTATTAGTGTTGGCTGAAGTCGTGGAGAACCCAGATAATTATAGATGAATCAACTAATTATGCAATTCATGATGCGTGGAGAACAATGGTTAGGTTTGGGTTAAAGCAGGGGTTCGAGCTAATGACTCACAATTGTCCGTGGTTTGTTAGCAGGTTATCCACAAACCTATTCTAGCCCTGTTCAGCTGAGCAGCTTTCGTTTGAGATTCCGATAGTCAGCCTGGGTCTGCTCATCGTTCTCGTCCAGCCGCTTTTGGATCTTCTGGCAGGCGTACAGGACGGTGGAGTGGTCTCGACCCCCGAAGGACTCACCGATGCTGGCCAGACTCATCTGCGTCAGTTCATGTAGCAGCTTCATGGCCATCTGCCGGGGCAAGGCTATCGCTTGAGGGCGGCGCTGGGAATCGAGGTCCTCTTTCGTCACGTCGTAGTAGGTGGCTACGGCAGACTTGATTTGATCCGCGTTGAGGAGGCGGTCCCGCACGGGGACGATGTCGCGCAGGCAGTGGCGGGCGAAGTCCACGTCGATTTCCTGTCCTCCGACATTGGCCTGCATGATGACGCGGGACAGCGCGCTTTCCAGTTCGCGCACACTGCCAACGGTTTTCTCCGCAATAAACCAGGCGACCTTGTTGGGAAGATCGATGCCGCGTTGCTCCGCCTTGCTGAGAAGGATCGCCGCGCGGGTTTCTGTGCTGGGTGGATCGATCGCGCAGTACATGCCGCCGCCGAGGCGCGATTTCAGCCGGTCTTCCATCCCCTCAATCTCCTTGGGGTAGCGGTCGCAGGTGACGACGATTTGGCGTTGCCGGCCGGTCAGCGCATTGAATGTGTGGAAGAACTCGTCTTGGGAGCGCTCCTTGCCGGCCAAGAACTGGATGTCATCGATCAGGAGCACATCGACGGAACGGTAATACGCCTTGAAGGAGTCGATCCGATTGTGCTGGAGCGCGCTGATCAGGCTCTGCACGAACTGCTCGCAGTGCAGGTAGACCACGCTGGTGTTCGGTTGGTTCTGCAGGATCGCGTGCCCGATCGCCTGCATCAGGTGAGTCTTTCCGAGGCCAACCCCACCATAGATTAGGTAGGGGTTATAGTCGTCGTTCCCGGCCTGCAGGGAGACCAGCTCAGCCGTCGCGTACGCCAGCTCGTTGGAGTGGCCGCGGACGAACTTGTCGAAGGTGAACTTCGGCAGCAGGCGATCTGAATAATTGAGGTCGATACCGAAATCGGGCGCACGCGTCTCGGTCTGCGGGGGGGAGGAAGGCGAGCCCTCGGGCGCGAGAGGCTGGGTGCCGACGCGAAGATCGATGCTCAGGTCTTCGCGAGCGAACGCCCGGACGTAATTCTCGATCCGGTCCATGAAGCGGTTGCGAACCTGCTGGAGCAGCACCATGTTGGGCGCCAGGAGCAGGAGAGAGGTCGGAGATTCTTCGGCGTGTAGCGGGCGAACGAAAGTATTGATGTCCTGCTCAGTCAGCTCTGCTTCCAGGTACCGAAGGCAGCCTTGCCAGATTGCGGACACGATATCCCCTCGATCGTTGTTGTCATAATTCTGGCTTCAGGTCCGAAAGAAGCCAGGGGGATACAAGACTATACCGAACCGAAAAAGGCGGCTTCAGAAGTATTGGATATTTCAGCGAGATTAAAATTCACCGGCAAAAAACCTAGCCGCATCTTATTGATTAATATGGCAAAGATTTAGAAAACAGATAACTCTTTGATTATGGAAGGATTTCGATTGGCGTGCCCAATTCCACCAGGCCCCAGACCTCCCGCATGTGGGGATTGCTGATCGCGATGCAGCCGTCGGTCCAGTTTGGTCCATCGAACATCAACAGGTTCCGTTTTTCAAGAGTGGGCATGCCATGAATCATGATGTCGCCGCCGGGAGGCTGCCCGGCCGCTTCTGCCGCCGCGCGGTCGGTCTCGTTGGGATATGAGATGCGCAGGGCGCGGTAGAAACGACTCTGCCGCTTTCGCTCGTGCAGCACGTAGCGCCCCTCGGGGGTCCGCTTGTCCCCCTGGTGCCGCTTGTGGCCAATCGGGTTGCCGCCCAGGTAAATGGGGAACTGGCGAACCACTCGCGTCCCGACCATCAGTTGCAGGAGCCCGTCGGACTTCCGCACGACGACCCGGTCGACCGGGCTGGCCGCATGCGCTGCGGCAATTCCGAAAGCCAGGAACGCGGCAAGCAGACCCGCTTTCATTGGGCGTCTCCTTCGTCCGGGGGAGAAGGCATGGGCCCGACTAGAAGGGCCGGATCGACGCGAACGTCGAACCAATTTATTCGCCAATCCAGATGCGGGCCGGTGGAGCGCCCGCTGGATCCGACCCGGCCAATCTGTTCGCCGGCCGCGACGGTTTGGCCGACGGCCACGTCAATGTCCTGAAGGTGCAGAAATGTCGAAGACACGCCGAGACCATGATCCAGAATGAGAGTTGCGCCAGTGTAATACATGTCCGGGTGCGCGAGCGTGATCCGTCCGGAAGCGGGCGCGAGTACGGGAGTACCGGCTGATGCGGCGATGTCGATACCGTAGTGCGGATTTCGCGGCTCGCCGTTGAGTACCCGCCGGCTTCCATAGACGCCGGTGATGATGCCGGCGGCTGGCCAGCGGAAGGATTCCAGGAACCCCCGGAGCGCGCTGTGCACGGAGCGGGCCGCCTTGACTTTGGCCTGATCGCGCTTGATTCGCGCTAGGTCTTCCGGGTTCGGCGTCACCATTTTTTTGGGGAGGCCCTCGATGTGTTGGGTCTGGTATTCACGCGCCTCGATGGCGAGAGTTCGCTCGAAGACGGAGGAGGAACCGCTTATCCGCAGGATGGCCTGCGAAGGGTGTTCCCGGCCGAAGCCGATGACAAAGCGCCCGTCTTCGGTAGTTGCCACCGCCTCGCCGTCCAGCGTGACCGTTTGGCCGGGCTCGACCTGCCCGCGAACGAGTCCGCCCTGGATTAGCGGACCTTCAAGAACGACATCCATGGCGTTTACGGCTGTGATGCATAAGGGCAACAGTCCGGCAACCGAGAAGCATACGGCAAGAAATCGCGGCCTCATATCCAGAGTAAAGTATAGGGGAGGCTGAATTTTACTCCGGCCACGGATTACACACGCTCGGTTTCGATGCTTGATTTGTCACCCAGCCTGGAAGTGACCGGCGACGACCTTCGCCAAGAGGGCGAGAGCCTTGCGCGATTGCCGGAAGCGTGGGACATCTTCGTCGCGCATCTGAGCGGCCAAACCGTGGAAAGCTTCGTGCAGGATTGCTTGCATGTGCGGCAGTCTGGCCACCGGACGGTTCCGCACCTGACGGCGCGGCGCTACCGGACTCCCGGGCAGTTGGCGGAAACGCTCCAGCGCCTGAGCGACGAGGGGGCGGCGCGGGAAGCTTTGGTTCTGGCTGGCGACGGGGAGCCTGCCGGTTCGCTGAAAGACAGCCTTGACGTGGCGGATTCCGGGGTGCTTGAACAGAGTGGGCTTGAGCGGGTCTGGTTCTCCGGCTATCCCGAAGGACACCCGAAAATCAGCAAAGAGCGCTTGGCTGGCGCGTGGAACAAGAAGCTCGAATGGTCGTGGTCCTGCCGGATTCCGATCGGCGTCGTCACGCAGTTGGTGAAAGACCCTGAGACTTCGGTGGCGTGGTGCCGGAGGCGGGGGTTTGCCGGCCAGGGCGTCGCGGTGCGGATCAGCCAATTCCTGTTTGCGCGGCCGGAAATCCTGACGGATCTAGCACAGTTGGCAGGGATGCCGGCACTTCTGCAGATGATTCGGGAGTCGGGTGGCGCCCCTTATGTCCGCGGCCCGGGCGCAACGGGAAGAAAAGAGCCGCCGCCGCTCTGCGCACCCCATTACATGGCCCTGGGCGCCTTGGGCCAGACCATTGCGGAATTGACCGAACTTTTTGGGAGAGGGGGGACTAACTTGCCGCCAAAATCGCGGCGGTCTGCAGGAGCCAGAGCTGCTGTGTCGCTTGGGCTATCATACGACCTCAGTAAGAAAATGAGCCGCAAAACCAAACGGATGCTTCAAGCCCTAGAAAAGCACTACGAAACCAACGGCATCCTGCCGACCGATTTCCGGTGTCCGTCAAAGGCGAAGAGCTCTGCCGGGTCCCCTGATTTCGTGGAAGCGAAGATGACCTATGTGGGACCCGACTACGGAAAGGATCGGATGCCCCGCCTCGCCTTCGTCTCGCTGGATCCAGGCGAGGGGTGGCCAGATCCGGGAGACCGAATGGCCGAGGCCGTCCGCCGGCGTACGCTTGCCGACGACCTAGATTCATTGCCCAAGAATTGCCACTGGTCCCATACCCATCAGATGGCACACTTGCTACTCAGCCAATTCAGACCGAAACTCGACCCCGATGACGCGCGACGCTACTTCGCGCATGTCAACACCGTCAAATGCCGCTACACGCAGGCGCACAGAAAACAAGCGCCTGCGACGCTGTTCAGGGAATGCCGTCGCTTCGTGCCAGGTGAGCTGCGGCTCCTGTGTCCTAAGATTGTCGTAACGCAGGGCAGGGAGGCTAAAAATGCCGTCTTGGAGGGTTTTGGTGGGGTACAGGGGTTACAGCAATACGAGAAGCGTTGGGAGCCAGCCTCCGAATATAGCAATGATGGCCTCTACGAGAGCGGAATCATTGAATGCGACCTGTGGAGGGCAATCTGGCTACATACCTATCATCCGCGCGCCTACGGGTGGTTTAACCCGCAAATGAAAGCCTGCTGGTCACTATACGCTGAAGAAGCGCACCGTTTCTGTACCGGGAAGCATTAGAGGCTGCTTGGCGGCTGGCCGGCATGTAGAGTACCCTGCCGCCTCGAATTACCCCTTTCCGCTCATCTAAACGTTCCCAAACCACATTCTCCGCCCCCCGTACTGTCTCCGGCAAGCCGCGCCCTGGTCTACAAGCCTCCGCTTCCCCATCTAATGACCGATGGCGCCGTGACGGGTGCATACAAGCCCGACCTGCAGCAAGTCATCGCCGCGTTGAACGAGGTGCTGGCGACCTTGATCGTCTGCATCCTGCACCACAGGAACCACTACAATATGGCGACTGGAATCAACGCCCCGACCGTGGCGGCGGATCGCGCACACGCGGAATACGTCGAAGGCGCACCGGACTAACCGGCTCGCACGCATTCCCGGCGGCATGGTAGTATTGGGGAGCCTGCCGGAGACCCCGTAGGCGCGTAGCTCAGTTGGTTAGAGCGCTACCTTGACATGGTAGAGGTCGTTGGTTCGATTCCAATCGCGCCTACCAGATCACTTGGATTGACGTACATGACTCCTGCGGTCAGGCCGCGAGATCTGTGCATACATTTTGGCGGTTCATCGGGGGCAGGGGGCCTTGGCGGTTTCTGGGAATGCAGCCGGTTTCCGATTCAGGGGCGGGGGTCTATAATTTCAATCGGGCTTTGCGGGTGCCGTTGCCTCCAGGGACCGCGGATGCGGCCGGTGCTGTTCGGTGCCGCCGAGCCCGCATCGCAGAGTATTTCCGCAGCCTCGCGGAACCCGCGAGTTGAACCGGGAGAGAGTCTGAATGCTTGACGAATACCTGGCTGTATTGTTGTTCCTTCTGGTGGGTGCAGGCATCGGCGTGGCCGTGCTGCTGCTGGGGCACCTGATGTCGAGGCGGGACCCGGACCCGGACAAGTTGCGCCCCTACGAATGCGGATTCGAGGCCTTTGACGATGCGCGCATGAAATTCGACGTGCGCTACTACCTGGTGGTGATCCTGTTTGTGTTGTTCGATCTGGAGGTCGCGTTCCTGTTTCCGTGGGCGGTGGCGCTGGATGAGGTCGGGGTGTACGGGCTGATTTCGATGGCGGTGTTTTTGCTGATTCTGGCCGTAGGCTTTGCGTTCGAATGGCGACGAGGGGCGTTGGAATGGGATTGATGGAACAGCTGCGCCCGCAAGAGGCGGAGCAGTTACAGCGCGGCTTCATGGTGACCAGCGCCGACCTGTTGATCAACTGGGCACGCTCAGGTTCGCTTTGGCCGATGACCTTCGGGCTTGCCTGCTGCGCGGTGGAAATGATGCACGCCGGCGCGTCGCGTTACGATCTGGACCGGTTTGGCGCGCTGTTCCGGCCGAGCCCGCGGCAGTCGGACGTGATGATCGTGGCGGGGACCCTGGTGAACAAGATGGCTCCGGCCCTGCGCCGCGTGTACGACCAGATGCCGGATCCGAAATGGGTCATCTCGATGGGGTCGTGCGCGAATGGTGGAGGCTACTATCACTATTCCTATTCCGTGGTGCGCGGTTGCGACCGCATCGTGCCGGTCGACATCTACGTTCCAGGCTGCCCGCCGACGGCGGAAGCGTTGCTGTACGGGATACTGCAATTGCAGAACAAGATCCGCCGCACCCATACGCTGGCGCGCTGAATGGCCGCCTCAGATTCCTGGATTTCCGCACAGGCGGACTGGCTGGGCGACCGGGCTGAAGTCCGCGCCGACCGGGATTGCCCGTGCCTGATAACCTCGGCCGAGCATGTGGCCGACATCCTGCGCCACCTTCGCGACGACCCGGAATGCCGGTTCGAGCAACTCATCGACCTGGCGGGCCTCGACTATGCCGAATACGGACAGGATGAATGGCAGACCGAAGAGGCGAGTGCCGCCGGATTTTCGCGGGCATCGGCGGCAGCCACCTCGGCCCGTTACTCTTTCGCGAACCCGCATCCGCCGGTGACGCAGAACGGACGATTCGCCGTCGCCTACCAGTTGCTTTCGCTGTCCCATAATCGGCGGGTCCGGGTGGTGGCGCGCTGCGCGAGCGGCGCGTGGCCGACACTGCCGTCGGTGCGGGAGCTCTGGCAATGCGCGGACTGGTACGAGCGGGAAGCTTTCGACTTGTTCGGCATCGTGTTCGAGGGCCACCCGGACTTGCGCCGTATCCTGACCGATTACGGCTTCATCGGACACCCGTTGCGCAAGGATTTCCCCCTGAGCGGGCACATGGAAGTCCGTTACGATCCCGGTCTTCGGCGGGTGATCTACCAGCCGGTGACCATCGAGCCGCGGGTTACCGTGCCGAAAGTCCGGCGAGGGCAAGGCCATGGCTGAGATCCACAACTACACCATGAATTTCGGGCCGCAACATCCGGCATCCCACGGCGTCCTGCGACTGGTGCTGGAGCTGGACGGTGAAATCGTGGAACGCGTCGACCCGCACATTGGCCTGTTGCATCGGGGCACCGAGAAATTGGCTGAAAGCAAGCCCTACAACCACAGCATCGGCTACATGGACCGGCTGGATTACGTGTCCATGATGTGCAACGAGCATGCCTACGTGCGCGCGATCGAGCAGTTGCTCGAGATCGAGCCCCCGCCGCGCGCGCAGTACCTCCGGGTCATGTTCGACGAAGTCACCCGCATCCTCAATCACCTGCTCTGGCTGGGCGCGCACGCGCTTGATATCGGCGCCATGACCGTGTTCCTGTATGCCTTCCGCGAGCGGGAAGACCTGATGGACTGCTACGAGGCGACCACCGGCGCACGCATGCACGCGACCTACTACCGGCCCGGCGGCGTGTATCGCGACCTGCCGGAGTCGATGCCGCGCCACCAGCCGTCGCGTTTCTGCTCGGAACGCAAGGCGCGCCTGCGGAACCGCGACCGCGAGGGCAGCCTGCTGGATTTCCTGGAAGCGTTCACCGGTCGCTTTCCCGGTTGCGTCGACGAATACGAGACGTTGCTGACCGACAACCGCATCTGGAAGCAGCGTACGGTGGACATCGGCGTGGTCAGCCCCGAGCGTGCGCTGCAGTTGGGATTCACCGGCCCTATGTTGCGCGGTTCCGGCATCCCCTGGGACTTGCGCCGCCGGCAGCCGTACGCGGTGTACGACGCGATGCAGTTCGACGTGCCGGTTGGCACCAACGGCGACTGTTACGATCGTTACCTAGTGCGGGTCGAGGAGATGCGCCAGTCGAACCGGATCATCCGCCAGTGCGTGGAATGGCTGCGCAAGAATCCGGGACCGGTCATCGTTGCCGACCACAAGATCGTGCCGCCGCCGCGCGAAGAGATGAAGCACGACATGGAGGCGATGATCCACCACTTCAAGCTGTTTACGGAAGGGTTCTGCCTGCCGGAAGGAGAGACCTATGCCGCGGTCGAACACCCGAAAGGCGAATTCGGCGTGTATTTGGTCTCGGACGGGGCGAACAAGCCGTACCGGCTGAAGATCCGCGCGCCGGGCTTTCCTCACCTGGCGGCGCTCGATGAATTGGCGCGCGGGCATATGCTGGCGGACGTGGTCGCCCTGATCGGCACCCTGGATCTGGTGTTTGGCGAGGTCGACCGGTGAACGACATCCTGAACTCGGGCCTGCGCGGCCGCATCGACACCTGGCTGGAACGCTTCCCCGCGGAACATCGGCGTTCCGCAGTACTGGGGGCCCTGCGAGAGGTACAGAAGGAGTACGGCCACCTGACCCCGGAACGCATGGATGCCGTGGCCGACTACCTGGGTCTTCCGGCAGTCCAGGTGTACGAGGTCGGATCGTTCTACACCGGATTCAAGCACCAGCCGGTCGGGCGTCATACGGTAGCGGTTTGCACCAACATTTCCTGCTGGCTGCGCGGCGGCGAGGAGATTCTGGCCCACATCGAAAAAAGCCTGGGCATTCGCGCTGGCGAGTCGACCCGGGATGGCCGGATCTACCTGAAATCCGAGGAAGAATGCCTGGCGGGGTGCTGTGGCGCGCCGATGATGCAGGTTGACCATGTCTACCACGAGAATCTGACTCTGGAGAAGGTCGACAAGATTCTGGGGGCGCTGTCGTGATCAAGCACCACAATGAGATGTGCTTCGCCACACTCGAGCACCCGGAGCCCTGGTCGTTGAAGGCGTACGAGTCGGTTGGCGGCTACCGCGTATGGAAAAAGATTCTCGCCAAGCGCCCGCCGCGGCGCGACCTGATCGAACAGATAAAAAGTTCGGGGTTGCGCGGACGTGGCGGCGCGGGGTTCCCGACCGGGGTGAAATGGGAGTTCATGCCGGATTGCGACGAAAGCTATCTCGTATGCAATGCCGACGAATCGGAACCGGGCACCTGCAAGGACCGGGATATCCTGCGCTTCAATCCGCACGCCCTGATTGAGGGCATGGCCATCGCCTGCTATGCGATTGGTGCTGGCACGGGGTACGCTTACTTGCGCGAGGAATTCGGCGACGAACCGTACCGCCGGTTCCAAGGGGCATTGCGTGAAGCATACGAAAACGGAATGTTAGGCACCAATATTCAGGGCAAAGGTGTCACGGTCTACCTTCACGACACGCTGGGGGCCGGGGCGTATATCTGCGGCGAGGAAACCGCATTGCTGGAATCTCTGGAAGGCAAGAAAGGGTTTCCGCGCTTCAAGCCGCCGTTTCCGGCCAATTACGGGTTGTGGGGGCGCCCGACCACGGTCAACAACGTGGAAACTCTGGCGCTGGTGCCGGGGATTCTCCGCGAAGAGCCGGGCTGGCAGGTCGGGACGGAAAAGAGCCGTGGCACCCGGTGCTTCTCGGTGTCCGGCCACGTCTCCCGGCCCGGCAATCACGAGCTTCCGCTCGGCATCCCGTTCGCGGACCTGCTTGAATTGTGCGGCGGAGTCTGGAAAAACCGCGAACTCAAGGCAGTCATTCCGGGCGGTTCCTCGGTCTCGGTGCTTCCCGCCAAGACCATGATGGGGCTCGACATGGATTTCGAAAGCCTCGCGGAGGCGGGTTCGCTGCTCGGCTCCGGCGCGGTGATCGTGATGGACGAAACCACCGACATGGTGCGGACGCTGCAGCGCATCTCCCGCTTCTATTTCCAGGAATCCTGCGGGCAGTGCACGCCATGCCGGGAGGGCACGGGCTGGCTGTACCGCGTGCTGACCCGCATTGTCGAGGGGCGGGGCGAGGAGCAGGACCTGGAGATCTTGGAGAAAGTGCCTGACCGCATCGAGGGTCACACCATCTGCGCGCTTGGGGATGCCGCGGCTTGGCCGGTGCAGGGGATGCTACGTCACTTCCGCGACGAGTTCGAGTACTACATCCGCCACGGCAAGAGCCCGGTGAGTCCGGCATGAGCGATCCGATTACGATCACCTTGGACGGGCGCGTAGTTGAAGCGACCCCCGGTGAGATGCTGATCGCGGTGGCGGACCGCGAGGGCATTCCGATTCCGCGCTTCTGCTATCACCCGAAACTCTCGGTGGCGGCCAACTGCCGCATGTGCCTGGTCGAAGTGGCGGGCGCACGCGGCCCGGCCCCGGCCTGCTCCACCCCGGTGATGGACGGCATGGAGGTGCAGACCCGTTCCGAACTGGCCCGCGAAGCGCAGCGCGCCACCATGGAATTCCTTCTGATCAATCATCCGCTCGATTGCCCGATTTGCGATCAGGGTGGCGAATGCGAATTGCAAGACCTGGCTCTCGAGTACGGCAGCGACATCTCCCGCTACTCGGAAGCACGGCGAGTGGTGCCGGACCCGGACTTGGGCTCGCTGGTGTCGACCGACATGACGCGCTGCATCCACTGCACCCGCTGTGTGCGGTTCACCGAGGAAATTGCCGGCGATCAGGAACTGGGCGCGTTCGGGCGCGGTGAATTCATGAAAATCGGCACCTACGTCGAGCGGGCGATGAATTCCGAACTTTCAGGGTGCGTGATCGACCTGTGCCCGGTCGGCGCGCTCAACGCCCGGCCTTCGCGGATGAGCGCCCGGGCTTGGGAACTGAATGATCATCCGGGAATCGGCGAGCACGACGGAGTCGGATCCCACCTGTCCCGGCATATCTTGCGTGGGCGGCAGATCCGTTGCGTGCCGCGTAGCGAAGAGACGATCAACGAAAGCTGGCTGTCGGACCGGGACCGGTTCAGTTACCAGGCGGCCAGCCACCCGGACCGCTTGTGCTGGCCGTTGGTCCGTCACCGTGACCACTGGGTTCGGATCAGCTGGGAGGAAGCCCTGGGGTTGGCGGCGGAAATCCTGGCGGAATCTGGCACCAAGGCCGGCCTGATTCATCCGTCCAGCACGGTAGAGGAATGTTTCCGGTTCCAGCAGTTGCTGCGCCGATGCGGTGCCGAGACGGTGGAGCACCGGACCCGCATGTCGGATTTCCGCGGGGGCGGGCAGTATCCGCGCTGGCCAACGCTCGGGTGCGACGTGGACCGAATTGCCGAAAGCGACATCGTTGTCCTGATGGGCAGCTTCCTGCGGCACGACCAGCCGATTCTCAACCACCGGTTGCGTCAGGCGATGCATTCGGGCACGGAAGTCTGGGTCATCAATCCTGCCCCGTTCGACTGGAACTTTGCGCCGACCGAGGAAGTCATCCTGTCGCCCCGGCAGTGGCTGACCCTGCTGCAGTCGGTGGAGCGCGCGCATGCCTTGAAGTCGAAAGAAGCCTATGCGCGTTTTTCCGACCGGCTCGCGCAGCGCCTGGGCGAGGCGGACAATGCCCTGTTCTGGCTGGGCCCGCTTGCGCTTAACCATCCGGACGCCAGCCTGCTTTACGCTTCCGCACACAAGCTATGCAAACGAACCGGAATTCGCCTGGGCGCCCTGCCGGAGGGCGCCAACGCGCCCGGGGCATGGCTGACCGGATGCGTCGCGCACCGTGGCCCCGGCGGCAAGGCCGTGGATGGCGTGGATTTACCGTCGCGGCTGGAGGAGCCGCCGGATCTTTGGGTGTTCTACGGAACGGATCCAGCCTGCGACGTCACCGACCCGGCGCAAATGCGCCAAGCACTGGCTGCGGCACGGAAGACGATCGGTTTCCAGTCGTTCGTCCCGGATCCGCAACACCTGCCGTACGACCTGTTGCTGCCGATCCCCACGGTTGGGGAACGCGGGGGCCATTTGATCAATCTGGAAGGGCGCTGGCAATCGATGACTCCTGCCGTCTCCCCACCGGGCGAGGTGAGGGATGGCACGGAAGTGCTGGTGGAGTTGCTGCGCATGACCGGTCACGATCCAGGTTTTGCCGGGGTTTCCCTGATTGCGCACTGCCGCGGCCTGGAAGCGCGTGTGGTTGTGCCCGACAAACCGCTCAAAGGCGCGAGGCAGTTGCCGGAAAAGGGCCTTTTGCGGGTGGGCTCCCCGTCGATTTACCAGCAGGACCCAGCGACCCGGCATGCCCACGCCCTGCAGCAGACCGCGCTGGCGCAGGACTTGGCGTTACACCTGCACCCGGAAACCCTGAACAAACGGGGCCTGAAGGACGCGACACATGCGTGCCTGTCCCAGAATGGGTCATCTCTCAGGCTTCCCCTGGTGGTGGACGCGCAGGTCCCGCGCGACTGCGTCTACCTGCCGACCGGGGATATTCGCCTGGGGCTGCTCGGCGCCGCATTCAGCGTGGTGGACCTGCACGATGCCTGATTGGATGACCGACTTGTCGGTGTGGCTCCGGGTCGGAGAGATCCTGCTCGGCGCCATGGTGATCCTGCTGCCGTTGCTGGCGGTGGTGGCGTACTACACGTACGCCGAACGCAAGGTGGTCGGGTTTATCCAGATGCGGTTGGGGCCGAGCCGGGTCGGGCCGCGTGGCCTGTTCCAGCCGATCGCCGATGTGCTGAAGCTTCTGACCAAGGAAGTCGTTCTCCCGGCTCAGGCCAGCCGGGGCCTGTTCCTGCTGGCGCCGCTCGCGGCCCTGGTTCCGGCGCTTGGCGCCTGGGCAGTGGTGCCGTTCGACGACGGCCTCTGGCTAGCGAACATCGATGCGGGCCTGCTGTACGTTTTGGCGCTGACTTCGCTTGGCGCGTACGGCATCATCATCGCTGGGTGGGCGTCCAACTCGAAGTACGCCCTGCTCGGGGCGATGCGCCAAGCGGCGCAGGTGGTGTCCTACGAAATCGCGATGGGTTTCGCGCTGGTCGGTGTGCTGATGCTGAGCGGCAGCCTCAACCTCGCCGCTATCGTTCAGGCGCAGTCGGGCGGCATCCTGGACTGGTTCTTCCTGCCCCTGCTGCCCTTGCTCTTGGTGTACTTGGTGTCGGGCGTGGCTGAGACCAACCGCCTGCCGTTCGACGTGGTTGAAGGGGAGTCGGAGTTGGTGGCAGGCTTCCATGTGGAATATTCCGGTTCGGCGTTCGCGGTGTTCTTCTTGGCGGAATACTCCGCCATGATCCTGATCTCGGCGCTGACCGCGACCCTGTTCTTCGGCGGCTGGCTGTCGCCGTTGGAGGGTACACAGATCGCGCAGGCGATCCCGGTTCTGGATTCCGGCATCCACTGGTGGCTCCTCAAGACCGCGTTCTTTATGTTCTGCTTCCTGTGGTTCCGGGGGACCTTCCCGCGTTACCGCTACGACCAGATCATGCGCCTGGGCTGGAAGGTGTTCATCCCGGTGACGCTGATCTGGATCTTCGTGCTGGGCGCCGTGCGCTACGCCGGGCTTACGGGGTGACGTCGTGCGCTGGCTGAATTCCATGTTGTACCTGCTGCGCAGCTTGAGCCTGTGGGACCTGTTGCGGGGCCTGAGACTGACCGCCCGGCGCCTGTTTTCACCCAAGATCACCCTGCGCTATCCGGACGAAAAAACCCCGAAATCCCCGCGCTTCCGCGGCCTGCACGCGTTGCGCCGCTATCCCAACGGCGAGGAACGCTGCATCGCCTGCAAATTGTGCGAGGCGGTCTGCCCGGCGCTGGCCATCACCATCGAATCCGAGGAACGCGCCGACGGCAGCCGGCGGACCACCCGGTACGACATCGACCTCTTCAAGTGCGTGTACTGCGGTTTCTGCGAGGAGGCCTGCCCGACCGACGCGGTGGTCGAAACTGACCTCCTGGAGTTTCATTTCGAACGCCGCGGCGACCAGATCATGACCAAGGAAGACTTGCTGGCGGTCGGCGACCAGTATGAGGAGCAGATCGCCGGACACCGCAAGAGCGACGCCAAGTTCCGCTGATGGCCTTCCAGACGCTGCTGTTCTACCTGTTCGGGACCGTGCTGCTGGCGGTCGCCACGGCCGCCGTGACTCTGAGGAACATGGTGCATGCGGCCCTGTCCCTGATCCTGTCGTTTTTCACCGCCGCCATGCTCTGGATGCTGCTGGAGGCGGAATTCCTGTCGATTCTATTGGTGCTGGTCTACATCGGGGCGGTCCTGGTGCTGTTTTTGTTCGTGGTGATGATGGTCGAGCGGCATACGCCGACGATCCACCGGCGCCGCAACTACCGGATCGTCGCCTCGGCGGTGGCCGCGGTGATGGTCGCCGAACTCGGCATGGCTCTTCTCGCGCCGGATTTCTCCCCAACCGCCCAGCCTTTGCCGGCACCGCTGGAATACAGCAACACGAAGGCGCTGGGGTCCGTGCTGTATACCGATTACGCCTTGGCGTTCGAGGCCGCCGCGGTCGCGCTGCTGGTCGCCATCGTCGGCGCGATCGCGCTGACGTTGCGCGTGCGCCCGGATCACCACCGCCAGAACCCGGCGCGGCAGAGCCGGGTGCGCAAGCAAGACCGTCTGCGGCTGACCGACGGCCGCTCGGAGCCGCCATGCTGAGCCTGACCCATTTCATGCTCCTGTCCGGGGCGCTGTTCGCGATCGGTGTCGCTGGCGTGTTCGTCAACCGCCGGCATGCACTGGTGCTGCTGATGTCGCTGGAGCTGATCCTGCTGGCGGTCAACACCAATCTCATCGCGGCATCCCACTACCTGCAGGATCTCGCGGGGCAGGCGTTCGCGCTGTTTGTACTGACCATCGCCGCCGCCGAGATCGCAATCGGCCTAGCCATCGTCGTGGTGGTGTTCCGCAGCCGCGAAACCATTGATGCCGAAGACCTGAGCGAGGTGCGCGGCTGATGGATCTTCAGACTCTTGCCCTGATCGTCGTGGGCGCGGTCGGTGCGGGTGCGGTCGGTGTGGGATTGGGCGTACGCGTCCTCAGCCCGAAAGCCGCCACGCAACTCACTCTCGCGGGTGTCGGCGTCGCGTTTCTGGCCAGCGTCGTCCTGGCGGTGGGCTATGCACAGAACCCGGAACCGCAAGCTTTTACCCTCTACCGCTGGGGTCCGGGCGACTTCGGGATGAAGATCGGTTTTCTGATCGACTCCCTGAGCGTGGTGATGATGATCGTGGTCACGCTTATCTCGCTGCTGGTGCACGTCTACAGCATCGGCTACATGCGCGGGGATCCCGGCTACGTCCGGTTCTTCGCCTACCTGTCGCTGTTCACGCTCGCCATGCTGCTGCTGGTCATGGCGGACAACTTCCTGCTGCTGTTCATTGGCTGGGAAGGGGTCGGCTTGGTGTCGTACCTGCTGATCGGGTTCTGGTATACCCGGGCACGGGCACCGAGCGCGGGGCTCAAGGCTTTCCTGGTCAACCGCTTGGGAGACTTCGGCTTCCTGCTTGGCATGGGGGCGCTGCTGGCCGTCGCCGGCAGCTTGGACTATTCCACCGTGTTTGCGCAGAGCGAAGCGCTGGCGCAGCAGCCGTCGCCGTTCTCTGGCCTGAGCGCGCTGAGCCTGATTTGCCTGCTCTTTTTCGTTGGCGCCATGGGCAAGTCGGCGCAGGTGCCGCTGCATGTCTGGCTGCCCGATTCGATGGAGGGCCCGACCCCGATCTCGGCGATGATCCATGCTGCCACGATGGTGACAGCGGGCATTTTCATGGTGGCGCGGCTGTCCCCGCTGTTCGAGGGCAGCGAGGCGACGCTCAACCTGATCCTGCTGGTCGGCGGCGTCACCGCTCTCTCGATGGGCCTGCTCGGACTGGTCGCCAACGACATCAAGCAGGTCATCGCCTACTCGACCCTGTCCCAGCTCGGTTACATGACCTTGGCGCTCGGCGCCTCGGCCTACGCCGCAAGCATTTTCCATCTCTTTACGCACGCCTTCTTCAAGGCGTTGCTGTTCCTGGCCGCCGGATCGGTGATCCTGGCGATGCACCACGGGCAAGACATCCGGCACATGGGCGGATTGGCGCGGCGCATGCCGATAACCGCCGCCACGTTCGCCATCGGCTCGCTGGCGCTGATCGGTATGCCGGGTTTTGCCGGCTTCTTCTCCAAGGAATCCATCATCGAGGCGCTGGCGCATTCCGATCTGCTGCTGGCCAAGCCGGCGCATTTCCTGGCGCTTGCCGGGGTGGCGGTGACCGCGTTGTATTCGTTGCGCCTGTGGTGGTACGTGTTCCAGGGAACCCCCCGCTCGACGGAAGCGGAACAGGCGCGGGAGCGGGATCCGACCGTAGTTTTCCCGCTGGTCCTGCTGGCGATGCTGACGTTGGTGGCGGGCTTCGGGGTCGAGGCGTTCCTCTATGGCGGGTTGCTGGGAGATGCCTTGGTCGTTCATGCTGCGCACGACACGCTGGCGCGGATGGCAGAGAACTGGAATGGCCTGGGTGGTGCAATTCTGCACGGGTTCGCGACGCCCGCGGTCTGGCTGTTGGGGCTTAGCCTTGTGGGCGGATATTTCCTGTATGCAAAAGGCTATGCCGACAAACTGGTACCGAACGTTTCCCGGTTGCGTTTGATCCTTATCCAGAAATACGGCTTTGACGTGTTCTACGAGAAATGGGTCGTGCGGGCCGCGCGCGCCGTGGCGGACGCATGCGCCCATATCGGCGACCAGCGCACGATCGACGGGCTGATGGTAAATGGGACGGCACGGATGGCCCGCTGCGCCGCTGCCACGCTTCGCCAGGTACAAAGCGGCGTGCTCGGCCACTACGCCCTGGCCATGTTGCTGGGCCTGGTTGCCGCGCTCGGCTATCTGTTCTTGAGAGGGTGATACGGTGTCCCTGCTCGGCCTGATGATCTGGACGCCGATCGCGGCGGGGTTCGCGGCCCTGCTGTTGAAGAATCCGGCCGTGGTGCGCCGCTGGGCGCTGGCGGCCAGCCTGTTCGTGTTCGTGCTGGCGGTGGTGGCGGCCTTGGGCTTCGACCCGGCGGGCGGCTACCAGTGGCAGTACCGGGCTCCGTGGATCCCGGCCTTCAACATTGATTACCACCTGGGCGTTGATGGCCTGTCGTTGCCGTTGGTGGTCCTTACCGCCTTCATCGGCATGCTTGCCATCCTGACCGGCTGGAACACCGCCACGCGGCATATCGGCCAATTCTTCGCCGCGTTCCTGATGCTCGAGGGCCTGCTGATCGGGGTGTTCTGCGCGATGGATGCCGCGCTGTTCTACGTTTTCTTCGAGGCCATGCTGATCCCGATGTTCCTGATTATCGGGGTCTGGGGCTCCGACAACCGGGTTTACGCGGCCGTCAAGTTCTTCCTGTACACCTTCCTGGGATCGGTGCTGATGCTGGTGGCGTTCGTTTACTTGGCGATTCAGTCCGAAAGCTTCCAGATCACGGACTGGCACACGTTTTCATTGTCGTCGCTGGAGCAGACCTGGCTGTTCCTCGCGCTGTTGCTCGGGTTTGCGGTCAAGGTGCCGATGTGGCCGGTGCACACCTGGCTGCCGGACGCCCACGTCGAGGCCCCGGCCGCGGGATCGGTGGTACTGGCGGCGGTATTGCTGAAAATTGGCGGTTACGGCCTGCTGCGTTTCTGCCTTCCGATCGCGCCGGACGCCTCGCTTGCGCTCGACGGGCTGGTGATCGGGCTGTCCCTGATCGCCGTGGTCTATATCGGCTTCACCGCGTTGGCGCAGACCGACATGAAGAAGTTGATCGCGTATTCATCCATCGCGCACATGGGGTTCGTCACCCTGGGGTTGTTCATCCTGTACCGGCTGGCGACGGAGACGGCCATGCTGAGCGTCAGCGGCGCGATCATGCAGATGATCTCGCACGGCCTCGTGTCGGCCGCGCTGTTCGTTTGTGTGGGCGTGTTGTACGACCGTCGGCACAGCCGCAACATCCAGGATTATGGCGGCGTGCTCGAGACGATGCCGATATTCGGCGCGCTGTTCGTGTTCTTCGCGCTGGCGAACGCCGGGTTGCCGGGCACTTCCGGTTTCGTGGGCGAGGTGATGGTCATCCTGGCCACGTTCCAGGCCGGGTGGTGGCTGGCCGCGCTGGCGGCGATGGTGGTGGTGCTGGGCGCCGCTTATTCGCTGTGGATGGTGCGACGGGTGGTTTTCGGTCCGGCCGAACATGCGGAGGTCAAGGCATTTCAGGATTTATCGGGGCGCGAAATGTTGATCTTGTTGGCATTGGCTGTCCCGGTGCTGGCCGTGGGGCTGTGGCCGGTGCCGCTGCTGGACCTGATCGAGCCGTCCGTGGCGCAGTTGATTGACCAGGCACAGACGTTCAAGGCGGGAGGCGCTCCATGAGCGTGGCACAGGAAATGATCCTGATGCTGCCGGAGATCGTGCTGGTCGTCGGTGCCTGCTTTGTTCTGCTGTGCCCACGTTTTCTGGCTTGGCCGTTGACGATGCTGGTGCTGGCGGGGACGGTGGGTGCCATCATCGCGACAGCGCCGGAAGGTCCAATCATGCTGATGACCGGCATGTTCGAGCGTTCCTCCGAAATCGACTTTTTACGAATTCTGATCTGCGTGCTGACTGTGCTGATCTTGCGTTACGCCCGCGGGCACCCGATTTCTCCGGACCGCCTCCAGTCCAACGAGTTCTACACGCTGGCGATATTCGGATGCGTCGGCATGCTCCTGATCAGTGGCGCGGAACACCTGATTACGCTGTATTTGGGGCTGGAAATCCTCGCCCTGTCGCTGTATCCGATGATCGCGATGGTGCGCGACGACGGCCGCGCCGGCGAAGTGGCGCTCAAGTATTTCGTGCTCGGGGCGCTGGCTTCGGGTTTTCTCCTGTACGGGATGTCGCTGATGTACGCAGCAACCGGAACCCTGCACATCGGAGAGCTGGCGAGTCAACTGGGACAACTGGAAATGAATCGGGTGCTGTTGCTCGGCATGGTGTTCATGCTGGCAGGCCTGGCGTTCAAACTGGGCGCCACGCCGTTTCACATGTGGCTTCCGGATGTCTACGATGGCGCCTCCCTCCCGGCTGTAACATACCTGTCGGCCGCCCCGAAGATCGCCGGGTTGCTGCTGCTGCTGCGCCTGTTCAGCGATGGGCTGATGGCTCTGGCCGTCGACTGGACGACCCTGATGATGGTTCTGGCCGTCCTGTCGCTCCTGCTCGGCAACCTCGTCGCGATCGCGCAGACCCGGATCCGCAGGATGCTGGCCTACTCGGCCATTGCCCATACCGGCTTCGTGTTCCTGGCGCTGGGCGCAGGCACCCCGCACGGGATGAGCTCGGCGGTTTTCTACACCTTTGTCTATGCGCTGATGGCTGCCGGGAGCTTCGGGATGCTGTTGCTGCTCAACGCCCGGGTCGCGTCCGAGGACATTGAAGACTTCAAGGGCCTGAACCACAGCCATCCCTGGCTGGCGATCATGGTGCTGATCCTGATGTTTTCGATGGCGGGCGTACCGCTGACCGCCGGGTTCTACGCCAAGCTGTACGTGCTGCAGGCGGTGGTCGGTGCCGGGCTGTGGCCGCTTGCGGTCGTCGCGGTGCTGCTGACGGTGGTGGGGGCCTACTACTACCTTCGCATTGTCTGGTACATGTATTTCGAGGAGTCGGATCGACCCGCCGAGCCGAAAGAGGATCCAGCCCATGTCTTTCTGGTCGGCGCGAACGCGCTGGCGCTGGTGCTGATCTTCGCGGCGCCGCAACCGTGGCTGGAGATGAGCCGGGGGGTGGCGGAAGTGTTTGTTGGAGGGCGGTGAGGCCGCGTTTTCAGATCAAGGGAAAGGTTTTCATGCCCACCGTCACCGTTTCGCCAAGGCATCAGATCGTGATTCCCAAAGAAATCCGGGAGTCGTGCGGGATGGTGCCGGGGCAGAAAATCCAGATGATCCATTACCGCAACCAGGTACGGCTGATTCCCATCGAGCCGATTGAGAACCTGAGGGGGTTCCTGAAAGGCATCGACACCCGTATCGAGCGGGCTGAAGACCGCCTGTGAGCGCCGAGGCACAGATCGCCTGCGAGGCGATGGGCTCGCCGCTATCGGAGGCGCCGTATCCCCTGATCTGAAAGCCTTTCTAGGCCAATCGGCCAAATGCTGTGCCTGACGGATTTCCAATGGCCTTGTGAATTAGTCACTTATGATTTCAAGCCGTCGAAGTTAAGAGTCGGATCCTTCCTCCGGGGTGTCCTGATAGAGCTGAAACCGCCCGCCGTCGTCGGCGTATCCGTCTTCTCTTGCCGCTTGGGTCGCTTCGCGTAGCCGGGCCATGGTGTCGGTCTGCCTCTCGCCCGAATCTTCGTATTCCCGCCCCAGGGCCTCAAGCCTCTGGCCGAGTTTCTCAACCTCTTCCTGCATGTGCTCCCGGTCCTGGGGAATGCTTTCGTCTGCCTCAAGTTTCCCCTGCAGCGTCTTGTGTTCGTGCTCCAGCCGGCCGATGGTCGCCATCAGTTCTCTTCGCCTCTGCCGGATGTTCCAGGCCTCCGTCTCGAGGGCGAGCACCAGCCGCCCCCGGCGAAGCCCGGTCTCGAACGGTTCGGCCAGTTCGCCGCCGCAAACCCCGGCATGATAGGGCTGGTCGTTGCGGCCGACCTGGTAGCCGCTGAACCGGGTGCAGTAGACCATCAGTCCGCTTCGGCGGCCTTTCTCGTAGGCGTCGCGGTCGGGAGCCACCCCATGTTCCGCGCAGGCGTCCCGGTGCTCCGCAAGGGCCGAAGCGGGGCGGCCCAGGGTGCCGTCTTTCTGGCCCACGGTCCACCAGTCGGTCGCTCGGCATTCGTTCTCCGACAGGGAGGCGCAGCCCTGGAGTGACAGGGCCGCGACTGCGAGCCACAGGATGGCTGTTGGGTGGTTTTTGTGCAAAGAGGCCCGGTGGGGCGAGTAAGGCATAGAAGGCATCAGGAAGGGTCCCTGTTTGCTGATGTGGGCAAAGTTTACCGCAAGTGCGGGCAGGGTCGCCCATAATGTCCTGGCGCAAGCCGTCTTCCCGAAAGACGGGAAAATTTGGCTTGGTTTCACTTTGGCAAACACCTTGCTGCGCATCCGGGAGGGTTGATTTACTCAATATAATGAGTTAAATTACTCAATGTAATGAGTAATTTACCTTGCTACACTCGCCCACAGGCGGAAGGCGTCCTTCAGCGCCTGATGGAGCCTCGTGGATTCATCCAAGTCCTTTCGGGTGCGCGGCAGGTCGGAAAGACAACCCTGGCCAGACAGGTGGCGGATCAATCGGGCCTGCCTGTGCACTATGCCAGCGCCGACCAGCCGGCCCTGCGCGACATCTCGTGGATTGGGCAGCAGTGGGAGGTCGCGCGCCTGCTTGCCGATGAGGCGGATCAGAGCGGCGCGCTTCTTATTCTCGATGAGGTGCAGAAAGTCACGGGTTGGTTCGAGGCGGTGAAGGCGTACTGGGACATTGATACGCATGTAGGCCGGCCCCTGAAAGTCGTCCTGCTCGGCTCGGCCCCGCTTCTCGTCCAGCGCGGCCTGGGCGAGAGCCTTGCGGGCCGGTTCGAGGTTTCATCTCTGCGACACTGGAGTTTCGCAGAGATGCGTGAAGCCTTCGGGTGGTCTTTGGAACAGTACATTTTCTATGGCGCTTATCCCGGCGCGGCACGATTGATAAGACAGCCAGCCCGATGGGCTCGCTACATTCGCGATTCGCTGATCGAGCCGACCATTTCACGCGACGTGCTGCTGCTGTCACGGGTGCACAAGCCGGCATTGCTTCGCAGGGTGCTCGAGTTGGGCTGCGCCTACTCCGGGCAAATCCTTTCCTACAACAAGATGCTGGGCCAGCTGCAGGATGCCGGCAACACGACCACGCTGGCTTATTATCTTGACTTGTTGGCCGGGGCCGGGCTGGTGACAGGACTCACAAAATTCTCGAAAGCCAAAGTGAGGCAGAGAGCATCAAGCCCGAAACTCCAGGTCTTCAACACCGCCTTGATGACGGCGCAAAAAAACATCTCCCTTTCCGAGGCCCGCGAGGATTCGGATTACTGGGGACATCTGGTTGAATCGGCGGTCGGCGCCCATCTGATCAATTCGACCCTCTCTGGCGATTGTGCGGCTCATTATTGGCGTGAAAATGGCCGGGAAGTCGATTTCATCGTCCAGTCGGGCGACCGCCTGGTCGCGATTGAAGTGAAAAGCGGCCGCCCATCTGGTGCTCGGGCAGGCATGACGGCTTTCTCCAAACTTTTCAAGCCAACCCGTAAACTGCTGGTTGGAGAAGGGGGTATTGATCTGGAAACGTTTTTGCTGAGACCTGTGACCGGTTGGCTCAGGCCGTAATCTAATCAAACTTCGCGAACTAGGCCATCCGGACTTCCTTTCGCTTTACCCAGTTGCAGGAGGCAGGGGAGAAGAATCAGCGTGAAGGCGGTGCTGACGGCCATCCCCCCAATGATGACGCTTGCGAATCCCTTGTAGATCTCGGAGCCGGGCCCCGGCAGCAGCAGCAGGGGCATCATCCCGAAAATTCCGGTGAGCGTGCTCATGAGAATGGGCCGCAGGCGGATGTGCACGGATTCCCACACGGCGTCATGCCTTGTTCTTCCCTCGCGTTCGGCGGCGCGCGCTTGGTGCACGAGCAGGATCGCGTTGTTCACGACCAGCCCCAGAACAACGATGAAGCCGAGCATGGTCAAGAGATCCGCAGGAAGACCCAGAAAGCGCAGCATGAACACGCCTCCCACCGTCGCGAGTGGCAGCACCAGGATGACCCAGACGCCGTCGATGAATGATCGGAACAAGGCGCTGACCAGCAGGTAAAGAATAATGATCGCCAGGACGAAACTGCTGGCGAAGCTCTGGATCGCCGTCTTCAGGTTGTCCGCGGAACCGCTGAGCCGGATCTCCCCGTCCTCGGGCAGTTCCTGTTCCATCACCGGAACGACCTCCTGGTTTATTTTGTCGATCACCTCTTCCAGCGGCATTCCGTCGGGCGGGCGCAGTTCCAGCGTCACCGTGCGCCGCCGGTCCAGACGACGGATCTGGTTCGGGCCGGCCGTGCGCTTGATGTCGACCAGTTCGCTGACCGGTAGCACGCCTCCTTCCGTTGTGTACAGGGGGATGGCCGCCAATTCCTCCGGGGTCTTCCAAGGCTCCACCCGGGCGATCACGTCCAGTTTTTTCTCGCCGTCAAAACGCTCGCCCACGAACACGCCTTGGCCCAAGAACCGCGCAATCTGCGCCATCGTGCTCCGGCTCCAGCCGATTTCGGCCAGGCGTTCATCCTTGGGTTCCATTTGAAGTTCGGGCTCGGCCAGTTCCAAGCCGGGTCGCGGACGGGCGCGAGCCCCGTTGAAGACTTCCGGGATCTTGGCAAACCCGACTCTTGCAGATTGCAGCAGATCGTCGATGTTGCTCCCCTGGACGTTGATGTCGATTTCCGCGCGTCCGCCGACGCCGCTGAACAGGGAGGCCTTCTGCGCGATGGCGAAACTGTCCGGGAAGCCCGACACGACCTCGTTCACCACGCCGACCAACTGGTTGATTTCATTCTTGTCGGGGTTTTCGGCCCGCGCGCCGAGAAATATGGAACCTTCCGCGGCGACAAAGAAAAAGCGTTTGACCTTCGGGGTTTTTTCGCCTTCCAGATAGGGTTGCAGGCGCTCAACGATCACCTCGCCCATTTCCTTCTCGATGTGATCGATATTGACGCCCGGGGGCGGGATGATGATGCCGATCACCAGGTTGCGGTTGCCCGTGGGCATGTAGTCGGTCTTGGGAAACATCAGGTACGTAATGGCCACCGCCGCCCCGATCAGGCCGGCGATCCACAATGCGCGCAGGGTGGCGGTGCCGGTCAGGCCCATGATGACCGAAGTCGCACGGTTCCACCAGGCATCATGCAAGCTCGTCAGCTTGTCCTCGGCCAGGAGCTTGTGCTTTGCGACGGGGATGACGACGCTTGCGACCAGCAGCGAGGTCGCGATGGCGACCGAGATCACGATGGCGAGGTCCGCGAACAACTGGCCACTCTGATCCTTCATGAAGATGATGGGCAGGAAAATCGCGATCGTCGTCACCGTGGATGCGAACAGGGCAGGCCAAACCTGGCGCACCCCCTCGAGCGCCGCCTCCCGGGAGGGCATGCCCCGCTCGCGCATGCGCACGATGTTCTCCAGCACGATAATGGCGGCATCCATGACCATCCCCACGGCGAAGGCCATGCCTGCCAGGGAAATGATGTTGATGGTGCGGCCGGTCATGTTCATCACGACAAGCGTCACGAACAGGCACAACGGGATGGTCAGGGCGACCGTCAGCGTGGCACGCAACTTCCGCAGGAACCACCACAGGATCGCCACGGCCAGCAGGACGCCCAGGCTCAGGCTGTTGCGCAGCAGCCGGATGGCGCTGTCGATGTAGACGGTTTCGTCGTAGACCTGTTCAAGGACGAGATTGGCGCGCTTGATGGGGCCGCGTTGCATCTCCTTGACCGCGGCACGAACCTCGTCCATGGTTTCGAGCACGTTGACGCCCGTCTGGCGGTAGGCGTTGACCGCGATGGAGTGCCCCTCCTTGGTGACCACGAAATTGCTGCGGTCGGCAGGCAGGAGTTCAATGCGGGCGATATCCCCCAAGGTGACCGGCTCGCCTTCACGCCATGCCAGAATCAACTTCCTGAGCTGCTGGGCGTTCAGCGCACCGGTGTAACGCAGCGTGTAGCGGCGTTTTCCGACGTCCGCCGTGCCGCCGGAGATGTCGTCGTTGCCGGAAGCGAGCCCGATTGCCCGGGTCAGGTCCACCCCCAGCCCTGCCGCCTTGTAGGGGTCAACCGTGATGCGGACTTCGTTTTCATTGCCGCCGTACACTTGGGAGAGGGCGACCCCGGGAACCCGCTCCAGACGCGATTGGACGGATTCTTCGATGAAGTCCTGGTAGGCGCTGATCGGCTTCGGGTTGCCTTCGGCCGGCCGGATAACGAACCAGGCAATGGGTCGGCCTCGGCCTCCCGACGTGCTGAGGATGGGCTCATCCGCGTCTTCGGGGTAGCTGGGAACGCGGTTCAGGCGGTTGATGACTTCGATCAGGGCGCGATCCAGTTCGTGATCCACCTGGAAGGTAATCGTGATTTTCCCGGTGCCCATACTGGCTTCGGAGAGCAGTTCCTTCGCGCCGGGGAGGCCGCGGAGCTGCTTCTCCTGGGGCTCGATGATCTCGGCCTCGACTTCTTCCGGGGCTGCCGCACGCCAGGTGGTCGTGATGACGATCTCCGGCTGCTCGACCTCGGGGGCAAGCTGGATCGGGAGGTGGGTCAGGGTCACCGACCCGAACAGGATGGCGAGCAAGCACCCGGCCAGCGTTGCCACGGGGTTCCCTAGGGCAAGCCGGATGAGACCCATAGATCGTTTTTTACAGTGGCTTCACTTGGACCGGCATGCCGGGGCGCAGGTTTTCGCCGCCGCGGATCACCACCCGGTCATGTTCCTGGATTCCGCCGACCACCTCGATAAGATTGGCTGTGGCAATCCCGGTTTGCACCGCGACCCTTTCGGTAACGGATTCCTGGTTGACCCGGTACACGTAAATTCCTTCGCGACGCAAAACCAGGGCGTCGCGGGGCACCAGCACGGCCTCGCGCGGGAGCGCGGTCGGCACGGCCACGCGCAGCAGGTTGCCGGCACTCAGGGAGGGGTCCGCCACGGAGAGCCTCAATTCGTACAACCGGGATACGTCCCCGCCGATCGGCACGATTGTGCGCACCGTGCCGGTTCCGGAGACTTTCCCGTCGGTGTAGGTCAGAGGGGTGCCGACCGTTACAAGCTTCAGGGAACTGGCCGGAATATGGGTTTCGATCTCTAGGTTGTCGGTGCTGACCAGGCGCACTATGGCGTCTCCGTTGTCGGCCCACTCCCCGGCCTGCAGCCACCGTTCCGACACGACGCCGTCGAAAGGCGCGAGGATGCTGGTGCGCTTGAGGCGCTCTTTCGCCCGCGACAGGCGGGCCTGGGCGGACAGGATGTTGTTGTGTGCGACGGACCGGTCCGTTCTTTCCTGGTCGACCTGGCTGCGCGCAATGTTGTTTTCCTCCAGCAGTTTCTCCAGGCGTTCCACCTGCCGGGTGTGGAAATCGAACTTGGCCTGCTCCCGCTGGATGATGGACTGTTCTTCGATGACTTGCTGCCGGAAGAAGGTGTCGTCCAGCCTTGCGACGGTTTCCCCTTTGAGGAAACGATCGCCGACTTCCGCGACCCACGTCAGGCGGCCGGCGATTTCCCCGGCCAGTTTGGCGTCGTCCCGGCTGATGACCGTGGCGCTGTACATCGCGGTGGGAGATACGAACTGCTTGACCGCGTGATCGACCACGACAAGTGCGGCGGGCGGTCCCTTCCGGTCTTCCGCCAGTGTTGCAGAGGCCGGGAGGGCCAGGGCCAGGGCAATGGCGGCAAGTGCAGGTTTCACGAGGAGGCCCGATTCATTCGATTCTCGATCAGATCGTCGACCACTGCGGGATCGGCCAGCGTGGAGGTGTCGCCCAGTTCCGCATAGTCGTCGGCCGCGATCTTGCGCAGGATCCGGCGCATAATCTTGCCAGAACGGGTCTTCGGCAGCCCCGGCGCCCACTGGATGAGGTCCGGCCGCGCAATCGGCCCAATCTGTTCGCGTACCCAGGCGCCAAGAGCCCCCCGCAACTCCTCGTCCGGGTCCTGCCCGGCCATCAGCGTGACGTAGGCATAGATGCCTTGGCCCTTGATCTCGTGAGGGAATCCCACGACGGCCGCTTCCGCCACCTGCGGGTGTGCGACCAGCGCCGACTCCACTTCGGCAGTACCCATGCGGTGCCCCGAGACGTTGATCACGTCGTCGACCCGGCCGGTGATCCAGTAATCGCCGTCTTCGTCCCGGCGGGCGCCGTCGCCGGTGAAGTAACGCCCGGGGTATTGAGTGAAATACGTGTCGATGAATCGCTGGTGGTTGCCGTAGACCGTGCGCATCTGCCCGGGCCAGCTGTCCGCGATGCACAGGTTGCCCTCGCCGGCTCCCTCGATTTCCGCGCCCTGGGCATCGACCAGAATCGGGCGGATTCCGAAGAATGGACGGGTTGCGGAGCCCGGTTTCAGATCCATGGCGCCGGGCAGCGGGGCGATCATGATTCCGCCCGTCTCGGTCTGCCACCAGGTGTCCGCCACCGGGCAGCGGCCGTCGCCGACCACTTGGTGATAGAACAGCCAGGCTTCCGGGTTGATCGGTTCGCCGACCGTGCCGAGCACGCGGAGCGTCTTCCGGGAAGTCCTGCGCACCGGTTCCACGCCCTCGCGCATCAGCGCACGGATGGCCGTCGGTGCGGTGTAGAACAGGGAGACCTGGTGCTTGTCGCAGACCTGCCAGAATCGCGACGCATCCGGGTAGTTCGGCACGCCTTCGAACATCAGGGTGGTGGCGCCGTTGGTCAACGGGCCGTACACGATGTAGCTGTGCCCGGTCACCCAGCCGACGTCGGCCGTGCACCAGTAAATCTCGCCCTCGTGATAGTCGAACACGTACTGGTGGGTCATCGAGGCGTAAACCAGGTAGCCGCCGGTGGTGTGCAGCACGCCTTTCGGCTTTCCGGTCGAGCCCGAGGTGTAGAGGATGAACAGCGGATCCTCTGCGGCCATCTCTTCCGGCGGGCAGTCGTCATCAACCTGCGCGTCCAGATCATGCGCCCAAAGGTCGCGGTCCTCGTTCCATGCGATTTCTGCGCCGGTATGCCGCACGACAATCACATGCTTGACCGACGGGCAGGCCTCGACCGCCTTGTCAGTGCTTGCCTTGAGCGGGACCCGCTTGCCGCCGCGCACGCCCTCGTCGGCCGTGATGACCATGTTGCTGTCGGCGTCGCGGATGCGTCCCGCCAATGCTTCGGGCGAGAAGCCGCCGAATACTACGGAATGAACCGCACCGATTCGCGCACACGCCAGCATGGCCACGGCCGCCTCCGGGATCATCGGCATGTAAATGGTGATCCGGTCGCCTTTTTGGGCACCGGCTGCCTTGAGGCCGTTGGCGAAACGGCAGACCTGCCGGTGCAGTTCCCGGTAGGTAATGGCTTGGTCCTGATTCGGCTCATCGCCCTCCCACAGGATGGCGATCTGGTCTCCGCGCGATTCGAGATGGCGGTCGACGCAGTTGCAGCAGACGTTCAGGGTGCCGTCGTAGAACCAGCGGATATGCAAATCGGACGCATCGTAGGAGACGTCCCGGATGTGCGTGTAGGGCCGAATCCAATCGATTCTTCGACCGTGCTCCAGCCAGAACCCCTCCGGGTCCTCGATCGAACGGCGATAGTTTTCAAGATAGCCGGCCCGGTCCATCAATGCCGTTTTCGCCACTGTGTCCGGCACGGGGTAGAGCCGGTCCTGGAGGGAAGTATCGGTGGGGGAGTCAGGCATGGGGGAGGCAGGTTTCCATGGTGCGGCTGGCCGGAAAGCCAAATAACCACCCGCATTTTAGGACACATGGCCCAAGAAATCTCTCCAGGGAGCCCACCAGGTTGAAAACTCCGCGAATGACATGGCAGGCACTCGTCTTGTCTCTGTGGCGCAACTTAATAATGCTCGGGGTGCCTTATAATGAAAACAGTGCCCTATGTGGCGCTGACACTTGAGTCGTATGCGGAAACTCAGACATGAATGCCAAGAATATGCGAGAGAGTGATGTGGACGAAAACCGGATTTTATTTGATATAAAGGTTACGTTTGAGGTGAAACCCGATGAGGTTGGGTTTGTTTCACATTGCCCTGAACTTGATGTCTTCAGTCAGGGGAAAACGGAAAAGTCGGCTGTAGAAAATCTTCATGAAGCAATCGGGTTGTTTATTGAAACCTGTTATGAATGTGGCACCCTGATCGATGTTCTCAGGGAGAGTGGATATGAATTTTCTAAAAAGCACACGCCGAACAAAAACGAGCATGTCATGACGATCCCGTTTTCTCTGGTGTCGCATGGGCAAACTCACGCCAACTGACTGAAAGACGCTTGTTCGAATATTTGAAGCCGACGGTTTCAAGTTTGCGCGCCAGAAAGGCTCACACATCTCTATGAAAAAACCGGGCGTTAAGCGCCCTGTGGTTATTCAGAAGACCAAAAGCGTGAGCGTGGACAACATCAAGAGCAACATGAAGACAGCGGGAATGTCTCGGGAACGGTATTTTGAACTCTTGAAAGGCAACTGAACATCGAAATCAACAGGCGGCCACATCGATCGCCTGTACGCCCATTGGTTTTCCTCCTGCATCCGATTCAAATACCGGCGCACGGGCACCGCACCCAATCGATTCTTCAGCCGTACTCCGGTCAGGAACCCCTCCGGGTCCTCAATCGAACGGCGGTGGTTTTCGAGATAACCGGCCCGGTCCGTCAGCGCGGTTTTCGCGAGGACGTCAGGGACCGGGAAAGTCCGCTCGGAAAAGGACGCGTCGGCCATGGTGTCGTTGCGGTTCACAGGCGCCGGATCAGGGCGAGCGCCAGTTCGGTCTCCCGCAGGTCCAGCCGGAACTCGTGGGCGATGTCCGGCAGAGAACGGCTCCAGTGGTGCTTTTCGTATCGGATGCGGCGGAGTTCGCCGCGCAGCGCGACCTCCGCGCCGAGCGGAACCTCCAGTCCGCCGCCGAAGGACCAGGCTGTCTGGTCGAAATCCCAGTGCGGGTCGCCCTCGATGTACTGGCTGTCGGTGCAGCCGCCTTCGAGGGTGCAGCCGCGGGAGCGGTAGCTGAAGCTGCTGCGGGCACGGCGGACGCCGGCCAGCAGGTAAAGATTCGAGTCGTCGCCGAGCAGCGGATGCAGAAACGCCGGACTGCCGCCGAGTCGCAGCGTCAGGCCGAAGCTGTGATCCTTCTCGAAGCGCCAGCGGTAGGGCCAGCTCTCGCCAGCCTGGTCGCGTCCGGGGGAGACGCCGATGCCAGCCAAAAGTCCGCGGACCGTGCCGCCGTACACGGCAGTATCGAATTCCGCCTCCAGGAACCGTCCGCCGGCGAAGGTTCGGCGGCAGCCGAACAGCAGGCCGGTGCCGGTCAGGGCCCTGCTGTCCTCGTCGTGGTCGCGCAAAACCCGGTCGAGCCCGACGGGCGCGGCCTGGGTGAGGTTGTGGAAGACGCGCCCGAGTTCTAGTTCCGCGTCTGCAGCTGTCGCCTGGATGCCGATGTGGAAGCGTCCGTCGCCCGCGGTGGCGGTCTGGGCAGCGAGCAGGCCGATGGCGAGCAGCGCCGCACCGCGCCTGACGCCGAGAGTGGTTTGGTCTGGGCTGCGGAAGACGGACATGGCGGTTTTTCCGGGGGACGGGGCCAAGAGGCCAAAGCAAGCATGGCGTTCCGCTATTCTAGAGCATGACAGCGGCGGTTTGGGTCTACAATGAGGAGCATGGAAACCGGCGCAGACCCCATTCTCAACGCCGACGAGGCAGCCTCCCTGCTACGCGCGCACGGCATTACGCCGACGCGCCAGCGCATTGCGGTTGGTGCCGTCCTGTTCGCCTGCCGGCAGCACATCGCGGCCTCGGAACTGTTCCGCCGGGTGCGGGCGGGCGACACCTCGATTTCCCGCAGTACGGTCTACAACACGCTGGAACTGTTCGTCGAGAAAGGACTGCTTCAGGAGCTGAATTTCGGCGACCGCTCGCGCATCTATGACACCAATCTGGCGCCGCACCATCACCTGTATCACGTCGACTCCGGAAAGATCGAGGATCTGGACATCTCCCAGATCAAGGTCAAGGTGCCGGATGAGGTCTTGGGGGATTCCAGCCTGGTGGGCGTGGATGTGACCCTGCGGGTCGCCGGCTGATTTCCCTTTCGCCGGTGCGGCGGGCTTGAAGCCCGCAATCCAGAATCTATCGGCCGCAGGCCGCTGAAAACCCAACGCGGACATGTCCCGGAAATACGTCCCCGGCGTCTGGGTCGAGGTGCACGACAAGATGCAGTCTGGTTACCGGTACCTGCTGGAAGCGCGGGTGGGGAGGGATTTCGCGCCGGACTTCAATCCGCATTTCACGCCCAAGAAGATGCTCGCGTTCGGCGTGTTCGAGGGGAAGTACCTGAACGACTGCCGTGCGGAATTCCCCGCCAGCTGGTATCGTGGCGCGAAGTTGAGCGAAATACCGGACCCTGCGATCAACTGTTTTGGTGTCAAATCCCGGCAGCCGCTGCAGGTGTGGCAGGAAAAGGAGTGGATTCACGGCGATGACCCGCGCGGCTGGTTCCAGTGGTACTGCCGCTATTACCTGGGCCGGCGCGACCCGGAGGTGGACGCGATCCAGATCCGCAGGTGGAAAGGCATCTCGCGCCACGCGGCGCAAGTCCGGAAGAATTGCACTCGGGGCGACCTTGCTTGCCGCCCACGCCAGCGGCAAGCGTTGCTGCAATGGGCGTGGCCCCCATTCGAATGACGACAGCTCAGTTAAAATGGGCGGCGTACCGTGCCGGTGTAGCTCAGTCGGTAGAGCAACTGTTTCGTAATCAGTAGGTCGGGGGTTCGATTCCTCTCGCCGGCACCACCCATCCGACCTGTCTGCCGCAAGGCTTCGGCTCTTGGTGGATAATAGCCGCTTCCATAAACCAACGAAAGTACCCATGCTCTTGCCAAGAAAAGGAATGTCGCAGTTCGTCGCGGCACTGGCCGCGCTGCTGCTTTCAGGAGACTTGCTGATGGCCGCGAACGACGATGCCCCCAAAGTCCGGATGGAAACCTCGTCCGGAACTCTCGTGCTTCAACTGGATGCCAAGAATGCGCCGGAGACGACCAAGAACTTCCTGATCTACGTCGATGACGGCTTCTACGACGGAACGATTTTCCACCGCGTGATCAAGGGGTTCATGATCCAGGGCGGCGGGTTCGACCGCGACTTCAAGCAAAGGCCGACCCTGCCGCCAATCCGGAACGAGGCGGACAATGGCCTGAAGAACGAGCGGGGTGCCATCGCCATGGCCCGCACCGGCGATCCGCACTCGGCCACGGCACAGTTTTTCATCAACTCGGTCGACAACGACTTTCTGGATCACCGGGAAAAGAACCCTCAAGGCTGGGGCTATGCCGTGTTTGGCAAAGTGATTGAAGGGCTTGAAGTGATCGATGCCATCAGCGGGGTGGCGACCGGAAGTCACGGCCCGCACGGCGACGTTCCCCAAAGCCAGATCCTGATCTTGAAGGCCGAACGCGTCGAAGACTGATCCGATATGAACACCTGCGTGGTGGGAGGGGGCATCATCGGTGCGCTCACCGCGCACGCGCTGGCGCAGAAGGGATTCGATGTCCAGGTGCTGGATGCCGGCAAGCCTGGCGCCGCAACGCCGGTTTCGGCCGGGATCCTGTTTTCCATTTTCGACCCGACGAGCGATAGCGCCTGGGCGAGCCTCGCGCGTCATGGCCATGCCGCCTACCCGGGATTGTGCGCCGGCATTGAATCGGAGACCGGATTCGAACGGCGCGGCTTGCTCGTCGTCGGCATGGAGGCGAAGCAGGCCGAGCAGTGGGCGAGAGCCAACAGGCTGGATTGTGAAATCTTGTCTCCTAGCGAGTGCCACAGGCGATTTCCACAACTGGCGGCACCCGGGCGCGATGTTGCCCTGATGCCGGAAGTGGCCCAGATCGATCCGCGCCGATTCATGGAGGCGTTCCGCTCCAAGCTTCAGGATGACGGAGTGCGTTGGGAATCTGCCCGGGTTTCCGGGATCTTGCAGGATGGGAATCGGGTCCGGGGCGTGGGCAACGGCGAGCGGGAGTGGCAGGCCGAGCGGGTGGTGATCGCAGCGGGCGCTTGGAGCGCGGAACTCCAGCAGGCCGAAGGATCCGAACCGCCGATTCGTCCGCGCCGAGGACAGATCATCGCCTGGCGGTCGATCAATGCGGGGAACCTGCCGATCATTCTGGATGGCCACCGGTATCTGGTGGTGCGGGAGAACGGCGAGGTGCTGGCAGGGGCGACCAACGAGGATGTGGGGTTTGATGCGGGCGTGACCGTACAGGCAAAGGCAGAACTGACGGACTTCGCCTGGCGCTGGTGTCCGGACTTGCTGGCGACGGAGCCGGACACGCAAAGGGCCGGTCTGCGCCCGGAGGGAGAGGCCTCTGGGCCGAGGATCGGCGCGCATGGTAGGATTCAGGGGCTGTTTTTCAATACCGGGCACTATCGTCATGGGATCGCATGTGCGCCAGGGTCTGCGGCACGGCTCGCCGCGAATTTCTGATCGAAGAACTTGCGATTCAGCGCGTGTGTGTACGGGTTTAGACACATAATCGGAATAATCAGCGATAAATATAAATATAAATAGTAGTAAAATTTGACTGCAACAGTGCAGAAGAGGGAAGAACCATGTGCGGGAGTTATGGCAGTTTCGAGTTGCGGTTGGGTTGGGACTCGGAGCCGGTGCCGGGCCTGTTCTCACATGCCCTGAACCTGTGCACTGTGCAGGGCAACCACGCCGGGTCCGGTATAATTAAGCCGGAACGCCGGAACGCCGGAACGCCGGAACGCCGTGAGTGCGCTCGCGGCATGGGGCCGAGCCGGCCCGCCGACCTCCCCTTCTGATTCTTCCCGCCGCAACGCAGGGCGCCCACCGTCCCGCATCCTTCTCCGTCGGCGCGGCCTTGCCGCGTGGCTTCTCCTGCCGTTGCTGGCCGGTCCGGCCTTCGAGGCCGCCGCGCAGACGACGGAGACATTCATCAGCAACCTCGGGAAGGCGGATCAGAGTTCGGAACACTTTCTCAATTTTGACTATGCCCAGCAGTTCACGACCGGCAGCAACAGCCTGGGGTACAGCCTGCGCAGCGTCGAAGTGGAATTCGAGAGACTCGCAACCCCGTTTACGGTGTCCGTCAAAATCTACAGCGATTCCAGCGAGTCTCCGGGCAGTTCCGTCGGCACCCTGACCAACCCCACCTTCACCAATTTCAACACCGACACGGTGCTCACCTTCAAGACCACCGGCATCGACCTTGACGCGAATACCAAATACCACGTTGTCTTGGATGTAGCGAGCACCCTCAGTACCCGGATCCATGGAACGAATTCGAACGACGAGGATTCGGGGGGTCTGGCCGGTTGGAGCATCGGGGACATAATCAAAAGCCGACCGGCCGCCAGCACAGGCTCGGACTGGTCCACCGCGGGTGGTGGGTCCATGAAGATCCGCCTCAAGGGCGTCACCAAGACGCCGACCCTCCCCACGGTGAGCATCACGCCGAAGGCGGCGACGGCGGTGACGGAGGGCACGGGCGCGGTGTTCACGGTGACCCGCACGGGGGCCACCACCAGCGCGCTGGAGGTGAAGCTGCACGTTGACGACGCGCCGAACAGCGACTTCGTGGCCGGGACCGCCGAGGGCAACAAGACCGTCACCATCACCACCGGCAACGCCTCGGCGGACTACACCGTGCCCACCGTGGGCGGCAACAGCGAGACCGCGGACGAGCCGAACGGCCCGGTGAAGGTGACGATAAGGGAGGACGCCACCAAGTACACGAGAAGCGCCACGATGCGCTCGGCCACGCGCACGGTGAACGACAACGACGCGACCCCGGTCACGCTCGCGGGTACCACGACGGCCATCAACGAAGGAGGCGCGAAGACCTTCACGGTCTCCATCGGCCGCGGCCTCTACAGTGGCGAGAGGATATCGGTGCCGCTGAGTTTCACCGGCACGGCACAGCGTGGCACGAGCAACGACTACACGCTGACCTGCGCGAGCCTGCTGCCCAAGGGGGTCACCTGCTCCAACCTGAACAGCGGCACGGCGACGGTGCTCTTCACCGGTCCGTCCACGGGGCAGAGCGCGACCTCGGTGATCCTCACGCTCACCGCGCGCGCCGATGGCACGACGGAGAGCAGCGGCGAGACGGTGAACGTCAACCTAGGCTCGGTGACGGTCACCGGCAGTGGAGGGGGCGTGACCACGACCGACAACTTCGGTCAGTTCACCATCAACGACCCGCCCACGCCGGTGGTAAGCATTACGGGCGGCAGCGCGGTCACCGAGGGGGGCACGGCCAGTTTCACGCTGACCGCGACGCCGGCGCCGGCGGGCAGCATCACGGTCAACGTCAATGTCGTGGACAGCGGCAGCTTCGCCACGAGCGGGCAGGCCGGAAGCCGGACCGTGACCATGAGCACGAGCGGCACGGCGACGCTGACCGTCGCCACGCAGGACGACGGCACGGACGAGCCGAACGGCACGTTCACGGCGACCGTGCAGGCCGGGAGCGGCTATTCGCCGCACGGCACGAACGGGTCCGCCACGGTGACCGTGAACGACAACGACGACCCGCCTGCGGCGGATGTTCGCGATGTTAACAACCGTCTGCCGGGGACATGGCTCCCCCGCTTCGGGCGGACGGTGGCGGAGCAGGCGCTGGACGGCATCGCCGGGCGCCTCGAGGTGCCGCGCACGCCAGGCCTGCAGGGCGCGCTGGCCGGGCAGTCGCTGGAGACGGATTCCGGGCTGCCGGCGGGCGCCGTGTCGGGCGGGCAGGTGGCGGCAGCGCTGTCCGGCTTCGTCGGTGGCGTGCATGCCGGTCGGTCGGGCGTGCACGGGCTGTTGCTCGGCAGCCACTTCAACGCGACCGGTGCGGCCGGGGGCGGTAGCCTGGCCTTCTGGGGGCGAGCCTCGCACGGCAGTTTCGATGGCCGCGAGGGGAGTTTGTCGCTGGACGGCGAGGCGACCGGCGTGATGCTGGGCGCGGACTACGCGCAGGGTCAATGGCTGTTCGGTCTGGCACTGACCCACAGCGAGGGCGACGGCGACTATGCGGACCACGGCGGCGCGGTGCGCGATGGCACCGGCGAGATTGACATCTCGCTGACGGCGGTGTTGCCGTACGCCGCGTACCAGGCATCGGAGCATCTCAAGGTCTGGGGTGCGATGGGCTTCGGCAGTGGCGAGGTGCGGGTGAAGCCGGGGCCTGGCGGCCGCCACCGCGCGGACACGGACTGGCGGATGGCGGCGGCAGGCGCGAAGGGCGAACTGCTGGCGCCGGCCGGGGCCGAGGGGATGCGTCTGGCGCTGGTCTCGGACGCGCTGTGGACGCGGACCGACTCGGATCGGACCCGCGGCTTGGCGGCCTCGGAATCGGACACGACGCGGCTGCGCGTGAGTTTGGAGGGGAGCTGGGCGCTTGAACTGGACGGAAGCCGCCGGATGACGCCAAGACTGGCGCTCGGCGCGCGGCACGACGACGGCGATGCCGAGACCGGCCTGGGGGTGGAGTTCGGCGGCGGGATTGCGTGGAGCGACCCGGCGCGGGGGCTTTCGCTGGATCTTTCGGGGCGGACGCTGCTGGCACACGGGGACGACGACCTGGAGGACCGGGGCTTCAGCGGCACGCTGGCCTTCGACCCGACCCCGGGCAGCCGGCGCGGCCCGTCGTTCAGCTTGCGCCAGGAATTCGGAGGACAGGCCGACGGCGGCCTGGAGGCGCTGTTTGCGCCCGGGCCGCTGAGGGCGCAGGGCGGCGGCGAACTGTCGAGCCGCTGGGCGATGGAGGCGGCTTGGGGCTTTCCGGCGCTGGGTGGGGACTTCGTGGCGGGCCCACACGTGGGGTTCGGGCTGGCGTCGGAGACGCGCGACTGGACGCTCGGCTGGCGGCTGGAACCGGACCGCGGGCATCCGTCCGAGCTGTCGCTCGGCCTGACGGCGACGCTGAGGGAGGGCGGTGCGGCCGGGGCCGCGATCGGGGTCGATCTCGGGATGCGCTGGTAAGCAACGCCGGGCGCGCGGCGGACGGGACGCCGTGCGGGTCTTGGGGAATGGCCGGCCCCGGAAGGCGATGCGCTGGATGCTGGCGGCCGCGTCGAGATCTCGAATCGCAGAACCTGCGGCGTCCACCGGACGCAAATCCCCTATAATCTGCATTCCATTTTTCCGATTCCCCGATTTTCCCCTGCCACAGGCTTACAGGAGAAACCCGATGGCTTTGTCACAAGAAGAACTCGACGCAATCATGGAGCGGAAGGGCAAGATGCGCCGGGAGGCGTACGATCGCCGTGCCGCTCAGGAAAACAAGGATGAAGTAAGTGCCCAGGCGGTCGCGCGCCTGATGGCCTTGCAGGAGTACCAGGACGCGAACACCATCATGTGGTACATCGACTGCCGTTCCGAGACCCGTACCAAGCCCGAGCTGCTCGAAGAAGTGGCCAAGGGCGAAAAAAAGATCGTCGTGCCGTATTGCACGGTAGACGAAAAAGGCGATAACAAGCTCGGCCTCTGGCACATGGAGAGTCTGGAGGAGATGGTGGTCGGCAAGTGGAACATCCTCGAGCCGCCCAGGGAGATGTGGGGCAACCCGGACAAGGAGCCGCCGGCGGAAGAACTGGACATGGTGATGGTTCCCGGCGTCGGGTTCGACCGCACCGGGGGGCGCATGGGCAACGGCCAAGGGTACTACGACCGCCTGCTTGAGAAGGTTCGGCCGGACTGTACGCTGGTGGCGCTGTGCTATGAGTCGCAACTGTTCGACGAGATCCTGGTCGCTCCGCACGACGTGTACATGGATTACGTGGTGACCGAAGACGCGGTGTACAAGGGCCGCGGGCGGGACTGAGCCATGCCGGCACGGGTCGACGACACTTACGCGGAGGCATTCCGCAGCCTTTACACTGAATTCCTGATCACGGCCCGGGATCAAACCTGGGTCAAACATGCGGTGGATGCCGCGGTCGGCAACGCCGCCAGCACCATCCTGTGCGACTGCGAAGCCGGCTTGGACCGCTTCGTTGGGCCGGGCGGAGACGAGTCCTTCGAGACCCCGGACGGTCGCCCTGGTGCCATCGTGCAGTTGCACGTGCCCCGCTTTTGGAAGGACCGGGTGGAGAAACTGGAGCGGGCCGCGCTGGTCCGGATCAGCCAGAATGTACTGACCTGCCCGACGGCGTCCTGCTTCAACTTGCTGGATACGGAAGAGTACTACCAGATGGGCCGGAAGGTAGCTTATTTCGGCAACGGCAAGCAGCGCCGCATCGAGCGCTTTGGGCGGAAGATGTGGTGGGTGCCGATCCTAGGCGGCGAATTCGTGCTGGATCGCCGGCTGGGTTACGCCGACGGCTTGATGGGCGGCAACCTGTGGTTCTTTGGCAGCGATGCCGATTCCGCGCTTGAAGCCGCCATGAAGGGCGTCGAAGAAATCACCAAGTCCCCGGGTGTGGTGATGTGCTTCCCCGGCGGGATCGCGGGATCCGGCTCCAAGCCTGGCAGCAACTACAAGTTTTCAATTGCCAGCACCTACGAGAAATACTGCCCCCTGCTGCAGGACGACCCGGAAGTCGAACAGGGCCTCCCCGAGGGCGTCAACTCGGTCATGGAGATCATCATCAATGGACGCAACCTGGAGACCATCATTCAAGCCACTCGCGCGGCCATCGAGGCCTCCAAGGACACCGAGGGCCTGATCATGATCTCGGCCGGCAACTACGGCGGCCGCCTCGGCAAGAACCTGATCTATCTCGATCCGGACAAGCAGCCCCCCATTGAGTGAGTCGGGCCAACTGATCGATGGCAATGCGGTGGCGCACGGAATCCGCGCGCGACTGGCCGAACATCTGGACTCCGCCGCCCCGGTAACCTTGGCGACCGTGTTGGTCGGCGAAGACCCGGCCAGCCAGTTGTACATCTCCCGCAAGATCAAGGAAGCCGGCGAAGCTGGCATTATTTCCCGGCACCAGACGCTGCCGGCGGACATCGCACAAGACGACCTCGTCGAAGCGATTCGCATCCTGTCGCGTGATTCCTCCGTGCACGGAATCCTAGTACAGATGCCATTGCCGTCGGCACTGGATGCCGCTGAAGTGCTGGCTGCTATCCCCACGGAGAAAGACGTGGACGGCCTGACGGAAACCAATCTAGGTCGCCTCGCGGCCGGGCTCCCCGGGCTTCGCCCCTGCACGCCGTTCGGCGTGATGGAATTGCTTCGGTACTACCGGATTGCGACTTCCGGGGCAAGCGCGCTGGTGATCGGGCGTTCCCGGCTGGTGGGCATTCCGATGGCCCTGATGCTGGCAGAGAAGGGGGTGGATGCGACCGTGAGCGTGGCGCATTCGCGTACCCGGGACCTGCAGCAACTTGCTCGCGAGTCGGACATCTTGGTGGCAGCGACCGGGAGCCCTGGGATGGTCACGGCGAATTTCGTCAAGCCGGGCGCGGCGGTGTTCGACGTCGGGGTCAGCCGCGTGGACGGGAAAATTCAGGGCGACGTGCGATTCGAGGAAGTACGGGAGGTCGCGGGGTTCGTGACGCCGATGCCGGGCGGCACCGGGCCGATGACGGTAGCCTGCCTGCTGCTCAACACGGTGCGGGCGGCGGCGATGCAGGGCGTGGTTTCGCCTTTGCCGTAGTCCTTCGCGGCTTAGCCCGCATCCTAGGGGTCGAGAAGAAAATCAGGCACGTCACTCCGTGGCGTAGTCAATGAAAGGAATGGGGCGCTCTCTCTCCTCTTTTCTTGAAGGAACCTCTAGACCGTTTTTGGGCAAATCTTCCGGGTTGGGCCTGAGTTTCATCATCATCTCGCCAAGCGACACGCTTGGAGTCCTTGCGGCTTCCCAGGCTTCCCGCGGCATGATGACGAAGGTCTTTTTTATCCCGATCTGCTGTGGTCCCTCTTCTTCGACCAGCCGCAGAATCTCGGACAGACGGGCTTTGGCCTCGGCGACCGACCAGACCTTCTCGGATAGTTTGGCGGTAGGATCCCGCATGATTTTCCCAATAGAAACTTGCTCAATCTAGTCTATTACATTTTTCCTGATGTATGGTTTCATGCAGTCAGAATTGCGCAATTCCGAGTGCTATACTGAAAAACAGCTTCGCTCCCTTCGTCTAGCGGTCAGGACATCGCCCTCTCAAGGCGGGAACAGGGGTTCGATTCCCCTAGGGAGCGCCATTTCAGATTTCCTTGTTTTCAGTTTTTCTGGTCTCCCTGCGCAACTGCAGGTCTGCAAGTTTTTTGCAGTTATGAAGTTCTAACTTTTTCGAGCTTAAAGCAAATGAACCGCAGGGCTGCATAGGTATAATCATTCTACAAAAAATTGTTCATGCCAATAGCCCTACAGCATGGGAACAGGCTTTAGGAGGCATTCTCTCAATGTGCGCTGAAGAAATGACGCTTGGTCAAACATCTTGTCTTTCCAGGTTTTTCCGGGCCACCGCCATGGCGTTGGTCATGGTCATGCTTGTTTCGGCCTGCGGGGGCGGAGGCGGAGGCGGGGGCGGCGTTCGAATGGTCGAGGACCCCCCTGCAGAGACTCCCCCTGAACCCGATTTCCAGGCTCGGGCGCAAACGATCGCTAGCCAATACCGCAGCAGCAGCGAGTTCTCCAGCCAATGGGGTTTGGGCAGGACCCGGGCCGATCGGGCATATGCGCACATGGAACTCGCGCTTGGATCCGATTTCAGTGCAGGGAAAGGCGTAACCATCGGCGTCGTCGACACGGGCATTGATCTCAATCATCCAGCCTTTGTCACCAATGCCAATGACCCGGACAAGGACCGGAGTATCACCAGGACCCTCCTGCCCGGTGCAACAATCGAAGATGGAAGCGACTTTTCCCATGGCACGGCGGTTGCGGGCATTGCCGCCGGGGGCCGGAATGTCGGGTTGTCTGGAAGCACTCATGGCGTCGCCTGGAACGCCAACCTTGCAGTCTTTGCTGTTCCGTTGGGGTCTGGGGATGGCATTTACCGTCCTACGGATCTGACCGACTTTTCACAACAGAACAAGGACGGATTGAATCGGTGGTTCAGCACGCCGCTTGCGGCCGGTGTCGATATCCTGAACTTGAGTTTCGGTCTCACCGGCATAGTAGAAAGTTACGATGAATCGACCCTCCGCGCCGCCCTTGGCAGCGCTATTCGAACGATGGCCCAAGTGGGAGCGTCGGAGAAAACCATTCTGGTTTGGGCTGCCGCCAACAGCCATGGTGATACGTGTCTGCCCGGTTCTACCGCTGCCGAATGCAGGCTGGACCCAAATGGCGATTTGAAAGTTGATGCCACTTCTCCTTCAGTTCTCGCAGGGCTGCCGGCGAAGATCAGCGAATTGCGGGGCCATGTTGTCGCGGTGGTGTCGGTAGGCCAGAACGGTGCGATCAGCAGCTTCTCGAACCGTTGCGGAATCGCGGCCGATTGGTGTCTTGCGGCCCCTGGAGAAGACATCAAGTTGGTGTATTTCGGACCCGGCAACGACCCCAATAGCTCGCCGGTACGCCGGTACGGGGTTGGCTCGGGAACTTCGTACGCCGCGCCGATGGTCTCAGGCGGGCTCGCATTGATGAAACAGCTCTTCCGCGGGCAATTATCGAATACGGCCCTGCTCTCCCGGCTCCTGGAAACGGCCGACAAGAGTGGCAGATACGCCAATCAAAGCATTTATGGTCAGGGCCTGATGGACCTCGGCGCCGCGACGGCACCCGTGGGGCAAACCACCCTGACGGCTGGCAGCAGAGTCGGAGACCCCGGCGGGAGCCTGCTGGCGTCCAACATCGTGCTGGGCAACGCATTCGGCGACGGGCTGACGCAGTCACTTGCGGGAACGGAGATTGCCGCCTTCGATTCATTGGGTGCACCGTTCTGGTATGACCTCGGCTCTTTTGCGGTCGCCACCGACAAGCTGTCCATAGGGAAACGGCTCAAAAGCTTCATGGCGCCGGCGCCCGCAAGGCCGGAAGTCGGGGGATATCGGACCGCTTTCGCGCCGTCCTTTGCGAAAGCGAGCCTCGACCGCTGGCGGCTTGGCTTGCTGGAGACCCCGATGGGCACCCAGACAGGGCATCTGGGGCTTGCCAGGTACGCGAACACTTTCACTTATGAGGGATGGAAGAATCTGGCGGCCACCGCGTTTTCGACGGAAGGGTTCTCTTGGCGGGCCCCGGCCTCGGGGGCGGTGCTGTCCTGGCAGCCGTCCGAAGCCTGGGCCGGTTTGCGTGCCGGCTGGCTGATGGAACGAAAAAGCCTGCTCGGCAGTTCGGCGAAGGGCGCTTTCGGCAACCTGTCTTCCGATTCCGCGTTCATCGGGTTCAACGCGGACACCTCGGTCGACGGGTGGCACCTCGGCGCGAACGCCGAGGTCGGCCTCGCGACTGTAAAGCCGCTCAGCGGATTGATCACGGATGTTTCTCCGGTCGCCACGGGCGCGTTCTCAGTCCATGCGACACGGCCATTCTCCGGCAACAGGCTGTTCCAGTTTTCCGTGTCGCAGCCATTGCGAGTCGAACAAGGCCGCGCCACGCTGTCGGTGCCCGTCGGTCGCACCAAGGATGGCGATGTCATGCGCCGGTCGGTCGTAGCGGACATTGCGCCGACAGGCAGGCAGATTGACGTCATGGCGCATTGGCGTCAGCCATTGACCACAGAGGGCGAATTGCGCCTAGGCGCGGTTTGGACCCACGATCCGGGACACCGCGCATCAGCAAGTTCGGATTTGTCTTTTATGGTGGGTTGGCGCACTCCTTTCTGATCGCCGCAGCAGGGGTTCAAATTTGGTGAAATCCCCGCTCTGTGGCATATTACACGCCTAGCGGGCTGGCGACGGGTGCTTTAAAAAGCCGCCTGCCCCTATGGCCGCTCAGGCGGCTTTTTTATGACGGCGCGGGCGCTGTGGTGCCCGGTGTGCGTCTTTATCCATCAACGAAAAGGACTTTCTTATGCCCGCTGAAAAACTTGTCTTTCCTGGTCGCAACTATCTCTACGCACCAGGACCCACGCATATCCCGGTCGAGGTTCAAAACGCCATGGTCGTCCCGATGGAAGATCATCGGGCACCCGATTTCCCCCAGCTGGTCAAACCTCTCCTGCGCGACCTGAACAAGATCTTCAAGACCCGCACCGGCACAAGCTTCATCTTCCCCGCCACCGGCACGGCCGGCTGGGAAGTGGCTCTGACCAACACCCTGTCGCCCGGCGACCGCGTCCTGACTGCCCGTTTCGGGCAGTTTTCGCATCTGTGGGCGGATTTGGCCCAGCGCGTGGGCCTGGACGTGGAACTGGTGCAGGTGAAATGGGGCGAAGGCGTGCCGCTGAAGCAGTTCGAGCAGATTCTGAGAAAAGACAAGGAACACAAGATCAAGGCAGTGCTGGCCTGTCACAACGAGACCGCGACCGGCGTCACCAGCAACATTGCGGGCCTGCGCCGGGCCATGGACCGGGCCAAGCACCCGGCCATGCTGATGGTCGACGGAGTCAGTTCCATCGCCAGCATCGACTTCCGCATGGACGAATGGAAGGTCGACGTAGCCGTATCCGGTTCGCAGAAAGGCTTCATGCTGCCAGCCGGCATGGCACTGGTGTGCTTCTCACGCCGCGCGCTGGCGGCAGCCAAGACCGCCAAGTGCAAGCGTTGCTTCTTGGACATTGCTGATCACATCGCGACCAACAAGGACGGGTTCTTCCCGTACACCCCTTCGGCACCGATGCTGCGCGGGCTACGTGCCTCCATCAACCTGCTACTCGGGGAAGGCTTGGAGAACGTGTTCCAGCGCCACCACCGGTTGGCCGAAGGCGTGCGCCGGGCCATTGGTGGATGGGGCTTGGACCTGTGTGCGACCGAACCGAAATGGTATTCCGACACGGTGTCGGCCATCAAGGTTCCGAGAAACGTCAATGCGGCCGAGGTCATCCACATCGCCTATCACCGCTACAACGTCTCGTTGGGCGCCGGCCTGTCCGAAGTCGCCGGCAAGGTGTTCCGCATTGGTCACCTGGGCGACAACAACGAAGTGCGCATGATGGCGGCCCTCGGCGGTGTCGAGATGGCAATGCGCGATGCCGGTATGAAGGTGCGCCCGGGTTCGGGCGTGGCCAAGGCGGTCGAGTACTACTGCGATACCGCGAAGGGCAAGAAGAAGATCCCCGCATTCGGTGCCGCCAAAGGCCCCCGCGAGACCGCAGTCAAGAAGGCAGCGCCCAAGCGCAAGAAGAAGTAAGAGGTCCTGAATGAGTCACACTCAAGCCACCCCCGCACCGACTCGCCTGCAGCGCAGCGAGCTGGCGGTCCCGGGTTCCAACCCGGCGCTGTTTGAAAAAGCGCTGAATTCCGCAGTTGACTATGTCTTCCTGGATCTAGAAGACGCGGTCGCGCCAGGCGACAAGGAGCAGGCCCGGATCAATGTCATCCAGGCCCTGCTCGATCTGGACTGGCGAGGGGCGGGGAAAACCATCTCGGTCCGGATCAACGGGTTGGACACCCACTACATGTATCGCGACGTGGTGGATCTGATGGAACAGGCGGGTGACCGTCTGGACACGATCCTGATCCCGAAGGTCGGGGTGCCGTCGGACGTCTACATGGTCGAAGCGATGGTGAACCAGATCGAACAAGGGAAAGGCTTTGAGACCCGGGTCGGCCTGGAAGCCCTGATCGAGACGGCCCTCGGCATGGCCAACGTCGAGGCGATTGCTGCCTACGGCGGACGCCTGGAGGCCCTGCACTTCGGGGTGGCGGACTATGCCGCATCCAACCGCGCACGCACGGTCAATATTGGCGGGCTCAACCCCGACTACCCGGGAGATCAGTGGCACTTCGCCCTGTCCCGCATGACGGTAGCTTGCCGGGCGTACGGCCTGCGGGCAATTGACGGGCCGTTTGGCGACTTCAAGGATCCAGACGCCTACCGGGCGGCAGCACGCCGCGCCGCTGCACTCGGAATCGAGGGCAAATGGGCGATCCATCCGTCCCAGATCGAACTGGCCAACGAAATCTTCTCTCCGCCAGAGGCGGAAGTGGATCGGGCCCGGCGAATCCTGAAGGAACTGGAGGTCGCAGCGGCGGAAGGCCGGGGCGCGGCCGCCGTCGACGGCAAGATGATTGATGCGGCTTCGGCACGGATGGCCGAGAACGTGGTGCGTTTGGCGGAAGCAATCGCTGAGCGCGGCTAAAACGAGGATAAACAACATGCATATACACGAATACCAGGCCAAGGAAGTCCTGGCCAACTATGGAATCCAGATCCAGCCAGGCACCTTGGTATACAGCCCCGACCAAGCGGTCGCGGCCTACAACTCCCAAGGGTCCGCGGTGTGCGCGGTCAAGGCGCAGATTCATTCCGGAGCCCGAGGCAAGGCGGGGGGCATCCGACTGTGCCGGAGCAACGACGAAGTGCGCCGGGCTGCAGACGAAATGCTCGGTGAGAAACTGGTGACCCACCAGACGGGATCAAGCGGCAAGCTGGTTCAGAAACTGTACGTCGAGGCCGGGGTCGACATCGACCGCGAAATCTACTTGGCATTCGTGCTGGACCGGGCCAAGCAGCGGCATGTCGCCGTCGCGTCCGCCGAGGGGGGCATGGAGATCGAGCAGCTGGCTCAGGAGAAACCGGAAAGCATCCTGCGCATCAGCATCGATCCGGCTTCCGGCATGCGCCATTTCCAGGCGCAGGAACTGGCCTTCGGGCTGGGTTTGGGGTCGGATCTCGTAAAACAGGCGGTATCCACGTTCCGTGGCCTGTACAAGGCGATGATCGAACTGGATGCCAGCATGGTCGAGATCAATCCGCTGGTGGTGACCCGGGACCGGCGCCTGATCGCCCTGGACGCCAAGATGGAATTCGACGACAACGCACTGTTCCGCCACCGCGAAGTAGCGGAGTTGCGCGACATGTCGCAGGAGGATCCGCGCGAGACCGCAGCCTCCGACCACGACCTCAGTTACGTGGGCTTGGACGGCGACATCGGCTGCATGATCAACGGAGCCGGGCTGGCCATGGCCACCATGGACATGATCAAGCTGTCCGGGGGCGAGCCAGCCAACTTCCTCGACATCGGCGGCGGCGCGTCGCCGGAGCGGGTGGCCAAAGCGTTCGAACTGGTACTGCAGGACGGCAACGTCAAGGCCATGCTGGTCAACATCTTCGCGGGAATCAACCGCTGCGACTGGATCGCCGAAGGCCTGATCAAGGCGCTCGGCGTGGTTGATCTTGGCGTGCCCCTGGTGGTGCGCCTGTCTGGCACCAATGTGGAGGAAGGCACCCAAATGCTGCGCGACAGCGGGTTGCCCATCATCATGGCCGATACGCTGGCCGATGCCGCCCAGAAGGCAGTGGCGGCCGCACAGGAACAAGGAGGTTGACACGATGTCGATTCTGATCAACAAGGACACCAAGATTCTGATCCAGGGCTTCACCGGCCGGATCGGAACTTTTCACGCCAAGGAGATGCTGGAATATGGCAGCAACGTGGTCGGGGGCGTCACGCCGGGGAAAGGCGGACAGGCGCACCTGAACCTGCCGGTGTTCAACACCATCAAAGAGGCAGTGGATGCAACCGGCGCAACGGCCAGCATCGTGTTCGTGCCCGCAATGGCGGCAGCGGACTCGATCATGGAGGCCGCCGACGGCGGCATCAAGTATTGCGTCGCGATCACCGACGGCATTCCGGCCCAGGACATGATCCGCGTCAAGCGTTTCATGCTGCGCTACCCGAAGGAACGCAAGATGATCCTGACCGGGCCCAATTGCGCAGGTTCCATCACGCCGGGTGAAGCAATGCTCGGAATCATGCCGGGCCATATCTACGAACCGGGCCGGGTTGGCGTGGTCGGGCGTTCTGGCACGCTGGGCTACGAAGCCGCCTCGCAGATGAAGGCCGAAGGCATCGGCATCTCGACCAGCATCGGAATCGGCGGCGATCCGATCAACGGCAGTTCGCACCGCGATATTCTGGAGTTGTTCGAACAGGACCCCGACACGGACGCGGTCATGATCATCGGCGAGATTGGTGGCCCGCAGGAAGCGGAAGCAGCGGAATTCGCCCGTGACCACATGACCAAACCGGTTGCAGCCTACGTGGCAGGCTTGACTGCTCCGAAGGGACGCCGCATGGGTCATGCCGGGGCCATCATTTCCGGAAAAGGCGAGAGTGCCTCAGAGAAAGTCGAAATCTTTAAGGAAGCTGGCGTGGCGATTGTGCCGAATCCTTCCGAATTCGGCACCACCATGAAAGACGTCGTATCCAAGCTCTAAGGAGGCCGCATGTCAAAACCCAAAGTCATTGCCACGCGTCGCTGGCCGGAGCCGGTCGAGGCGCACCTGTTCGAGAATTACGACTTCACGCTCAACGAGGACGACCATCCGATGAGCGTGGACGAGTTGCACCAGGCTCTGCGCGAGTACGATGCGGTCTGCCCGACCGTGACGGATCCGATCACCGCCGAAGTGCTTGGCATCGACGGCATTCGCGCGAAGATCCTGGGGAATTTCGGCGTGGGCTTCAACCACATCGATCTGGACGCGGCCAAGCAGGCCGGTCTCGTGGTGACCAACACTCCGGAAGTCCTGACCGACTGCACGGCGGACATCGCCATGAATCTCCTGCTGACCACCGCCCGCCGCACTGGCGAAGGCGAACGGCACCTGCGCGCCGGGGAATGGGTCGGCTGGCGCCCGACTCACATGCTGGCGACCAAGGTCACCGGCAAGACCCTGGGCTGCGTCGGTTTCGGCCGCATCGCCCAGGCCATGGCCCAGCGTTGCCATTTCGGTTTCGGCATGAAAGTGATCTTCCACGACCCGTACCCGCCGAAGCCGGAAATCGTAGAGAAATTCCAAGCGACCGCCTGCGATTCGGTCGAGGAAGTGCTGGAGAAAGCCGACTTCGTGTCCCTGCATTGCCCGGGCGGCGAATCGACCTACCATTTGATCAACGATGAGCGCCTGGCCCGGATGAAACCATCCGCCATACTGGTCAATTCCGCACGAGGCGACATCATCGACAACCAGGCCTTGATCAAGGCGTTGAAGAATGGCACCATCGCGGGAGCCGGGCTCGACGTCTTCGAAGGCGAACCCAAGCTCGATCCGGGGTTCCTGGAGATCGAGAATGCGGTCTTGGTGCCGCATCTAGGAAGCGCCTCGACCGAAACCCGGATCGCCATGGGCATGCGGGTGGTCGAGAACCTGGATCTGTTTTTCGCTGACCAGGAGCCGCGCGACCGCGTCGCCTGAGTACCCGCCCCGGGACCGGCCCCGCCTGCATGCCGTCCGACGTCGCCGCTTCTGCCGATCGCCCGGAAGACCGTATACGCGCCGACACCCTGCGCTATACCGAAAGTATGGTCCAGCAGCTGGGCGGGCTGCTGCTGGAAGTCATCCGCCGCCGCACCCCGGAAATTGTCCCGCTTCTTGAAAGGCGAGGGCAGATAACCTCGGAAACCCGATTGCGGGTTCTCCAAGCCTACGGGATCGGCTTCCAACTGTTCAATATCGCCGAGCAGAACGCGGCAATCCGGCATCGCCGGGCAATCGAGGACGAACTCGGGCCGCAACAAGTCCCCGGCTCTTTTTCTGCCGCGCTCGCGCACGCACGCGCCGTCGGGCTTGATGCCGAGGCCGTTCGCGACCGCCTACGGGGTGCACAGGTCGTGCCAGTGCTGACGGCACACCCGACAGAGGCCAAGCGGGTGACGGTGCTGGAAATCCACCGCCGCATCTACGTGTTGCTCAAGGAACTGGAAGAGACTCGCTACACGGAACGGGAACGCCAGCGCATGATTGACGCCATCAGCGATGAGATCGACTTGCTGTGGATGACCGGAGAAATTCGCCTGACCAAGCCCACCGTGACCGAGGAAGTCGCGTGGATCCTGCACTTTTTCGATGAATCACTTTATCGTGGCGCGCGCGACCTGTTCTGGCAGTTGTCGCAGGCGCTGAAAGAGCACTATCCCGACACGGAATTCGAGACGCCGCCGCTGCTCCACTTCGGTTGCTGGGTCGGCGGCGATCGCGACGGCAATCCCCACGTGACGCCCGAGGTGACCCGGGAGGCCCTCGATGGTTACCGACAAGCCGCGCTGTCGCACCTGTCCCGGCAGATGGCCGAGGCCCGAAGCCGGCTGTCCATCGCCGCCCATGCGGTGACCGTGCCCGGAGACTTCCTGTCGCGACTGGACGTGATGCTGGGCGGGCAAGAGGATGCCAAGGCCCTGCGCGACCGCAACCCCCAGGAAGTATTCCGGCAGTACCTGAACCTCTTGATGCGCCGCCTTGACGCGACCCAGAATGAGGCACCGGACGGATACGCCAACGCGACCGAACTGGTAGAAGACTTGAAGGCCTTGGAAAAAGGCTTGCGCGAGACTGATTGCGGCTCCATCGCCGACTTGCTGGTGCGCCCGCTGCGCTTGGAAGCGCAAGTGTTCGGTTTCCATACCGTGAGCTTGGACATCCGCGAGAACAGCACCGTAATCAACAATACTCTGGCAGTCCTGTATCGCCAGATGGAGGGGGAGGAACCGCCGGAGCCGAACAGCGAGGCATGGCGGGAATGGCTGAAGCGGCGACTCGCTGAACCCATGGAGACCCTTCCCGAATTTGAACTCGAGGACGAGATGGCGCAGCGCACTCTGGAACTGTTCCAGTTGCTCGGCGAGATTGCGGACCGGCGCGGGATGGAGCCGTTCGGGGCTTTCATCCTGAGCATGACGCACACGCCGGCGGACCTGCTCGGGGTGTACCTCTTGGCCAAATACGGCGGGCTGTTTTCCGATCTCAAGAACTGCGAAACCTGCCGCCTGTCGGTGGTGTCGCTGCTGGAGACGATCGACGACCTGCGCCGGGGACCCGTGCTGCTGCGCGAGATGCTGGATGTCCCGATGGTGCGCCGCAGCGTCCGCGCTGGCCCCGGAGTCATGGAGGTCATGGTCGGGTATTCCGACTCCAACAAGGATGGCGGATTCCTGTGTTCCAACCACGAAGTGTCGCTGGCCCAGGCCCGCATGCGCCGGGTGGGCGAGGAGCGTGGCGTGCCGGTGGCATTTTTCCATGGACGCGGCGGGTCTTCGTCGCGCGGCGGGATGCCGGCGGGCCGTGCGATTGCTGCCCAGCCGCCGGGCACCATCGGCGGGCGGATGCGCCTGACCGAACAGGGCGAAGTGGTGTCGGGAAAGTATGCGAACCGCGGCTACGCGGAGACGCAGTTGGAGATCCTGGCGGCCAGCGTGCTGGAACATTCCCTGCCTGGAGATGAGAATCGCCATCCCGGATTCGAGGAGGCGATGGAGGCCTTGTCGAAGCTGTCGTATACCGCCTACCGGAAACTGGCCGACCACCCCGGCCTGGTCATGTTCTATCAGGATGCCTCGCCGGTCGAAGAGTTGGCGCTGCTCAAGATCGGTTCCCGCCCGATGCGCCGTTTCGGTGCCAATACCCTGGACGACCTGCGCGCCATTCCCTGGGTGTTCGCCTGGACGCAGAACCGAATGATGGTTCCGGGCTGGTACGGGGTGGGCGATGCCATTACGGAGTTCATCCGGGTGCGGGGCAAGGCGGGTGAAAAGCTTTTGCGCGAGATGTTTGAGCAGCACCGCCTGTTCCGACTGGTGATCGACGAGGTGGAAAAGACCCTGTTCCAAGTCCAACTCGACATTGCACGGGATTACGCTGCATTGGTTCCGGATCCCGAGGTGGGGGCCGAGATCTTTTCGATGATCGAACAAGAGTATGAGCAGACCTGTGAAGCCGTGCTTCGGGTATCCGGCAGCGAAGCTCTATGCGACCGTTTCGTGATGTTCAGCGACCGTCTGTCGCGGCGGTTGCCGATCATCGACCGAGTCAGCCGCGAACAGGTCGAACTGATTAAATTGTGTCGGAGCCAGGAGCGTCCGGAGACTTTGGACCTGGTTCCGCTGCTGCTGTCGATCAATTGCGTGGCAGCCGGGTTGGGCTGGACCGGTTGATAGCCACGGCAACAACGCGCACATCATTTAAAATTCGCCAAGCCCGGAAGGATTCATGAAGAAGCTGCTCTTTCATCTGGACACGGACGCCCAGCCATCCGCTTTTGACCAAGTGGTCGCCTACGATGGAGGTGCGGACGCCGTTCTGGCCTACGGCGGGGTGACCGCCGACAACTGCTTCCCGCTGGTGGAGGGCGCGATCTTCACCCGCGCGCCGAAAAACAAACGCTATACCGCGATTCTGATCGGTGGCAGCGACCTGGCGCAGGCGCAGGCTCTCATGGACACTGTGAAGTCCCAGTTTTTCCAAGGTTTCCGGGTGTCATTGATGATGGACGCCAATGGCTGCAACACCACCGCGGCGGCAGCGGTCGCGATGCTGGGTGCCGCGCATCCGCTTGAAGGCTCCAGCGCGACAGTGCTGGCCGGAACCGGGCCGGTCGGTCAGCGCGCCGCGGTCATGCTGGCGCAGTCGGGGGCCAGGGTGCGCTTGACCTCACGCAAACTGGAACGCGCCCAGCAGGCGTGCGAGGGGATTTCGGAGCGCTATGGCGTGGCGGTGGAACCCATGGCGGTATCGGATGCGGCCGGGACGGCCGCAGCAATCGAAGGCGCGGCCATCGTCCTGGCCACGGGTCAGGCCGGGGTGCAACTGCTGCCCGCAGAGATTTGGCAGGCATCGTCCAGCCTGCGTGCGGTTGGGGATGTGGGGACCTGCCCGCCCTTGGGCGTGGAAGGGATGGACATGACCGATGGCGGTCGAGAAGTTGACGGAACCTCCCTATTCGGTGGATTAGCCTTCGGGGCTTTGAAGCTCCGCACCCACCGAGAGGCGATCTCGCGGATGTTCGAGAGCAACGATCAGGTATGGGATGCCGAGGAGACGCTGGCCTTGGCCCGCGAGCTTCACGACTGACGCCGACGCAACTCGGTGTCGATCCGGTCGATCTGTTCTTTTAGCGTTTCAGCCCGATAGCGGAGTTCCAGCCGCTCGCGCGCTTCCTGGACCAAGCGGTAGGTTTCCTTCAGGCGCTGGGAGTGTTGGCCGAGTATCGTCTCGGGGTTCCCATGATCCTGCAGCATCCGGTCCCGGATAACCTGCTTTCTTTGCATGATGGTCATCATCGCGGCGTAACTGACGCCTAAGCGGAAGTCGTAAGGTTTGTACCTCTGCAGGGTGGTGACTTCCGGGCGCAATTCCTCGACGATCTTGGTCAGCGTACGCCGGAAATTCATCAGGTCTTCCTTGAGCGTTCCCTCGACTTCGTAGTGCTTGATGATCTGCGGGATCAGGTCGATGATCTGGATGCGTTCGTCGTCGTAGACCAAAAGTGCATGGAGCAATTGCTTCTCCAGTTCTTCGACGGAGAGGGCGGAGGCAGTGTCCAGTTGTTCGGCGTAGGTTTCGCGCTGGGCCCTAAGCTCGCCGATTGTGTTGTCTTGCAATGATTCCGCGGAAGGCATGGTCGTGCGTGGAATGTCGACGACCGGATGCGGAGGTTCGCTCTCCGCGTAGGCGCAAAGCGACAAGGCGGCCAGCAGGACGCCCGGGAAGAAGGAGAGGATGCGTGACGGCATGGAAATGCAAGTGTCAGGACAAGCAGTATAACGGGTGAACGGTGCGGTTTCTGTATGGCAGGCCGCCATGCCATGCTTTTTCAGGTGCCTGGCCGATGGGGGATTTCGATGAAACCTTGGGGTGCAACCTGCCAACCCAGCCGTCAAAGGGGACATCAGCTTTGGGTTGACATCTCGTCGGAAGGGGCCTGCCATGGATCAATAGGTATAATGCGATCATAATCCGCTGACAGCGTGCTGTTGGCTCAAGGGCTGCTCCTCGGAGCGGCCCTTGCTGTTTGGGCCACAGGCAGGGTTGACTGGGCTTTGGTTGGGACCGGATTTAAGGTTCGACGCCGTCTTCCCGGCAGGAGTGAAGATATTCATCGACAGATCGTTGGAACTCGGCCTGAAGACCATCCATGTCGATTGCCTCGAAAGTGGCAACCGGATAAGGACCGCTGTTGACGACTCTTCCGTGAAAGCGTCCTACGGAATCATCGAATTCAATCGTAGCCGTGTATCCCTTGTATGTCATCATGGCTGGACCCTCATGGCTTTGAGAAATGCGGGGCTAGGTCCTTCTTGCCGCCACCCGATAGAAGGCATTGCGCTCGCGTTTGCCGACGGTCACCTTCGCCACGACGATATCTGACCCCGCACCAAGTAGACGAGCCCGTATCCGGAACTGCACCGCGGGCGATCATCCTCGTTTTGAATTGTTCGCGGATATTGAGTCGGTTTTCCATTCGCGAATAGCGCTCGCGAGGAAGACCACCCTATAGCTTATCGACATCGACTTCAATTTCGTCCTCGTCCTCGCGCTCGCGAACAAGTGCCGCGAACTCCAAGTCTTCCAGTTTGTTGATAACGGCCTCCCAGGCAGCGGCGGGGACGGCGTAAAGGACTGGCCGGTTTCGATTCAGAACCGCGACCGGTGCCCCCTCGGCATGTTCGACGATAGCCATGGGATTCTTCTTTAGATCGGAAATGTCCACGCTTGCATTAGCGAGGATAAGACGCGTTGTGCTCATATAAAGACGAAGATCTATTAGCATCATTATATTCAAGTGCCTTAAAGCCGGAATGTATTGCACAGGGCTGACGTGTGTGTCGGGCGGTGTCGCGGTACGATAGATCCAATTGCCTTGGAGCCATTCCGCCCCTGGCGGATCGCACATACATGTTGCAGGCTGAGGGAGTTTCTGCCGATGGAAAGTTATACTGCCGTTGTTGAACATTGCCCGGAGACTGGGTTCTATGTCGGCTATGTCCCGGGTTTTCCCGGCGCACACAGCCAAGGCGAGACGCTTGAGGAACTCAACGATAACCTAAAGGAAGTCATCACTATGATCCTTGATGAGGGCGCGCCTCTGCTGGTGGGTGAGTTCGTCGGCACGCAAGTCGTGGTGGTGAGCTGAGACCGGATGCCGCCTTTTGTCCAAAACCGAAGGAGGCTATCGCCATCCAGATGGACGGGTAACGACGATTCCAGTGCATGCTGGGCGTGATCTGTCGCCAGTCTTGTTGGGTTGCGTTGCTCGCGATGCGGGGTTGACAGTGCGGAAATTCGTGACACATCGCCAATAGGTCGCCTGCCACTATCAGTCCTTGGCATTTGTGGTTTCAGTCAGGGTCGGCCAAGTGCTGTATGTTTGTGTCATCCGGTAGAGTGATCGGTGACATAAGTAACAGACCAGGCTTTGGTTGAACTCTGGCTGTCAGGTATGTCGTTTAATAAAGCCATCAATCTCCTTCTTTATAGGTTGAGTTCTCACGTTATAAAAAGCCAGTCTTCTATCCAAGAACCCAAGACTGTCTGAGTGTTGGAGAAATTCTTTTGCCCCCGTGATGGTTTTGAAATGGATTTTCCACGAGACGCAACTGTCTATCGGAATTGGCTGACCACAAACCTCTTCCATAGTTTTTGTTTTACCATCCAGAAGTATTTCGAGATCTATTTCATTAGTTTCGCAACTGATGCCAAACAAGCCTATTCCTCTGATTCCTCTCAGCGACCATAAAGTCGTCCAGCGATCCAAGCCATATTCTTGTCTATGGAGAAGACCTGGTGGATTCAACCGCATAGACTTGTTTGATGTATTACATAGCTCAATCCACAGAACAAATCCCCCATTGAGGAAGTAACAAGTGGAGCTAATGTGGCGCGCCTTTCTGTCTAAAAGAATATCTAAGTAGTATTTAAATACCAAGACAAAGATTGTGGACAGTCCTCCGCCCAGAAACCATAAAATTGAACCTATGAAAGTGTTTAAGGATTCCACTACAAATGGAGCTGATCGCGATGTTTCGCGGCTGGACTATAGCATTTTTGCCGGGCTATCAAAGGTGGATAGTCAATCTGACTATCTCTAGTCTTATTCACTAGTTTTTCTCTGAATCAGATTCCGTAGAAGACCCTAAGTAAAACGGGAGTGAATCGCATTTTCATGTTCTTATAAATACTGTTTCAAGTCTTCTACTAGTAGTTCAATTGCCGCGACAATCCTCTCTTTCTTAAGCGGTTTGTAGAATTCCGTCTTGTGTATGGGGCGGTCCACTTTTCTTTCTCCCTCCAAGAAAGTAAAAATCCGTAGATCAACATCAGGAAAATACGACATCAATGTATGGCTAGATGCGCTCCCATATGTAACCTCATTATGTTCTCGGTAGTCTCCGCCCAGTTGACTTTCCAGCTGGAACAAATAACTGCTAATGTCTGGAAATGCAGACTTTAGCAAATGAAAATCCACAAGGATTCGTTTAAGCATGGCGTTTTCGGTATAGGCCTTACATTCAATGCCCATTACGAATTGGTCATCAATGAATACTTGCTTGTCAACTTGCGCGGGATAAGAATATTCACCGATAGAAGTCAGAATATATTCCCGCACCTCTTTGTCCAATGCTTGCACATATTCTTGACGCATCGGAATCTTGTGACGGTTTGAATTCACATTGATTCGAGCAATGTTTCCACCAAGTTCAAGCCACGCCAAATAGATGACATGCTCGGTTAAGCGTTCCACCCACTTACCCTTGGATGCTCGAACAACGCCACCGTATGCTCGCCCTATCTGATCTGTCGCTTTTTGATCTACATTCCCAATCTCTTCTTTATGTGCACGAATCAGCAAAGCAATCTCTTTTTCTAAATCATGCTGCATTGCACACTCTCCAGTCTGCGTTCAGCAGTCTTGCAATATTCTTCGGAAATATCGATTCCTAAATATCTACGCCCCGTGCGGGCTGCCACGGTGGTGGTAGTCCCACTTCCATTGAACGGGTCGAGAACGACATCTCCGCGGTAGCTGAAAAGCTTCAGGACCCTCTCTGCAAGTTCTTCCGGGAACATTGCGGGGTGGCCATATTCACCCATTTTCCTTTCAGGGGCAATCGACCACTTGGCCACAACCCATTTCTTGAATTCTTCTGCGTTGATGTCTATGTCATCCTTGGACCCGGGCTTCTTCATTTCTCCCTTGCAGAAAATCTCAAGAAACTCCCATGTGTATTTGAGATAGGGATTGCTAGGGCTTTTCCAACTCCCCCAGGCCGTGTACTTGCAGTTGTAGTTGTTCTTCTCCCAGAGTACTTCGCCTTTCCAGATCAATTTCTTCTGAATGAAGAAGTTGCTAATCAAATGATGGCTGGGGATGTAGTCTGAAAAAAGTGGTTGAACATTAACAATGATTCTACCGCCGTATTTTGTAACTCGAATGCACTCCTCGAACACGGAAAACAGTTGTTCAAAATAGGCTTCCCAGTAGTGCGCATCTTGATTTTCAGCGTATTCCAACCCGAAATTGTAGGGGGGAGAAGTAAAGATCAGGTCTACAGAATTGTCTGGAATGTTCTTTAGGACATCCTTACTATCACCAACGACAATTTTGTCAGTGTATTTTTTTGGAAAATCATTATTGGTTTCAGAGTGGGTGTGGTTCTGTGCGTAGAAGTATGGTGAACGGCTCGAAACTTTTTTAGCCCTATCTTTAACTTTGCGTTCCTTGTTGTAATCAACATAGTTTCTTTTCCCATTTGCAATGCCATAACTTTTTACTCCCTCAATTGCGGAGACAACATCCCGAATCAACTTGGGATTTATGGTTCCATTCAAGGCCTTTTGGCAGTTGCGTAATTTGCGGATGTCCACTTGTCTGAACAGGATAGCAATCTGATGCCCACTGGGCTCTAGTTGAACCTCATCCTGTTCAAAGATTGAGTTAAATGAGGCGATGGTTTCCAGATCGGCCTTGTTCAACCGCTCATAGGTCAAGGTCAATTCCTTGAATGCCTTGGTTTGACTGCTTTTCACTTGTGCGTGCCCAACTGGGGTGCAAATGGTCAGACAATGCCCCACATGCTCCCAACACGGATTGTAGAGACCTTCCCCCGAGTGTCAACTAGCCCTATATTTCGGTTTGAATTTCTACTTCTAGGACCCAAAATTTGCCAATTTCCCGACTTCCGGGGAAAATACGCACCTTAGTCAATGACGCTACCTGAAAACCCTCCTTCTTCCGGGCCGATGCCTGCACCGCGAACGCTGGCCAACGCCATCCGGGCGTTGAGCATGGATGCTGTCGAACAAGCTGCTTCCGGCCATCCCGGCATGCCGATGGGGATGGCGGATATCGCGGAAGTCCTGTGGCGTCGACACCTCAAACACAACCCTGCCAACCCCAGTTGGCCGGATCGGGACCGCTTCGTGGTCTCCAACGGGCACGGTTCCATGCTGCTGTACAGCCTGTTGCACCTGACCGGGTATCCGCTGGCAATGGAAGAGCTTCAGGCCTTTCGCCAACTGCACTCACGCACGCCCGGGCACCCGGAACTTGATCGGGACATCGGAGTCGAGACGACGACCGGCCCGCTGGGTCAGGGGCTGGCCAATGCGGTCGGAATGGCATTGGCGGAACGGCTGCTGGGTGACCGCTACAACCGTGACGGGCATGAGGTGGTCAATCATTGGACCTATGTGTTTGCGGGTGACGGATGCCTGATGGAAGGCGTCTCGCACGAGGCGTGCAGTCTGGCCGGCACGCTCCGCCTGGGCAAGCTGATCGTGTTCTACGACGACAACGGCATCTCGATCGATGGCGAAACTGAAGGCTGGTTCACCGACGATACGGCCGGGCGCTTTTCCGCTTATGGCTGGCACGTAATCCCGGACATCGACGGGCATGACCCGGAAGCGGTGGATCAGGCCATTCGCGAAGCCCAGGTCGATCCCCGGCCGTCGTTTCTTTGCTGCCGGACCGTGATCGGTTACGGCGCACCGGAGAAGCAGGGCACTGCAGACACACACGGCGCTCCGCTTGGTGCCGAGGAAGTGGCGCGGGCGCGAGAGACTCTGGACTGGCCCCATCCTCCTTTCGAGGTTCCGGCCGAAATTCGCGAAGCTTGGGACGCCCGGGAGAAAGGCGCGGAACTGGAGTCCCAATGGCAGACACGCATGGAAGACTATGCCGCCAGTTGCCCGGAGGATGCGGCTGAACTGGCCCGGCGTCTGGAAGGCGACCTGCCTGAGGCGTTCACGGAAGCGATTGACGCCCATATCAAGAACCAGCTAATGGAACCCGCGAAAGCGGCGACCCGCAAGCATTCCGGGAACACCTTGGATGCAATCGCCGGCAGCCTGCCGGAATTGATCGGTGGCTCGGCGGATCTGACCGGGTCCAACAATACCCAACCCAAGGGCAGCCGTGCGATTAGCGCGGACGAATCCGGCACCTACATCTACTACGGGGTTCGTGAATTCGGCATGGGGGCGGTGATGAACGGCTTGGCTCTGCATGGCGGGTTCATCCCGTATGGCGGAACCTTCCTGACGTTCTCCGACTACGCCCGAAACTCTATCCGCATGGCGGCGCTGATGCACCAACGGGTGATTTTCGTCTTGACGCACGATTCCATCGGTCTGGGCGAGGACGGTCCGACCCACCAGGCGGTGGAGCATCTGGCGAGCCTCAGGCTGATTCCGAGGCTCGAAGTCTGGCGACCGGCCGACGCCGTGGAAACCGCAGTCGCTTGGAAGTGTGCGTTACAGCCCGGGAACGGGCCGACTGCACTGGCGCTTTCGCGCCAGTCCGTGGCGCAACTGGAGCATACTCCGGAGACTGTCGCGCTGTCCGCGCGCGGTGGATACGTGCTGGTGGATTCGGACGGCCCGCCGGAACTGATTTTGCTTGCCACCGGGTCCGAAGTTGGGCTGGCCGTCGAATGTGCCGCGGCTCTGGACGGAATCCGGACACGGGTCGTGTCGATGCCCTGCATGGAACAGTTTGCCCGACAGGATCCGGGCTACCAGGAACAGGTCCTGCCGAGCGAGGTTTCTGCTCGGATTGCGGTCGAGGCAGGAGTCAGCGCGCCGTGGCACCGCTGGATAGGACCGCAAGGACGCGTGCTGGGGGTTGAGGAATTCGGCCATTCGGCACCAGGCGCCCGAGTGATGGAACACTTCGGGTTTACCGTAGAAAACTTGACAACGATGGCCCGGGAAATGTTGGGTCAGGGAGTGACAGCATGACCATTCGTGTAGGAATCAACGGCTATGGACGCATTGGGCGCAACATCTTGCGTGCCCTTTACGAAGCCGGGCGGCAGGATGAAATCAGCATTGTTGCCATCAACGACATCGGCGATTTGGAGGTCAGTGCGCATCTGACTCGCTACGACTCGGCGCATGGGCCGTTCAACCTGAATGTACAGGCTGATGGAGACGCCATGATGGTGGGAGACGACCGTATCCGGTTCACCGCCTGCCGCAATCCAGCCGACATTCCCTGGAAAGAGTCGGAAGTGGATGTGGTGATCGAGTCGACCGGACTTTTCGCGTCGCGCGAGAAGTCGCAAGGCCATCTGGACGCAGGGGCGCCCCGGGTGCTGATCTCGGCTCCGGCTGGCAAGGACGTGGATGCGACCGTGGTATACGGCGTCAATCACGACCAGTTGGGCCCGGATCACGTCGTGGTTTCCAATGCCTCCTGCACGACGAACTGTTTGGCGCCTCTGGCCAAGGTCCTGATGGAATCGGTCGGCATCGAGTCCGGCATCATGACCACCATCCATTCGTATACCAACGATCAGGTGCTGACGGACGTGGCGCACAGTGACCTGCGCCGGGCCCGTTCGGCCACACAGTCGATGATTCCGACCGCGACCGGTGCAGCGCGGGCAGTCGGCCTGGTGCTGCCGGAACTCGACGGCCGCCTGGACGGATTCGCCATTCGCGTGCCGACCATCAACGTTTCGGTGGTGGACTTGAGTTTCGTGGCCAGTCGGGAGACGAACGCGGAAGAAGTCAATGCGGCCGTGCGTGCGGCAGCCGAGGGACCGCTGAAAGGCGTTTTGGCGTACAGCGAGGATCCCCTGGTTTCGATCGACTTCAACCACAGCCCGGCGTCGTCCTCGCTTGATGCTTCGCTGACCAAGGTGCTTCCGGGCAACCTGGTCAAGGTCCTCTCGTGGTACGACAACGAGTGGGGCTTTTCCAATCGTATGCTGGATGTCATTGCGGCCTGGATGCGTGCCTCCGCATGAGCATACCTCCCGGTTTGCCGGGCAAGCTCAAGCCGGGCAGCCGGGTGCTGTTGCGCACCGACTTGAACGTACCGATAGAATCCGGCCGCATCACGGCGGATGAACGGATTCGCGCCAGTATCCAGACCCTTCGCCGCCTGCAGCAGGCCCGGTGCCGTGTTCTGGTGATGTCGCATCTGGGGCGGCCACAGGAGGGACGCTACGATGCAGCCGCTTCCTTGGAACCGGTCGCGATGGCTTTGTCCGAGCGGTTGGGCGAACCGGCAGTTTTCCGGCGCGACTGGATTGACGGCGTGGAATCCAAGCCGGGCCGCGTCACCCTGCTTGAAAACGTGCGGTTTCTCGAAGGGGAGACCGGGAACAGTGACGATCTGGGCCGACGCATGGCGGCCTTGTGTGATCTCTACGTGATGGATGCCTTTGGCAGTGCGCATCGAGCGCATGCCTCGACCCATGCAGTGGCTCGGTACGCTCCGCGCGCCTGCGCGGGCCCTTTGCTGAGGCGCGAACTGAGAATGCTGCAGCGTGCCCTGGAGAAACCGGAACGCCCGCTGGTCGCGATCGTTGGTGGCGCCAAGGTGTCGACCAAGATTGAAGTGCTGGAACGCTTGGCCGAGATCGCTGACGAGTTGATCGTCGGCGGCGGGATTGCCAACACGTTCATGGCGGCGGCAGGCCTGGACATCGGGGATTCCCTGCACGAACCGGCGCAGTTGGATCTCGCGCGGCAGTTGATGAAGTCTTCTTCCCGGCGCCGGGCGACCGTCCCATTGCCCCAGGATGTGGTCTGCGAGCTTCCCGGTTCGCACGAGCCGGTCGTTCGCGAAGCGGACGAAGTGCGCCCAGGAGAGCGGATCATGGATGTGGGACCAAAAACCCAAGACCACTATGGCCGGCTTGTTGCCCGGGCCCGGACAGTGATCTGGAACGGCCCGCTGGGCGTATTCGAGGATCCGCGCTTTGCAGCCGGAACGAAGGCCTTGGGACATGCCATTGCCGACTCGCAAGCCTTTTCTATTGCGGGCGGGGGTGATACGCTGGCCGCTGTGGGAAGTTTTCGGATAAAGAGCAAGATGTCCTATCTGTCGACCGGCGGGGGCGCATTCCTGGAGTATGCGGCGGGCCGCACGCTTCCAGCCGTTGAAATTCTCAAGACGGTGGCCTCATGACTGCGCCTTCCTCCGAACTTCGCCACCGGCGAACCAAGATCATCGCCACCTTGGGGCCGGCGACTGATTCGCCGGAGGTTTTGCGCGACTTGATTGATGCCGGCGTGGACGTGGTTCGCCTGAATTTTTCGCACGGCACCCAAGACGAGCACCGCGAGCGTGCGGAACGGATTCGCGAGATGACCGAACCGAAATACCACTTGGCGATTCTGGGCGACTTGCAGGGACCGAAGATCCGCATTACCGGCTTTCGTGACGGTTCGGTCACCCTCAAGCCGGGCGACCCGTTCATCCTGGATCCGCATCTCGACCCGGATGCTGGCACCGAAGAAAGCGTTGGCCTGACTTACCCGGAGCTGTCCGAAGATATCCGTGTCGGCGACGACCTGTTGCTGGACGATGGCCGTCTTGTTCTGAAGGTCAAGGCGGTAGAGTCCGGTCGTGTTATCACCGAGACCGTGTCGGGAGGGATCCTGCAGGATGCCAAGGGCCTCAACCGTGAGGGTGGCGGCTTGTCGGCGGCCTCCATCAGCGCCAAGGATCATAAGGATATCCAGTTGGCTGCGGAAATCGGCGTGGACTACCTTGCGGTGTCCTATCCGCGCAGTGGCGGCGATATCTACTATGCGCGCGAGCTTTTGCGCGAGGCCGGTGGCAATGCGCACATGATCGCAAAGGTCGAACGGGCCGAAGCGGTCGAGAACATCGACGAGATCCTGGATGCCTCGGACGCGATCATGGTGGCACGCGGCGATCTGGGTGTGGAGATCGGCGACCCGGAACTGCCGGCGGTACAGAAAAGCTTGATTCGCAGGGCCTGGCGGCACAATCGGGTGGTGATCACGGCGACGCAGATGATGGAGTCGATGATTACCAGCACCATCCCGACGCGCGCGGAGGTGTTCGATGTCGCCAATGCCGTGTTGGACGGGACCGATGCCGTGATGCTGTCGGCAGAGACGGCGATCGGCAAGAACCCGGTCGAGGCGGTACTCGCGATGAGCCGCATCTGTGTAGGTTCCGAGGGCAACGCCGCCGGCGACATTCTGGATCTTGCCAACGAAGAAGAAGATCTGTTCGATGCGGACGAGGCGATCGCGCTGTCGGCGATCTTCACCGCCAACCATTTGGAGGTCAAGGCGATCGCCGCCCTGACCGAATCCGGCTCCACTCCCCGGCAGATGTCGCGTTTCCGTTCCAGCATTCCGATCTATGCGGTTTCCCGCAACCTGGAGACACGCCGCCGGGTCAACCTGTATCGGGGGGTATACCCGGTCACCCTGAGCAGCATCAGCACCGATCATGCCGAGCTCAACCGGGATCTAGTCGAAGTGCTGAAGAAGAGCGGCGTGGTGGAGGATGGCGACCTAGTGATCATCACCAAAGGCGACCTGGCGGGCGTTCAGGGAGGCACCAACGCCCTGAAGATCGTAGAGGCTGGGGCGATGCCCGAATCGCGTGGCGTTGCGGTCGAGTAACGGTAGAATAAATCGTTCGCGAACATTCCGTTTTTAACCTTTTAACCATAGATTTTTTTATGAACCGTGAAACACTGAGCGCAACCGCGCGCGCCATGGTGGCCCCTGGGAAGGGGATCTTGGCAATGGATGAAAGCCACCCGACCTGCAAGAAGCGTTTTGATGCCTTAGGTATTGAATTTAGTGAAGAAAACCGTCGCGCTTACCGCGACATGCTGGTCACGGCGGCGGGTTTGGGCGACCATGTCGGGGGTGCGATCTTGTTCGACGAGACCCTGCGCCAGAAATTGCTGGACGACACGCCGTTCCCGGAGCACCTGAACTCGATCGGCATCGTGCCGGGCATCAAGGTGGATAAAGGCGCCAAGGATCTGGCGGGTCATCCGGGCGAGAAGGTGACGGACGGCCTGGACGGCCTGCGCGACCGTCTGGCCGAGTATGTCGAATTGGGTGCCCGCTTCGCCAAGTGGCGGGCCGTGATCACCATCGGGGATGGCCTGCCGAGCGAAGCCTGCCTGGAAGCCAATGGTCATGCCTTGGCCCGCTATGCGGCCCTGTGCCAGGAAGCGGATCTGGTACCGATCGTCGAACCCGAAGTCCTGATGAATGGCGAACACGATATTGACCGTAGTTACGAAGTGACCGTCCGTGCGTTGGAGGTCACCTTCGATCAGCTGGCGCGCCAGGGCGTGTGGCTTGAGGGCATCGTACTCAAGCCCAGCATGGTGATCTCCGGAGACCAGTGTACGGAGCAGGCGGACGTCGAGACGGTGGCTGCCCACACGGTGGAATGCCTGAAGAAGACGGTACCGGCGGAAGTGCCTGGAATTGCATTCCTGTCCGGTGGGCAGAGCGACGAAGAGGCTAGTGCGCACCTGAACGCGATCAACCAGCACCCGGATCTTCCCTGGGCGGTGACTTTTTCCTATGGTCGTGCCCTGCAGCAGCAGGCGATGAAGTCCTGGAGTGGCGCCGATGCCAACCGTGGAATCGGTCAGGCTGCGATTTCCAAGCGCGCCCGTTTAAACGGGGCCGCCGCACGTGGGGCCTACGACGTCGAGATGGAAAAGGCGGCCTGATTCGACCCCATGGCGATCGTCCGGCTCCGAAACGCCGACCGCTCGTTTGAAATTCAGGGCAACGAAACCCTGCTAGAGGCCGCCATCCGCGAGGGTGTTGGTCTTCCGTACGGATGCAGCGCCGGGAATTGCGGGCTGTGCCGTGCTCGGCTGATAGAGGGCGAACTCAAGCCCACCCGCCATCACGACTTCGTGTTCACCCAAGCCGAGCGGGCGCATGGCGATTTCCTGATGTGCAGCAACGGCGCGCAGAGCGACCTCACGCTCGAGGTTGTGCTCGAAAAAGACCCGACATCCATTCCCTGGCAAACCTTGCAGGCGAAAGTGAAGATCGCCGAAAAGCTCGGCGAGCGCTTGCTGTGGCTGAAATTGCGGGTACCCCGCTCACAACGGCTTCGCTTCATGGCAGGCCAGTATGCGACCCTGACGTTGGAGAACGGCGCGGTGAGCGACAGTGCGATTGCCAGTTGTCCTTGCGACGAACGGTATGTCGACTTCCACATCCGCCGCCTGCCGGATGACAATTTTTCCGACAGCGCGTTTGAGTCCCTGCGCCCGGGACAGACCGTGATGGTTGAAGCGCCTGGGGGTCGGTTTGCGTTCGACGACAGTTCCACTCGTCCGGCCCTGTTCGTGGCGTTCGACACTGGATTTGCGGCCATCAAGAGCATGCTGGAACACCTCACCGCGCGCGAATCAGAGCAGCCTTTGCACTTGTACCGAATCTGTTGTGGAAAGGAAGACCTGTACATGCACAACCTGTGCCGTTCCTGGACGGATGCGCTCGACGAACTGAGCTACACGCCCTTGGTGATCGAGGAGTCGTTCAGTGAGTGGGCGAAAGATGAGTTGTCCGGCATGGAAAAGGTGGAGGCAATGCTGAGGCGCGTCATGGAGGATCATCCGGATCTGTCCGGGATGGACTTGTACGTCTGCGCTCCGGAGCCGGTGGTGGAACGCTTTGATGCTTTGGCCATGCAGCACCAATTGGTGCGGGAACAGTTTCACGCCGAAGTCATCCGCGGCAATTCGTATACCCGCTGCCTGGGAGCGACGGCGTGAACACGCACTGCCCATTCGAACGTCTGATCGTCGCCGGAACGCACGCCTGCTCCCGGGCTATTTCGGTAACGCGCCGGGATGGTGCCGGCATCGACTGCAATGATGCAGATTCCTGCAACCGTTGCCAGGGATTGCAGGAATTCTTCGAACAAGTCGGCGCCGAGGCTTTCGGGGAAGTCGAAGATCGCACCCAAGTGCCGCACAGCACGTTACTGAAGATCCAGATTGGCGGCTTGGCCGGAACGTTGCAATGCCTGAATCTGCCTGTGGACGAGAAAATCGAGGACATCGACGAAGTGGCAGGGAATGCGGCAGATAAACTTGAGATGCTGGATCATGGCATTCTGGCTGAGGCGATGCGCGGTGCGCGCGCCCGGCGAAGCCGGCACTGATTTGGGACAGGCAAGGGACTATGGATAAGCACTGCTACAGCCAGGATCATCTCTGGGTGGAACCCGACGAATCCGGCGGAGCCACTGTGGGCGTGACCCGTTACGCGCAGGAGGAACTGGGCGATATCCTGTTCGTGGAGTTGCCCGAACCCGGCACCGAACTGGTTCAGGGCCAAAGCTTCGGAGTCATCGAATCAGTGAAGACCGCGTCCGAACTGATCGCACCAGCCTCAGGCCGAGTCACGGAAGTCAACGATGCTCTTCGGGAAGAACCGTGGCAGGTCAATGATTCGCCGGAGGGCGACGGCTGGATACTGAAGATGGACTGTGCCGAGCCTGATCCTTGTGCATCCCTGATGGATGCGGACGCCTACGAAGAGTTGACTGGCGGATAACCCTGAAGATCAGACGTAGTGGCGGCGGTAGGAGCGGCGGGTCCCGGCGCGTTGGGTGATGACGCCGATGATGTTGGAAGGGTCGCTGATTTCAAGCGAGGGATAACCGGGATTGACCGGTCGCAGCCAATGCCGCTCGTCCTCGATCCAGTACTGCCGGAAGATTGGCTCTCCGTCCACCCGTGCGACCACGTAGGAGCCAGGCTGCGCATGTCCGGCCGGGTCGACAATGACGACGCAACCGTCCGCGAATTCCGGTTCCATGCTGTCACCGAGCACGCGCAGGGCATAGGGCTCGTGAGCCGCGCAGCCGGCATCGTCCAAAATCGGATTCTGGAGGTTCGGGTCGGAGGAACTCATAGGGACAAGATCAGGGCAGGAGTGCGGGGTGTGTGCGGCACAGACGTGTAGTCAATTTCACCATATAACTATGGCTAGGGGAACATCCACATTGAGTTGACTTTTTGCTATGAATGCTGTGGTCGTTGGAATGGTGGGCACGATCTGCCGAGATTTCTCGAAACGATGGGTACTCTTGTTTGTCACGCAAGAATTATGGAACAGGCCAATATCACATTGAAATAGACTGAAAATGAACTCTAAACGAATGATATACAATTTATAAATTATCTATATAATACAGTATGTTATTCTAAACAGATCGAAATTCAAGTTAAAATGAATCAAAAACGGAACATTATCAAGTACGTGCCACCAACAAAATGGATTTCCTATGATATGGGGGCTTTAATAGAATTACTAATTGATGCAAAGGCGGCGGTTCAATCATTAAAAACAGTTCCTTTTCAAAAAGACTGGGTTCAAAAATTACAATATGTCCAACTTAAACGCGAAGTTGCCGGAACCTCTCGTATTGAGGGGGCGGATTTCACTGAAAGTGAATTAGAGGCGGCACTAGACGAAAGTCCTGAAGAACTTTTCACACGTTCTCAGAAGCAAGCAAGAGCAGCTAAAAATACTTATCTGTGGATTGCGAATCTAGAAGACGAACGCCCCATTGACGAGCGCCTTATTTTTGAAGTGCACCGCAGAATTGTAACGGATGCCGATGATGATCATTGTCCGCCAGGCGTTCTCCGGGGCAAAGATAAAAATGTGATTTTTGGTACCCCTTCCCACAGGGGTGCCGAGGGTGGGACAGAATGTGAAGAAATGTTCAATAGGCTTGTACAAGCATCTCAGCGTGAATTTAAAGACCATGACTTGCTCATTCAGGCGCTTGCGCTCCACTATCATTTTGCAGCCATACACCCTTTCCTTGATGGCAATGGGAGAACTGCCAGGGCTTTGGAAGCGTTAATGTTGCAACGTGTTGGGCTAAGAGATTCTGCTTTCATAGCCATGTCAAATTATTACTACGATGAAAAAGTGGATTATCTTAATGCGCTTGCTCAAGCACGAGCTGGCGGGCATGACTTAACCTCTTTTCTGGCCTTTGGTCTGCGCGGCGTCATAAAACAATGCAGACGGCTATTCGATGAAATTAATAAAAATGTGTCTAAAGCGCTATACCGTAATCTTATGTTCGATTTATTTAGCCGCCTTCAGACGGAAAGAAAACGAGTTATCGCCAGACGTCAACTTGAAGTCTTAAAGATCCTCTTAGATCGTGACACCATAGAGTGGAATCAATTGATCCTAATGACTAAAGACCTTTATAGTTCCCTACAAAACCCTTTAACTGCCTTGGTGCGGGACGTTAACCAATTAGGATATTTAGGCGCGATACGTGTAACTAAAGAATCAAATCAAAATAATGAAGAAGCCATCATGTTGCATATTAATCTTTCATGGCCTACTAAAATTTCAGAGTCCGATTTCATGGCGAAAATAAAAGAACTTCCAAAAGTAAAATCACAATCGTTCATATAATCTTGTAATTTTCCATTAGCAATGGTGCTGTAGGGGCGTTCGGAGTCAAGCGGAAGGTTCAGTAAAACGCAGATGACGGTCAAGTCCGGTGGCCTAGAAACAGGGCCGATTTGAAAAGGGAGGCGTGATTGATCGCGCCCTATGCCTTTTTCATTACATCCAATGTCGTCCCTATCGGCACCCCACAGGATGCCCGGTACAATGCGCTTGTTTTCCTGTGTTTCTCATGTCTGGTTCCTGCCTGATTGTCAATGCGACCGCGGTCAACGAAGGTCGCATATTCGAGACGGATCTGTTAGTCCGTGGCTCGCGGATCGAAAAAATCGGACCGGACTTGTCCGGCGAGTCCGCCGATCAGGTTCTGGATGCGACGGGGCTTCATCTGCTGCCTGGAATGATCGACGGCCAGGTGCATTTTCGTGAACCGGGCCAACCGGAGAAAGGAACGTTCCGATCCGAGTCCCGTGCTGCCGTGGTGGGTGGCACGACCACGGTCATGGATATGCCCAACAACCAGCCGCCGGTTGTGACTCTTGAGCGCTTGGACGAGAAGCTGGCACGGGCGGACGGTGCGATGCACGCGAACTATGCGTTTTATTTTGGTGCGACCAATCACAATGCCGACGAGGTCCGAAAACTGGATCCCCGGAAAGCGTGCGGGCTCAAGATCTTCATGGGTGCATCAACCGGCAACATACTGGTAGATGACCCCAAGGCGCTGGAACAGCACTTTGCCGGCTGCCCGACCCTGATCGCGACGCATTGCGAAGACACGCCGATGATCGAGGCGGCGCTGGCCGAACATGTTCGACAGTACGGCGAGCATATTCCGATGCGCTGCCACGCGCAGATCCGCAGCCGGGAGGCGTGCCTTGCATCCTCATCCATGGCGGTGGGCCTGGCGCAGCGATTCGGCTCACGGCTGCATGTGCTTCACCTGACCACGGCAGACGAACTACCACAGTTCGATGTCGGGCCGATCGAAGGCAAACGGATTACCGCTGAGGTCTGTGTGCATCACTTGGTTTTCACCGACGCCGACTATGCTCAGTACGGTGGCCGCATCAAGTGCAATCCCTCGATCAAAAAGCAATCAGATCGGGATGCGCTGCGTCAGGCGGTGCACGAAGACCGGATCGATGTGATCGCAACCGATCATGCGCCGCACTTGCTGTCAGAGAAAGAAGGACCGTACCAGGAAGTCGCGGCGGGGCTGCCGATCACACAGCATGCGTTGCCAATGCTTCTGGAACTGGTTCACCAAGGCGTTTTCAGCCTGCCGCAGGTCGTGCAAAAGGCGGCGCATGCCCCGGCACAGTGCTACGCGGTCCGCGACCGCGGATTCCTGCGCGAAGGCTACTATGCGGATCTGGTTTTGGCGGATTTGTCGGCGGCCAAGCAGGTGCAGCCGGAAGAAGTCCTTCACCAATGCGGTTGGTCAGCATTCGAAGGACAGATGTTGCATGCCCGGATCGACACGACAATAGTGTCGGGCCGGATCGCACACCGGGATGGGCAGGAAATGCCACCCGCAGCCGGAATGCAGATCGATTTCGACCGCTAGTGATTCTCGGCCCGGTCGTTATTCGTCCGCGTCGGAACCTGCCTGAAGCAACCCGTACTGCTCGACCCCAATCTGGTCGATCAATTGCAACTGCGTCTCGATGAAGGCGATGTGCATTTCCTCGTCCGCGATCAGGTCTTCGAACAGGCGCATGGAAGCATAGTCGCTCACTTCTTGGCAGACATCACGGCCTTCCCGATACAGAGCATGCGCTTCTTGTTCAGCGGCAAGATCACATTCCAGAACCTCCCGGATGGTCTCGCCAATGCGCAGCGGGTCCAAGGTTTGTAGATTGGGGTGTCCTTCTAGGAAGATGATTCGCTCCACGAACCGGTCTGCATGGTGCATTTCTCCAATGGACTCTTCTCGCGATTTTTGGGCGAGTTTGCCGTAGCCCCAGTCTTCCAGCAACCGATAATGCAGCCAGTATTGATTGACGGACCGCAATTCACTGGCAAGGCTGCGGTTCAGGTAGTCGATGACTTTCTCGTTTCCTTTCATGATGGCGGTCTCCTGCTTTTTCCGTAAATCAGGCGTCAGTATGCGCCTGCTTGATGATCTGGGTGATTAGCGGCCGACAGTTGCCGCATCGCGCGCGTTTTCCCATCTGGCGGTAGACAGAACGGAAATTCACGGGTTGTCCTGCTTTGGCGGTGGCTTTCACCGCGGCGCGCAGTTCTCGGTCACTGACTTGAACGCAGGAACAGACGATCATGCGCGTGGCCCACAAGCCTGCGGGTTAGGTGAAATATCGTAGGTGAGGCGTTTCGGATGATTGGTGAAAAGCGATGAAATCGCATCAATCACGTCAATTTCATGTTTTCGATTGCGCCCTGATCGAAGTCCACTTCGACGACTAGGTCGGACTTTAGCTGGGACTGGCATGCCAGGATATAGCCCTGCTTGAGCATGTCACCATCCAGCACGTAGGCGAAATCATTCAGCGCCTTGACCTTGCCTTCCTTGAGAATGCACCGGCAGGTTCCGCAACTTCCCACTTTGCAGTCGCAGGGCCATTTGATGCCGGCGTTCAGGGCGGCTTGCAGCAGGTTGATCTTGCCGGGCACCTCGAAAGTCTCGCCGGTGTTGGCGATGGTGCAAGTGAAATCCTTTTTCTTGCCAAAAAGCATCCGAAATCCCGATCGGGTTAAACAGTTTTCTATTCTACATCAGGCATGGCCTGAATGCGGGATTCAGGCCCGGTATGTGGTCGCGGGTGTTTGGGCTGCCTTGAGGAAGCGGCGGACGTAACGGGGTGCGATGTTGGCGCGATTGACCAGCACCAGCATATCGGCCACATTGAATTTTTTATCCCAGCAGGGTTTGCCGCAGATTTCCGCACCGAGGTTCAAGTAGGCTTTCAGCAGAGGCGGCAAGATCTCCCGAACCGAATCGGAAAGTTCAATGGCCGCATCCACAATAGGCTGATCCGGTTTGGGTAGAGGAGAGCGAGGGTGGACGTCCAAGTCCAGGTTGACCAAGCCGCGTTCCAGCGCATTCTGATAGATGGCATGAGCCTGGTGGCCTCCGTCCGACATGTCCACGCTGGCACATCCGAACAGATATTCGTACCCTTGGGACAGCATAAACTCCGCAAGACCGAGCCACAAACAAGTAATGGCTCCGCCGTTGCGGTGGTCGGGATGCACGCAGGTGCGACCGACTTCCAGTTTCCTCCCGGGGAGGCTGCGCAAGCGGCCCAGTTTGAATTCCGACTGGGTGTAAAAGCCCCCAGCCTGCGGGACATCTTCGTCCGAAAGGACCCGGGTGCAAGCCACGATATCCCCGGTAACCGTGTCGGAGACGGTCAGATGGCGGCAGAACGGGTCATAGGAATCCGAGTCGATCTGCTCCGCGGCGCTTTCCAGGGATGCCCCCATTTCCAGTGCGAAAACCTGGTAGCGGAGGCGTTGGCATTCGGTAATGACGGATGCCTGAGTGGCGATTTCGAACTTGTATCGGCTTGCCATAAATTGACGGACAAGTAACTTTTTCAAGTATATAGCATTTTCAATGTGTTACAGCCCAATGAAAGCCGAAACCCCTCAACAAAGTCTGACAGAATCGGGCGGGAAGGCTGTCTTTAGCCCGAGGCGGTAAAATGTCGAACCCCCCGTTCCCGCAGGAACGAGTACTGTTTTATGGCCAAAAAGCTATTCAATCGCCTATCCGATGCCGTAAAAAAACGCGCCAACGGCAATCTCCGGGTCGTGGAAGCCGGCGAACACGGCATCAATCCTTCGGAAGTTTCCAGGTCTGCCCGGCACGTGGTGGAGGTCCTGGTGGAGGGAGGCTACGAGGCCTATATCGTCGGCGGCAGCGTGCGCGACCTAATGCTGGGACTGCATCCGAAAGACTTCGACATCGCCACGGACGCCCGCCCTGAACAGGTGAAGAACCTGTTCGATCGCTGCCGCATCGTCGGCCGGCGGTTCCGGCTTGCGCACGTGTATGTGGGTCGGGACCTGATCGAGGTCGCGACGTTCCGGGGCGGGCACCGCTCGCGCTCCGGGCGTGCCCACGTTTCAGTGACCTTGGGAGGACGAATCCTTCGCGACAACGCATACGGGACGATCGACCGCGACGCGCTGCGACGGGATTTCACGGCCAACTCCCTGTTCTACGACCCGACCCGGAACACCGTATTGGACTTCGTCGGTGGCGTGGAGGATCTGAAACAGCGCCGCCTGCGCATGATTGGCAAGCCTGCAGTGCGTTTCCGCGAGGATCCGGTACGGTTGCTGCGCGCGGTGCGTTTTGCGGCCAAGCTCAACTTCCGTATGGACCCGGCCATGGAACAATTGATCCCCGAACTGGCGGACCTGCTTGATGCCATTTCACCGGCCCGGCTGTTCGACGAAGGCATCAAACTCCTGCATAGCGGCGCGGCCGAGCGCACGTTTGACCTGTTGCGCGATAAAGGATTGCTGCATCAGTTATTTCCACGCACGGAGGCAGCTTTGGAACGGGACCACCCGGAAGATCTGGAGTTTATCCGCTTGGCGCTGGCGAACACAGATGAACGGGTGCGTTCGGGCATGCCGGTCTCCCCGGCTTTCGCCTACGCGGTATTGATGTGGCCGTATGTGCGCCAACTGCTGGATGAACTGGAGCCGGGGGAATTCAGTCCTCGCGACGCGTTGGCGATTTGCGCCGACCGGGCCCTGGAGCATCAGGCGCGGACTATCAGCATTCCGTTTCGTCATGCCCAGATGATCCGCGAGATCTGGATTCGCCAACCGCAGTTGGAAGCGGGTCCGCGTAGCCACCCTGAGCGGGTGATGTCGCGCAGCGCATTTCGTGCGGCATATGATTTCCTCGGGTTGCGTGCGCTGAGGGACGAGCGGTTGCAGGGGGCCTACCAAGCCTGGACACGGGCCCAGGAAAAGTACGAAACAGGGCCCAGCGACGCCCCCCGACGCCGTCGCCGTCGCCGGCGGAGATAACCGTGCCTCAAGGAGACGTTTACATCGGGCTCGGCAGCAATCTGGACGGACCAGCCGAGCAAGTCCGCTCAGCGGTACGCGAACTGGGACAACTTGCCCAGGTTCGCCTATGCGCCTCTTCGGGTCTGTACCGAAGCCCGCCGATGGGTGGGCTGGACCAGCCGGATTACATCAATGCAGTCGTGCAGGTCGAAACCGACCTGGAGCCTGAACAATTGCTCCACGAACTGCAAGCGATCGAACGTCAGCATGGGCGAAAAGAACAACGTGAGCGCTGGGCATCGCGGACATTGGATCTGGACCTGCTCTTGTGGGGGCAGGAACGTTTTGACAGCAAGGCCCTGACGTTGCCGCATCCCGGCCTGCATGAGCGGGCGTTCGTGCTGGCTCCGCTGCAGGAACTGGACGCGGATCTGGAAGTACCCGGGCGGGGCACAGTGTCAAAACTGCTGCGGGAATGCAAGTATTCCCGGGTGGATCGGGTGGGGGCTTGCCAAAACCTGCCCGACTCGGCACGCCTGATTGCGGTGGAGGGGCCGATAGGCGTCGGCAAGACCACCCTGTGCAACCGTCTGGCAGCTGATTTCAATGGCCGGCTGATACTGGAGAACTATCAGGAAAACCCTTTTCTCAAGGATTTTTTCGAAGCCCCTGAAAAAACGGCTCTGGCAACCCAGTTGCACTTCCTGACCAGCCGGGCCTGCCAGTTGCAGCAGTTGAACCAAGTAGATTTGTTCCAGCAGCGCACCTTCTCGGATTACGTATTCGAAAAAAGCGACTGGTTTTCCAGGCTATCGCTTCAGGGCGACGAATATGACCTGTGGCTCAGCTTGTACACTCATATGTCCGCCGGGCTTCCACGTCCGGACTTGGTTATCTACCTGCAGGCGCCGGTGTCGGTTTTACTGGAACGGATCGCAATGCGGGGGCGGTCGTTCGAACGCGCGGTGCGCCCGGAGTTCCTGGAGGCGCTGTCGGCATTGATGGCGGAACACTTCCGCAATTACTCCGGAACCGTGCTGACGGTCGATACTTCCTGCGCCAACCTGGCGGAAAGCCTTCAGGACTACCAGAACCTTCTGGTTGCTCTGGATGGCATGACCCAACCCGGCCAGTATTTCCTAGATCCGAGTCAACCGGAGGGGATGCTGGATGATATGGCTCCAGCCGACTCGATGACGTAGATATGAACACGCCGGATTCTCCCGTGACGCTCGACACCCTGCGCCGGATGGCTCGGGAAGGCGAAGATCGTTTTGCCGGCTTGACGGCCTACGATGCGACATTCGCACGCGTGCTCGATGCGTGCGGAGTGGAATTCATTCTGGTCGGCGATTCTCTCGGCATGGTTGTTCAAGGGCATCCCAACATGCAGACGGTGACCATGGACGACATGGTCTACCACACGCAATGCGTTGCCCGCAGCATTCAGCGTGCCCTGCTGATCAGCGACCTGCCGTATATGAGTTGCTGCGATGTACCCATGGCGCAAGCCAATGCCATGCGGCTGGTGCAGGAGGGTGGTGCGCAGATAGTCAAGCTTGAGGCCTCCCAGGATCAGGTCGAAATCGTCCGCGCCCTGTCCGATCAAGGCACCCCAGTCTGTGCGCATCTGGGGCTTCGCCCGCAGAGCCTGACCAAACTGACTGGCATCCGGCGACACGGGCGCACAGCCGAAGAGGCCGTCGAACTGCGGGAGACGGCGCTCGCGCTGGAAGAGGCGGGGGCAGACCTGCTGCTGGTGGAGTGCGTGGTCGACGATCTGGCTGCGGAAATCACCGAACAGGCGGGAATCCCGGTGATCGGCATCGGTTCCGGCGCGGCCTGCGACGGACAGGTCCTGGTGCTGTACGACCTGCTTGGGCTAACCGATCCTGCACCGAAGCACGCCCGCAGTTTCATGAATTCGGGCCGTGGCGTCGCGGATGCAATCCGGGCCTATGTCGAAGCGGTTCATTCCGGATCCTTCCCATGATCCTGTGCCGCACGGCGGCGCAACTTGAGGCCGCGCTGAACCGGAAACCCAAAGAGCGGACCTTGGTGCCGACCATGGGCGCTCTGCACGCCGGGCATCTGAGCCTGTTCCGAATTGCACGGGAATCCCCCGGGGCGGTCGTGGCGACCGTGTTCGTCAACCGGCACCAGTTCGACGATCCGGAGGACTTCACCCACTATCCCCGTGAGGAAGAAGAGGATCTGGAGCAACTGCGCCAGGCTGGGGTCGACTTGGCGTATGTTCCGGACGAGCAGGCGGTCTGGGGTGGCGAGCCTCCTCGGCTTGACGGGTTTGAGAGGCCGGGGCTGACGGACGTGCTGGAGGGCCGGCATCGCCCGGGGCACCTAAGAGCGGTCGCGGCGGTGGTCAGCCGGCTGTTCGACCAGACAACGCCGACGGTCGCCGTGTTCGGCGAGAAGGATTACCAGCAGTTGACGTTGGTGCGGCGCCTGGCGGCGGAACGCCGGCCACTGGTCCGAATCGTCGCGGCTCCGGTCGTACGCGAGCCGGACGGCCTGGCCATGAGTTCGCGAAACCGCAGGCTGGACCCCCGGTCGCGTGTCCAGGCGGCCGGATTGCACCGGACCCTGGAAGCGGCCGCAGAATCAATCAAGAACGGACTTGATGTCGAGCAGGCGCAACGGCAAGCGTTTGAAACCTTGGTCGAGTTGGGATTTGAACCGGACTATGTCGAGGTGCGCGAGGCAGATTCCCTGTGCCGGCTAGCCCCGACTGATCAGGATCTCGTCATTCTGGCCGCGGCGCGGTTGTCGGGAGTGCGGTTGCTGGATGTCGTCCGCTTCGACCTAGCCTTGTCGTGAGACCTCAGCAATCCAGCGAAATTTTCTAGCCGGACTGATGCTACGCGAGATCGTGCCGTTCGAGAAACTCGCGGGTCACGGCAACGCACTCCTCGGGTTTCTCCAGTTGAAGCAAATGCGTCGTCTCGGGGATGAAATCGTAGTCCACTTCATAGGCGGACCGCTGGTCGAGCGTGGGCAGGTACGAGTGCGGCAAGGTGGGGTCGGCGCCGATGATCTTCTTCGGACAGGCGATAAGATCGAGATCGAGAAGCGGAAAGAAACTCCGGCCGTATTCCATGAGCTGCGCTTCGTATTCACGGGGGCAGCGAAGCTCGTAGCCGTGACCGCTTTCGGATTCTCGGAGCGTCGTCAGTGCCATGAGCTCGTGCACGCGGGGGGCAATCCCCTTGAACGATGGATGAAACTTCAGGAACTCGACAAACTCCTCCCGCGACTTAAAGTGATCTTCCCGCTGTCGGATCTTTGCTGCCATGAGCGCGGCGGCCTCTAGAAGCTCTGTCTGGCTCATGTCGTGCTTGGCCAGGGGCGGGTCGAACAAAACCAGTGCCGAGTAGGTCTTGTTGCTGGACAGAATGGCGACAATTGAAGTGAGAGAGTGAAAGATGCCGATCGTTGGCTTGTTGCCATACGTACGATCGATGGACTCGAGAATAATGTCGTGATCGCAAACGAGCGTCGGAATATTGTGATCCCTCCGGGTACCGACGCTGTTCCAACCGTGGTTCCTGAGGTCGTAGACCATCACGTCGTAGTCGTTCGCGAGCAGAGACCAGAACGGGTAATAAAGATCGGCAGCGAAACCACTGCCGTGGCTCACGAGGATTCTGGTGCCTGACGGATTGCCGTGCTGGCGCACGGTGGTGACAGTATCGGCGTCGAGACGAACATCGAGGGTTGATAAGGGGTCGGGTATCTCCCACACGATGTCAGTTGTCATGGCAGAGGGTTCGGTTGCCTCTCAATACGCATCCTGAACGGAACGCCGCACTGCCGAGACTGTGCGGCACCCGATGCCGGAATCGCCGACTGCCTTCGGGCTTGGGGCAGCCGGTCCCGCTCAACTGGTGCCGGAGATTATCCGGCGAGTGCGCGGATGCTAGCCGGAATGCTTACTAGCCGCGCGCGTCGATGAAGCTGACAAGTTCGCGAAGGTTCTTGAACTGTGTGCATTCGTCCGCAACCAATCCGAGGCCGAACTCCTGATTGACCATTTTGAAAAATGCGATCGCATCCACCGAAGAAACCCCAATGTCACTGAATGACCCGTCAAAATCCGGGCTATGGTCTAGGTCGAAGTTTTCGGTGATGAGCGTTCTTAGGCGGTCTTCGGTTCCAGACATGTCTATTTCTCCCTGAAAGTGATTGTTATTGTTATGTGTGAAGTCCGGGGTTCCTGGCCCAAATTGGACTTGGAGATTACCGGGCAAACCAACGCCCCTATGAGGGCCAAGCACCGTTCGAGGGGCGTCTCGGACATTGTAGCACTCATTTCAACGGGGTCAGCGCCAGTCGTATTGACATGAGTTTGCCGTTAGGCTCGACTTGGAATACGATGTTTTAAGTTCATTCCAGTTCATGCAACGAGCCCTCTATGGCAAAGCCGGACAAATCTTCTGCTCCCCCTGACCCTCAGGAGTCGAAGCATGTCGCGGGTGATCCGCCCATAGCGGTCATCGGCATGGCCTGCCGGTTTCCCGGCGCGCCGGACATCCCGTCTTTCTGGCGCTTGCTCGAAAGCGGCGGGAACTCGATCAGCGAGGGAATCTCTGGCGCGGGCGCCGAGCGCATGGGAGAACTTTTCCCTGGCGGGGTGGTTCCGAACGAAGCCTGTCGCTTCGGGTCATTCGTTGCCGATATTGACCAGTTCGATGCCTCGTTCTTCCGGATTTCACCGGCAGAAGCGCAACTGATGGACCCCCAGCAGCGCATGATGCTGGAGACGAGCTGGCAGGCACTTGAGGATGCGGGGATCGACCCGGACCAGCTCAAAGGCGGCCAGACCGGCGTCTACACCGGGATCAGCAATGACGAGTACCGGATGCTGGTTCTGGATACGACCAAACCGACCGAGGCGGCCGGATGTCTCTATGCCCTTAGCGGCACCAACCTGAACGGTGCCAGCGGGCGGGTCTCTTTCGTATTGGGCCTCATGGGGCCGGCGAAAGCCGTGGATGCTGCTTGCGCATCGTCTCTGGTCTCGGTCCACGATGCGGTGGTTGACCTGCAGCAGGGCAAGGCGGACCTGGCCATTGCCGGCGGCGTGCAGGCCCTCCTGAACGGCCGCGTATACGAACTGCGTGCGGACGCAATGATGCTGTCTCCCGACGGCCAGTGCAAGACTTTTGATGCATCTGCGAACGGTTACGTACGCGGCGAAGGCTGCGGAGTCGTGATTCTGAAACGACTGAGCGAGGCGGAAGCGGATGGCGATCGCATCTGGGGCGTCATCCGGAGTTCGGCGGTGAATCACGGCGGGGCCAGCGTCGGACTGACGGTTCCGAATACGCCTGCGTTGGAACAGGTGATCGAGACGGCACTGTCGCGGGCGGGCATCCCTGCGTCGGACGTGGATTACCTGGAGGCGCACGGAACCGGAACGACGGTGGGCGATCCTATCGAAATCAATGCGGTGGCCTCTGTCTACGGGAAGGATCGCGAGGCCGATCACCCGCTTCTGGTCGGTTCCGTAAAAACCAACGTCGGCCACTTGGAGTCTGCTGCCGGAGTTGCCGGACTGATCAAGGCAGTGTTGGCGGTGGAGCGAGGCGTAATCCCGAAACACCTGCACTTCCAGGATCCCCACCCGGGTATCGACTGGGACCATCTGCCGCTGCAGATCACCTCGTCCACGGTGGACTGGCCACGCCATCTCGGGCGGCCGCGATTGGCGGGCGTGAATTCCTTCGGGATATCCGGAACGAATGCCCACATTGTGGTGGAAGAGTACGACGGTCCGAGTCCGGCTCCTAGCGAAGGATATCGGGCCGCAGGTTCCGCAAAGGCCGTGGAGACCTCGCCGCCGGCGACCGTGGCGGATCTGTCGTTCCCGGAGCAGGAAGAGAGTGGACGCAAGAGCCGTCTTTTGCCGTTGTCGGGTAAATCGGAGGGTGCGCTTCGGAAGCTGACAAAACGATACCTGTCGTGGCTCGACGACCGGGCCGCAGAATCCTCGGAAAACATTGCCATGGAACCGTTGCTGTCGGACATGGCGTGGACCGCCGGCGTGGGGCGGAGCCATTTCGATTGCCGTGCGGGGGTCGTGTTCCGTGATGCCGAATCGTTGCGGGAACGCCTGAAAGATTTGGCTGAAGCAGACGGCGGCGTCAAACCGGGGATGGCGGCCAAGGTGGCGTTTGCCTACACCGGGCAGGGAAGCCAGTGGGCCGGCATGGGGCAAGCACTCTACGAACACGAACCGATCGCGCGCGCGGTTCTGGATCGCTGCGAAGCGGCATTCCGTGACGAACGAGGAACCTCTCTTTTGGATGTGATGTTCGGTCGGGACGAGGGCGAAGGCGAACTTGAAGACACGGCGTGGGAACAACCGGCCCTCTATGCTTTGGAGTGTGCGCTGACGGCTCTATGGGCGAGTTTGGGCATCAGGCCCAGTGTGGTCGTGGGGCACAGCGTCGGGGAACTGGCGGCGGCACAGGCGGCAGGGGTGTTCAGTCTTGAGGACGGGATGCGGTTTGCCGCGACCCGGGGCACCCTGCTGTCGGGAACCGAACCGGGCGCCATGGCCGCAGTTTTCGCACCGGCGGAGCAGGTGACATCGGAAGTCGAGGCGTTTAATGCATCGTCGCCCGACGCTAGGTTGAGCATTTCGGGGTACAACGGAACCCATCAGGTGATCAGCGGCCCGGTCGAGGAGATTGAGGCCATCTCGAAACACCTCGAATCGGAAGAGATCCGGGTCAAGCGGCTGAACACGGCCCGAGCATTCCACAGCGCACTGGTGGAGTCGGCTCTGGATGCGCTGGAAGCGTCTTTGGAGGGTATCACGATCAAACCTCCCTCCCTGACCGTGGTCAGCAACCTGACGGGTCAAGCAGTCGGACCTGACGAGTTACTGGACGGGGCCTATTGGAGAAGGCATGCCCGGGAGCCGGTGGCATTCGCTCGCGGTGCCGAGACACTGGCGGAACTCGGGGTGGATCTGGTGCTGGAGATTGGCCCACGCTCCGTGTTGGCTCCCATGGCAGCTGCGGCTTGGCCCGAATCCGCACAGGCTCCCGCGGTACTGTCGAGCCTGCGCCCGCCATCCGGCAACGGCAAGGCATCCGGAAGCGGCAGCGATTTTGCAGAGGCAGTCGCAGAAGCCTATCAGGCAGGACTGCCGATTCATTTCCCGGGGCTTTTCGCGGGCGAAACGCGGCGGCGAATTTCATTGCCGGGCTATCCGTTCCAGCGCGAACGCCATTGGGTCGAGGCCTCGAAGCGACGACACTTGGCCGAGGGTCACCCCTTGCTGGGCGTCCGGCATGAGTCCGCCAACGGCGAGATCACGTTCGAGACCGAGATCTTCCCCTCGGATCCAACATGGCTGAGTGACCATCGGGTATTCGGCCGACTCATCGCACCGGGCGCACTTTATGGCGCCATGGCGGCATCGGCTTCTCTTGCCGAAGGCGGCCGGTCGATGGTGGTGGAAGATCTGCAGCTGCATAACCCGTTGATTTTTTCGGACGAGAAGACCGGGGAAGGGGAAGAAGAGAATGGCCGAAGAGTGCAGGTTGTGCTCGATGCCCCCGAACAGGCACCATCGCAGCGTGTACGGATATTCAGCAGGGGAAGCGAGGAAGGCTGGGTCAAGCACATTGAGGGCCGCGTATCGCTGGGCACCTCCATGCCGGAAGACAGTGCGCGGATCGATTTTGAAAAACTGAAGTCCGACCTGTCGCCGGCCGACGTGTCGGCCTATTACCGCGCCAAGGCAGCGACCGGGATTGACCTTGGCCCATTCTTCCGCACGTTGGGGAAGGTGTGGTCCGGTCCGGGCGAAGCGTTGGGAGAAGTACGTTTACCGGAGTCTCTAGGCCGGAACGAGTTGGATGTCCACCCGCTTGTACTGGACGGTTGCTTCCAGGTCGTGGGCGTGGCACGGAACATGACGGGCGCCGAGGGGGAGGCGACGTACCTGCCGTTCGGCTGGGAGCGACTGTGGCTGGCGAAGCGACTGCCGGACCGGGTGCTTTGCCACGTGAGCATCAATGAGGCTCCCGGACAATCGGAAGAGAAAACGGGCCAGGCGCCGGAGGTCCTGAGCGGGGAATTGCGTATTTACGATCCGGATGGGGTCTTGCTTGGCGGGTTGAGCGGGTACACGGTGAAACGGGCGACGCGGGCGGCGCTGTTGTCGGCGGTCGAGGGAGTGAAGGATCTGCTGTACGAGGTTGTCTGGCGCGACTGTGCCCTCGCACAGGGAATAACTCCTGCCGATTTCTTCCCGGATCCGTCTTCTGTCGCGGCTCGCACGGGGTTGTTCTCCGAGTATGTGGCAGCTGCGGGGGTCAAGCCGGAGGACAGGAGCTCCCTGCTGATGGATCTGGAGCAGTGGTCGCGATCCTATGCGCTCACGAACTTGGAGAAGCTGGGTTGGCAGCGCGAGGTGGGCACGACCGTAGACCCTGATGAGTTGCGACAACGCTTGGGAGTCATCGAGGATCACAAGCGCCTGTTCCGCCGGCTGTTCGAAATGCTCGCCAAATCGGGAGTGCTGGAGGAGACGGAGGAGGGTTTCACCGTCGTGCTGGGGCCGGAAGATCCACTGCCGGACGAACTGCCGGACAATCCCGAGGAATTCCACACCCGGATGGCCGAACGCTATCCTCATGGCTTGACCGAAATCGGGTTGTTCCGCCGGTCCGGCGGTGCCCTGGTCGAAGTGCTGCGCGGCCAGGAGGATCCATTAACACTCCTGTTCAGCAGCGGAGAACCGACTGCGGCGGACCTGTACCTGAAGGCACCGGTCGCACGTGCCGCGAACCAGTTGTTGGCCGACGCGGTTCGGATGCTGGTGGCCGCATTGCCCGAGGGGCGGCGCCTCAGGGTCATCGAAGTCGGTGCGGGCACGGGATCGGCGACTGCGTCCGTCCTCCCGGAGCTCCCGCAGGGACGGTTCGACTACACGTACACGGACATTTCGGCAGGCTTCTTCGCGGAAGCGGAGGGACGCTTCGGGGATGCCGGCGGCTGCATCGAATACCGGCCGCTGGACATTGAAAAGGACCCCATCGATCAAGGCTTCAACTCCCACGGATATGACCTGCTGATTGCATCCAATGTGCTTCACGCGACGCGACACCTTGACGAAACGTTGGGGCACTGCCGGGATCTTCTTGCTCCATCGGGGCAGTTGATCGCGCTTGAGAACCTCCACGGCCAAGGCTGGATGGATCTGACCTTCGGACAGTTGGATGGTTGGTGGCGGTTTGCCGACGACTACCGCCCCCACCACGCCCTCGCGAGCCCCGCGGTGTGGCGTCAAGCACTTGGCAACTCGGGTTTCGGAGAAGTGGAAGTTCTTGGGGTGGATGAGTCCGATGAAGCCAAGATGCCGGACAAGGGCGTGATCGTCGCACGGGGTCCCGTAAAAGTGGCAGAGCCTCCGGGCGTATGGGTGCTGACAGCGTCCAACGGAGACAAGGCCACAGAGCTTGCAGATTTGTTGGCGGCAAGGAACCAGACGGTCGTATTGGCGGGGAGCGAATCGCCCGAAGACGGGCAACTGGCAGCAGGTGGTCCCGGTGTCTTCAAGGCCGCCGTGGAAATGGATCAGCGCGAATCATGGCAGTCGCTGCTGGAAAGCCTGCCCCGGGAGGTGCCATTTAACGGCGTGGTGCATCTTGCAGCGCTGGACGGTCATGGGGTAGAGGTGGCGGTTGGGGAAATGGCAGAAGACGTCAAGCAAATCGGCGCGAGTGCGTTGGCGCTGGTGCAGGGCCTGACCGATGCCGACGTGACACCCGAGAAGGGCGTATGGTTTGTTACGCGCGGAGCGCAAGTGCTGGAGCGGGAGCGCGGCGGGGCACTCGCAGGCGCGACGCTCTGGGGTTTTGGCAAGGTGGTGGCTCAGGAAGCGGCACATTTGCAACCAAGGATGATTGATCTGGACCCCGCGGAAGCGACTTTCTCGAACGACTTTCTCAACGAATTGCTGTATCCAGACCCGGAAAACCACATCGCCTACCGCTTGGGCGACCGCTTGGTTGCGCGCTTGGTTCGATTCGGTACCGAGGCGGAACGGCTGGTTCTGCCGGAAGAATCGGACTGGGTGCTGTCTCCAGATCCGGGCGGGATTTTCGAGAAACCGGAAATCAAGCTGCTCCCGGAGCGCACTCTGGAGCCGAAGGAAGTCCGCGTTACGGTCGAGGCCACAGGGCTCAACTTTTGGGATGTGTTCCGCTCGCTCGGTTTCATCGAGGAAGGAAACCTGGGGCGGGAACTGTGCGGCTATGTTCTCGAGGTGGGCTCCGACGTCTCTGCTGTCTCGGTCGGAGACCGCGTGGTTGGATTGGGATTCGGGGCATTCGGGCCGGAAATGATTACCCGGGAAGAACTGGTGGCGCAGGCCCCGCCGGGCGTTTCAGTGTCGGCGCTGGCCACGATTCCGAGCGCATTCGTGTCGGCGGCGCTGTCTTATGAACTATCGGGTCTGGAAGCTGGAGACCGCGTTCTGATCCATGCGGGTGCGGGCGGCGTGGGGCTCGCAGCAATCCAGCTTGCGAACGCCGCAGGGGCGGAGGTTTTCGCCACCGCAAGCGCGCCAAAGCAGGCCTATCTCCGGTTACTGGGCGTGGAACACGTGTTCGATAGCCGCCAGACGGCATTCGGAAAGGAGATTCTCGAAGTTACGGGTGGTGCAGGAGTGGACGTGGTGCTGAACTGCCTGACGGGAGAAGGCTTCATCGATGCCAGCTTGTCCTGCTTGGCGAAGGGCGGGCGTTTTGTGGAGCTGGCCCGGCGCGACATTCTGAGCAAGGACGAGATGGCGGCGACACGTCCGGACGTGGCCTATGACATTCTGGAACTGGACGTTCTGAAAAAAACAGACCCGGCGTGGGTCGGAAGGGTCCTGGACGGCGTCATGGAGCAGTTTTCATCGGGGAAACTGGCGCCGATCGTCCACAGCAGGTGGCCTCTGGCCGAAGCGGGAGCCGCACTGAGGTTCATGCGTTCGGCACGGCATCTCGGAAAAATTGTCCTGACGCCGCCGACACTCATGAGGGGTCAATTCCGGCAGGATCGGACCTATCTGGTGACTGGCGGATTGGGTGGAATCGGGTGCGCCGTGGCCGAATGGCTCGCGGATCAGGGAGCGGGAGCGATCGTGCTGAATGGGCGCCGGGACCCGGATGCGGCGGCCGAGGAAACGATCAGCGCACTCAGGGAACGCGGGGTAACGGTGCAAGTGGAGCTGGCGGATGTGCTGGATGCCGCTGCGGTGGACCAGATGTTGGCGCGAATCGATCAGGAACTGCCGCCCCTCGGCGGCGTGATCCACAGTGTGGGGGTGCTGTCGGATGCCGCGCTAACCAACCAAAATTGGGAAAGTTTCGAGAAGGTGCTGTGGCCAAAGATTCTGGGGGCTTGGCATCTGCACCGCGCGACAGTGAATCGCGACCTGGATCTTTTCGTCCTCTTCTCAAGCCGGGTCGGCGTGATGGGCAATCCTGGCCAGGCGAACCATGCTGCGGCCAATGCCTTTCTGGATCAGCTCGCCGGCCATCGCCGCGCGTTAGGCCTCCCGGGACAGGCCATCGCTTGGGGGGCTTGGTCGGAAATTGGCGAAGCGGCAGAGCAACGGGAACGGATCGAGCGACGGCGCGCAGCACTTGGCGGTCGTTGGTTTACTCCACAACAGGGGATCAAGGCGCTTGAAAACTTGGTGCGCCAAGACACGACGACTTCCGTGGTGATGGCGATGGACTGGGCCGTGTTCGAGGAAGCCACCGGAACCCGTCCTCCCCTGCTGGAGGATCTGCTGTCCGTTGCGTCGGACAGCGAGGCTGAGGCCGCAGCCCCGTCGGGAGACCTGCTTTCCCAGTTGCGTGGGGCGCCTGCGGCAGCGCACGAGGGACTCCTCGTCTCCTTCTTGCAGCAGGAGGTGCAAGCGGTGCTGAGGCTGCCGTCGGCGCCTGCACCCACAGTAGGATTTTTCGATTTGGGGATGGATTCACTGATGGCAGTGGAGTTGCGGAACCGCCTGAACCGCGCATTTTCCGAAGAGTACACGGCATCCAACACGGTCGTGTTCGACTATCCCGACATTACTACGCTCGCCGGTCATTTGGCCGAGGAGGTTGGCGATGTCGGCAGTGCGCCTGCTCCCCAGGCTCAACCCGAACCTGAGCTCGAGCCCGAGCGCCAGCCGGTAGAACAGCGCGAAGATGACGACATCGCGATCGTGGGCATGGCGTGCCGCTTCCCGGGCGCTCCGGATCTCCCGTCATTCTGGCGCGTGCTTGAGTCCGGCGAGGACATGGTGACCGACGGGCGTCAGGATGCCGACTTCTGGGGCGATCTTGGGGAAGACTTCCGCGCCAAATACGCCGCTTACTGCCGGGGCGGGTTTGTGGAAGGGCTCGACAAATTCGATTCGCGCTTTTTCGGCATCCGGCCGATCGAGGCGCGGACTATGGATCCCCGGCAAAGGTTGCTGCTGGAAACGAGTTGGCAGGCGCTTGAGGATGCCGGAATGGATCCCGCCCTGCTGAAAGGCAGCCAAACCGGGGTATATGTGGGGTTGGGCGGCAGCGAATATCGGGACCTGGTCGCAGCCCTCGGCGAGGAGGACAACTATATCGGTACTGCCGGAAGTGTGGCGGCCGGGCGGATTTCCTACGCACTGGGTTTCACGGGGCCGGCAATTCCGTTGGACATGACCTGTGCCTCATCACTGGTTGCTGTGCATCAGGCGGTCGCAAGCCTGCAGCGGAGCGAGGTGGATATGGCTCTGGCCGGAGGCGCCAACGTGGTCCTGTCCCCTTCAGTCACGAAGTTCATGGCAGACTTTGGGATGCTGTCGGCGAGCGGGCGGTGCAGGGTTTTCGACACCGCAGCAGATGGTTTCGTACGAGGCGAGGGTTGCGGGATCGTGGTTCTCAAGCGTTTGAGCAGGGCGGAAGCGGACGGTGACCGAATCTGGGGCGTGATCCGGGGTTCGGCAGTCAACCAGAACGGGGCAAGTGCCGGCATATCGGCACCAAGCGGAACCGCACAGGAGCAGGTGCTCGGAGAGGCATTGGCCCGGACCGGGATTCCACCGTCGGAGGTAGATTACCTGGAGGCTCATGGAACAGGTTCGGAATTGGGCGATCCAGTCGAGGTGCGCGCGGCGGCGGCAGTGTACGGCAAAGGGCGCGAGGCGGATCGCCCGCTGTTGATCGGTTCGGTCAAACCGAGCATCGGGCATCTGGAGTGGGCGGCGGGAGTTTCGGCGTTGATCAAAGTCGTGCTGGCGATGCAGCGGAGGAAGATCCCGGGGCAATTGCACTTCCAGAATCCGAGCCCGCAGGTGGACTGGGACCGGTTGCCCGTGCGGGTAACATCGGAAACGACCGACTGGCCGCTAGATCCCGGTCGGCCGCCGCGGGCTGGCGTGAGCGCTTTCGGGTTGTCGGGGACGAATGCCCATCTCATCGTGGAAGGTTACGATGCGCCGCAAAGCGAACCATCCAAGTCCGACGGGATGTCCGCCCCCAAGGGGGCCGAGCAGACTGTCGACATCTCGTTGCCGGAATCCGTCGCGGATTCGCTGCCGGCGGCAGGGGAATTCGATCCGCGTACGGCAAGAATCCTGCCCCTCTCCGGAAAGTCGCATGCGGCGCTTGGAGAGTTGGCGGAGAAATACCGGTCGTGGCTTGACGATCATGCAGATGAGCTTTCCGAAGAAGGCGAGACTCTAGAGCAATTGCTTGCCGATATGGCGTGGACGGCCGGGATAGGGCGAAGTCATTTCACTCATCGCGCAGGCGTGGTGTTCAGCGACACCGGATCCTTGAGGGACGGGTTGGGGGTGCTAGTAGAAGCAGGCGAGGGATCAGAACCACGAGTGGCGGCGAAGGCCGCGTTCGTGTACACCGGGCAGGGCAGCCAGTGGGTCGGGATGGGAGAAGCGCTGTATCGGAGTGAGCCGGTGATACGGGCGGTGCTGGATCAATGCGATGCCTGGCTTCAGGAAGAACGGGAAGTTTCGTTGCTGGATGTGATGTTCGGTCGAGTCGATTCGAAAGAAAGCTTGGACGATCCGGCATGGGCGCAACCGGCTATCTATGCGCTGGAATGCGCGCTTACGGCATGGTGGCTGAGCATGGGGGTTCGCCCGAGCGCGGTGATTGGCCATGATCTCGGGGAAGTCGCGGCAGCACAGGCGGCGGGAGTGTTTAGTTTGAAAGATGGTTTGCTGTTTGCGGCAGCGCGTGGCGCGGATGAATTGGAAACGGCTTTCTCGGATATCGCGATCGCACCGCCGTCAATTACCCTGATCAGCAGCACAATGGGCCGAATGGTCGGACCCGACGAGATACTCGACGCAACGCACTGGCGCGAGCAGGCGAGCAAGCCGGCGGAACTCCAGAAATGTGCCGAGGCACTATCGGGTTTTGGAATCGATGGGCTGGTGGAAATCGGCCCGCGCGAGGCATTTGGCCCCATGCTCGCTTCTGCCTGGCCAGAGGTGGCGGGAGATGCCGGGGAGCCGGCACTGATCCCAAGCTTGTACGAACCGTCCGGTGACGAGCCGGTGGAAGACGTCTACCGGAAATTTGTGGAAGCCGTGGCGAAGGTGTACGAGGCGGGGCTGCCGATTTCCTTCCAGGGGCTGTTCGCGGGAGAGGCACGGCGCCGTATCTCACTGCCGGGCTATCCGTTCCAGCGCCGTCATCACTGGATAAAAACATCGGGGCAATAAGCTGCCCATGTGTTGTCTCGCAGGGGTGTTTTACCGCGAAAAGCCCATTTGCTAAAATTCGAATATGAAATTGACTTTCCTCCGTGCCCGCCTGCATCAGGCAACAGTGACTCATGTCGAGCCGGACTACGATGGTTCGTGCGCGATCGATGGTGAGTTGCTGGAAGCGGCCGGCATCAGCGAGTACGAGCAGATCGACCTATACAACATTACCAACGGGGAGCGGCTCACCACCTACGCCATCCAGGCCCGCCACGGCAGCCGAATCATTTCGGTGAATGGTGCGGCGGCGCACAAGGCATCACCGGGGGATCAGGTCATCATTGCCGCTTACGCGCAACTGGAGCCGGAGGAAGTGGCGGATTTCAAGCCCGTCCTCGTTTACTTGGGCGCGGGCAACCGCATCGAGCGCATCACCCACAAGATTCCGGTTCAGGCGGCCTAAGTCAGCCGGTATTCCGCATCCCTGCCGCGATCGCGCTGATCGATCGCGCGACGACATTTTGATAGGGATCAGGGTCGGAGGCCTCGCGCATGCGGCGCAACAGGCTGAGCTGGATCGCGTTGAGAGGATCCAGGTAAGGCTTGCGGCGGCTCAATGACCGGCGCAGTACTTCCTGCTCTTCCAGAAGTTCCTTGCAACTTGTCACTCGCAGTACGAGTTTGCGGGTGAGCCGGTATTCCTGCTCGATCCGCTCGTAGATCCGATCGGCGTCGACCGGGTGCTGGCTCAGCTGCATATACTGCCGAGCGATCGGCATGTCGGCCTTGGCAAGGGCCATCTGGATGTTCTGCATCAGGACCCGGAAGAACGGCCAGCGCTTGTACGCGAGGCGAATTTGCGAAAGCCCAGTCTTCGGGTGCGCCTTCAGGTAGGATTCGAGTGCGGTGCCGATGCCGTACCAAGCGGGCAGGGTGTGCCGGGAGAGGGACCAGCCGAACACCCAGGGGATGGCGCGGATGGAATCCATCGAGCGGTCCACTGCGCGGCGATGAGAAGGCCGGGAACCGATGTTGATGTTGCCGATCTCCTGCACCGGGGTGACCTCGTAGAAATAGTCCAGAAAACCCGGGGTTCCAATGAGTTCCCGGTAGGCCTGCTCACCGTCCTCGGCGAGTTTCTCCATGACCCTGAGATCGTCGGCGTATTCGTGAGCCAGCTTGCGGAACAGCAGGTGGCGGGAGGCCAGGATCAGGCCGGTCGCCCCCATGGTCAGTTCGTACACCGCGGTCTCCAGGTTGGAGTACTTGTTTGACAGCACTTCGCCCTGCTCGGTCAGTTTGATGGCGCCGCGCACCGTGCCGGGCGGTTGCGCCGCGATGGCCTCGTAAGTTGGCCCCCCGCCCCGTCCGACGGTCCCGCCGCGGCCGTGGAAAAGCCGGAATTGCACACCGTGGCGCTTGGAAACCTCGTGAATCTGCTTTTGCGCCTGGTACAGGTTCCATACCGAAGCTAGGATGCCGCCGTCCTTGCAGGAGTCGGAGTAGCCCAGCATGATGTCCTGCACTCCGCCGGAGGCATCCAGCAACGGGCGATAGACGGGATCCCGGAACAGCCGGTTCAGGATGTCCGACACCCTGCGCAGGTCTTCGATTGTCTCGAATAGCGGACAGACCTGCAGATGGCAGAAATGGTGCTGCCCGTGGCCTCCGGCCAAACCGGTTATCCCTCCCAGGAACAACACTTCCAGGACATGACTGGCCTCGTGGGTCATGGAGATGACGTACTGGCCGAAAATCTTCGGGCTGATCTGTTCCGGCACTTCCCGCATGAGGTCGAACACGGCCAAGATCTCACGCGTGGCGGGGGACAGTTTCCTGCGGTCCAGGGAAATCGGTCCGTCCATCTTCTTGAGATGCTTTTGTAGAGCCTGGATTCGCCCGGCTTCGGTCAGGTTGGCGTAGTCGGTCTTGTCCATGATCTGCAGGATTTCGCTGACTGCCTCCGTGTGACGGGGAGATTCCTGGCGGAGGTCGAGTCGCGCCAGGTAGAAGCCAAACGTTTCCACCAGCCGGATCAGGTCGGCCAGTTCGCCGTCGGCGATGCGGCCATCGCCTTGCTCGACCAGCGAGTCGTAAATCAGCCGCAGATCGTCGAGGAACTGAGCCTCGTCCTGGTAACTGTCCGAACTGTGCCAGGCCCGGCCCTGCAGGTGATCGAGCCGATGCTGCAGTCGGTGCAGGATGACTTCCAACTTGCAACGGTACGGCTCTGTCTCGAATAGCGAAATGGTTTGGTTCCGTACCCGGTCTAGCACCTTGCGGTCGGTTTCCAGGCTGGTGCGCAGGCGTTCGGGTAGATCGATCAGGTGGGAAGAATGGCTGAGGATGCTTTCCAGGTCGCGGACGCGGCGGATGTATTCGCCGAGGATGGTGCGCGCCTGCATCCGGCAGGCTTCTCGGGTGACGCGTGCGGTGACATGAGGGTTGCCGTCGCGGTCGCCGCCGATCCAGGAGCCGAACTGGATGAAGCTCGGGAGCGTGCGGGGCGAGTCCGGATAGGTTCGCCGCCAAGAGCGCTGCAGGTTACGGTATAGGATCGGGATGGCCTCGAACAGGGATTTCTCGAAATAATGCAGGCCGTTCTTGACCTCGGTCTGCACGGTCGGCTTGCCCGGGCGGACCTCGTCGGTCTTCCACAGCAGCTGGATCTCCGCCAGCAGGCGGTCGCTGGCCTCGTCGCGTTCCATCTGGCTCAAGGTCCGGTCGTCCGAGGACTGCAGCAGGATGAAGATGCGCCGAAGCACCTCCTGCATGATGCGGCGCTTCGCCTCGGTCGGATGGGCAGTGAAGACCGGCATGTACTCGACCGAAGACAGCAATTTTTCGGCTTTGGCCGCGCTGAAGCCCTGCCCCTTGAGTGTGCGCAGGGTTGCGTCGAACGAGCCCGGCCATAACGACGCGCCGGCATGCAGGTACTGGCGACGCCGGTCTTGGAGGGTCGCCTCTTCAGCGACATTGACCAAGCTGAAATAGGTGGAGAATGCCCGGATGACCTGGACGGTGAGGTCTTGGTTCAGCCGGTCGATCAGGCCGACCAGGCGCGCGCGCCGATTTACGTCCTCTTCGCGTTGCAGGCGGATGTAGCCCCGGCGCAGCCGCTCCACGACTTGGAACACTTGGGGTGGGGCGTGCTCCTGAAGCACGAGACCGAGCAGGCGACCCAGCAGTTTGACCCGCTGTCGTAACTTGCGGTCAATGGCATCGCCTATCGACGGCGTATGTTTAGCCGCGCTAGGCATAAAGAAAAGGCGGTGGCGTTTGGGCCGCCCATTATACTAGCGAATTCTGTGCCAGAGTTGACAATCAAGCACTCTCCAAAGACAATTTTCCGATGAAATCTCACCGCGCCGTTCGCTATCGCTTGCACCCCAACTCAGGCCGGAAACACCAGCAACTGCACGGCACTGCCGGGGCTTGCCGGTTCGTTTGGAATCATATGGTAGGGAAACTCAAGGACGAGTATGAATTCGGGATCAAGCCGGAGTTTAGACACTATTCACTGTGCAATGTGTTCACTATCATGCGGAAACATGATGGCACCACGAAATGGTTGCAGGATTACTCGTCAAAAATAGTAAGAATTTCTCTAAAGCCTATCGAGACGGCCTACAGGGAATATTTCAAGGACCGTGAGACCGGTGGAAAACTCAACCGCAAGCTACCTCGCTTCCACGGCAAGCACACGACAACACCTTCCTTTCCGGTCGATTACCAATCGGCAAAGGTTTCAGGGGAAAGCCTGTACGTGCAGAAGGTGGGGTGGATGAAGATGGAGGGGAACAACCCGTACCCGGATAGTGAATTCAAATCCGGTCAGATCAAGTACGAATGCGGCAACTGGTACGCCTATCTGGTGTACGAAGTGGAGGGTCTAGCGAGTCTTTCCCATTCCGTCAAGGAAGTGGGCATCGACCGCAACATTGCCGAGGGCCGGTTGGCCGTGCTCTCAGACGGAACGGAGCATGGTGGCCCTGATCTGATGAAGAAGGTTGCCCGAAGGAAGCGCTACCAGCGCAAGATGGCTCGCCAGGTGAAAGGGAGCAACCGCAGAAAGATCACCAAGGTTCGATTGCAGAAGGCATTCCAAGCGGAACGCTTCGCCCGTCTGGACTGGGCGCACCATGTCAGCAAAGACATCTCAAGGGGATACGGTGTGGCCTACATAGAGAAACTGAACATCCGGGGCATGACGAAATCGGCCAAGGGCACGAAACGGAAACCCGGCAAGAACGTCAGCACAAAGGCGGTTCTGAACCGGAAGATTCTGGCCAGCGCATGGGGCACGCTGGAACTGTGCCTGAACTACAAGATGGACGTGCGCAGGGTGCCTCCGGCGTACACCAGCCAGACCTGCCACCGGTGCGGGCATGTCGACAAGGACAGCAGAAAACAAACGGATTTCAAGTGCACTGCTTGTGGGCACGCAGACGATGCGGATGTGAACGCCGCATTGAATATCATCCTGGCCTTCGGGAATGGGGCAACTGGGCGTGGAGGTGGCGACACCGGCGGGGCATCCTGCCACAGTCGGCCTAGGAAGCGTCAAGAAATGGCGGAAGAAGACAGGGGTGCATCAGCCTCTGCCAACTTTCGTGCATAGTTCCCTACTAGGCGCACCCGGAACCCGGACCTTTCAGCATGCCTGATCTCCACCTGGAAACTCTTCTCCGTCATGCGGAACGCCTGCGGAAAATTCCGTTGCGAACCCTGTTTGCGGAAGACCGGGAACGTTCCTTCCTGTGCCGCGATATCGAGGGTATTTACATCGATGCTTCGCGCCAACGGCTGGATGCCGAAGCTTGGTCTGACCTGCTTCGCGTGGCGGGGCAGGTGGAGCCGGCCCGCTCCGACCTGTTCGCCGGCCTGCCGGTGAATGCGACGGAAAATCGCCCGGTGTTGCATCCGGCGCTGCGCGATCCGCGCCCGGGAGGCCTGGTCGTGGAAGGAGTCGATATTCTGGCGGAAGTGCATCGGCAGCACCGGCGGATGCGCGAATTCGCGGAGACTTGCTCCACACGCTGGCGGACTGTCGTCAACCTCGGGATCGGCGGTTCGGATTTGGGCCCGCGCATGCTATGCGAGACGTTCCCCCGGACACCCGGTGCGCCGGATGTCCGCTTCGCATCCATGCTGGATCCTGAAGAGCTGAACGCCGTGCTGCATGGCTGCGATGCGAACCAGACCTTCTTCATTGTCGCTTCCAAGACGTTCACCACCGAAGAGACTCAGCGAAATTTTTCGGCGGCCAGGCAGTGGCTTGCGGAACAAGGGGTGGGATCCGGGGAGGTGATGGAGCATTTTGCGGCCACCACGGCCGCTACCGACCGCGCGCAGGAGTGCGGCATCGACGCGCAGCGGACCTTCCCGTTTTGGGAAGGGGTTGGCGGTCGCTACTCGGTCTGGTCGACGGTCGGCTTGCCGGTCGTGTTGCATGCCGGCTGGGATGCATTTGAACAATTGCTTGCGGGCGCCCACGCGGTGGATGAACATTTCAGGGAAGCGAAGGCGGAGTCCAATGTTCCCTTGCTGTTGGCGTTGCTGATGCTTTGGAACCATACGTTTTTGGGTGCGGCGACGCGGGCGGTTCTTCCGTACAACCACTGCCTGCGCACGCTGCCGAGGTTCTTGCAGCAGTTACAGATGGAAAGCCTAGGCAAACGTGCGGATATGCATGGTGAATTGCGGGAGGTCGCGGCGCCGGTCGTGTGGGGCGGCTCCGCCAATGATGGCGCCCATGCGTTCTTCCAGCTATTGCACCAGGGGTCGCAAGTCGTGCCGGTGGACGCGATTATCGCGCGGGGCGATCTGGAAAATGAACGTGAGCGGGCGTTGCTGGCCCAGTGCTTGTCCCAGTTGGATCTGTTGGCTTCAGGGCGGACGCTTGAGGAAGTGGAGCCGGCTGCCGGGGTCGCGCCCGGGCACTACGTGCATCCCGGAGACCGGCCAAGCACGCTGTTCCTGATGGAAGATCTGAGCCCGCGGCGGGTCGGGGTGCTATTGGCGTTGTTCGAACACGTGACGTTTTCGGCAGCCGTGTTCTGGGGGATCAACGCCTTCGATCAGTTCGGGGTGGAACACGGCAAGCGTTTGTCACGTTCCTTGGCGGAGGCATTGCGGGATTCGTCAGTGCCGGCTCCTGGGTATACCCTGGATGCCCTCCTTGATCGACTGCGGCACCGGTAATGCGCTATTTGCTGTTTAGCGACGTCGATGGGACGATGCTCGACGTCGAGACGTATCGCTGGGAAGAGGCATTGCCCGGAATCGAGTGCGCCCGCAAGCATGGTGTGCCGATTATCTTCAACACCAGCAAGACCGAACAAGAAACCCTTCAGTTGGGGGAAGAACTCGGGATTCACACGCCGTTTTCGATTGAAAACGGGGGCGCAGTATACGTGCCGCCCGGGACTTTCGACGACGGCGAGGCGGAAGGGCTGATTCCGTTTGGCACCCCCCATTCGGCGATCCGGGCCGCCTTGGACGGACTGTCTGCCTCGTTCCACTTTCAGGGGATTTCCGACATGAGTGAAGAAGAGGTGGAGGCCGCCTGCGGCTTGCCACCCGGCTCGGTGGCGGCGGCCCGAGAGAGATGCTTTAGCGAGCCGCTGGTCTGGCACGATGCCCCGGGGCGCCTCGACGAATTTGCGGAAAACCTGCGTCCGCATGGACTGATCCTCAAGCGCGGAGATCGCTTCGTGCATGTCATGGGGGAAACCGACAAGCGGATCGCGCTGGAGCACCTGGTGCCGCGTTATCGGCGGCGGCATCCGGAAGCAGTCAGCGTGGCGCTCGGCAACGGACCGAACGATCTGGGCATGATGTCGGCGGCGGATATTGCGGTGGTTATTAACAACCCTGGCGGGCGCAACATACAATATCCTGGTGCGCACGTCCCGGAGGGGACCGGACCGGCGGCCTGGTCGCGCGCGGTTCAGACGCTGCTGGAGGGCCAGCCATGAGTGATTTTTTCCAGAACGGACAGATCGTCACACTGCACGATCTGGCGGGACGTCCCACCGAGGAATTCGAGGCGGAACTGCTTAGATTCTCCCAAGACCGCCCGCTTGGGTTGGTGCTGCCTTCCCTGTATTCGGAACTGGAGGGACCGGCGCTTGACCGGATCATCGAAGAACTGGCGCAGATCGAATATCTGAACGAGATCGTAATCGGCCTGGATGCGGCCGATGCGGAGCAGTTCAAACATGCACGGGATTTCTTCTCACGCCTACCGCAGCCCCACCACGTGCTTTGGAACGACGGTCCCAGGCTGCGGGCCCTGGCGGATGAACTGGAGGCGCGGGGTTTGGCGCCGACCCAGCAAGGAAAAGGGCGCAACGTCTGGTTCTGTTTCGGGTACGTGCTGGCATCCGATAGGGCAAAAGCCCTGGCACTGCACGACTGCGACATCACCACGTACGATCGCCGCCTGCTGGCGCGGCTGATCTATCCGGTCGCGAACCCGAGTTTCAGCTTCGCGTTTTGCAAGGGTTACTATTCGCGCATTTCCGAGCAGGAGTTGAAGGGCCGGGTGGCGCGGTTGCTGGTGGCGCCGTTGCTGCGCGCTCTGCGCAAGGTGTTCGGGCCACATGATTTTGTTGAGTACCTGGACAGTTTCCGCTACCCGCTGGCCGGGGAATGCTCGCTACGCACCCACGTGCTGAAAGACTTGTACCTGCCGGACGACTGGGGCCTGGAGATCGGCCTGCTTGCCGAGATCCGGCGCATGTATTCCAGCCGGCGCGTCTGCCAGATCGACATCGCGGACCTGTACGACCACAAGCACCAACAGATGGGGACGGCCGACGCACGGGCGGGACTGTCGAAGATGAGTGCGGACATCTGCAAGGCCGTCTTCAGGAAGATGGCGATCGAGGGCGAGGTGTTCTCCGAGGGCGTGTTCCGCAGCCTCAAGGCGGCCTATCTCCGGGAAGCACTGGACCTGATCGAATATTATCAGAGCGACGCGGTGACCAACGGGCTGAACTTGGATCGGGACGCGGAAGAGCAGGCAGCGGAGCTATTTGCCAGTAACCTGCTGAAGGCCGGGGAGGATTTTCTGGCACACCCGATGGAAAGCCCGTACGTTCCGAGTTGGCGTCGGGTTCGTTCGGCCATTCCAGATTTCCTGCAACGCCTGGAAATGGCCGTGGAAGAAGACAATCAGGCGTAGACGATTGGCAGCCGGATGGCTTCCAATTTCAACTGTGGCCTGAGCTTGCTCGAGGCCGGCCTACGCGCAACAGCGATCCGCGTAGTAGTTGTCGCCCTGCGACATCTGGATGAACTGGCAAGGTTCGTCGCCTACAGTCCAGGCGTCATGTCCCGGGGGCAACATCATGATGTCGCCTTTGCGGAAAGTCTCTTTTGAACCGTCATCCATCAGGATTTCGATTGCGCCGGAGATCACGTACGCGACATGCGGAAGCTGGCATGATTCCGTTCCGGCGTACTCCTTGAGGTCCACAGACCATTTGGCTCCAGGGTTGAAGGTCACCTTGATGGCCGTGACTTCGTCGAGTGTGACAACTTGTTTGGAGATCTTCCCGTGAACATCCGGTTCGGCACCGTCGATGCTCGCCTTCATCATATTAGGCAGTGACATATCCTTACTCCTTTTCTAATGGAGGGGATTATTCATTCTACTCCGGTTGCGGTCTACCGCAAATCCCGTATTTAGAAAGGCTGAGTTATTCTCAAAATGTCCAGACTAACGGTTTTCATAATTATCCGGAATGATCTTGTGTAACCGATTCGGCAGCTTGATCGAGGCTGGGGAATAAGGACTCGCGAGTAATATTCAGCAAGCGCAATTCATCCATAATATGTTGCTTGTGCTCGTCTAACACTTCAAGCGTGGAATGTGCATAAATTGGAATCCCGGGGTTACATCCTAAAATTTCACTGCGCTCAAACCGCTTATGAAATGCTGAAATTAGAAAAGCGCCAGCCTGCGCCCTGATTCGCGCAAATGATTGCTGCGGCTCAACAATAAATACACGATAGAAATCTCTAGGGTCTATTTTCCCTTCAAAAGACGGTTTCTCCTGCCTGATTAAATCGTAAAGGCGTCGCATAACATGTTCATATGTACCAACCGGTTTGGGGTCGGCTTCGCATTCTGCAGCCCAATCTTTAATCCCTAAAAGAAGGTTTTGCTCAACGCACGGGAGCTTTGCGAAGTTGGTAATAATTTTGATGCTGTCGCTGTTGAAGGGCTTTATTAGTTCTTTTGGCACCGAGAAGATATGCAGACGACCGATTTCTTCGATTGCTTTGCAAGCATGGAATAGAGCTACTAGAGGATTTCGCGTAACATCAAGTAAGCGGGTTTTGAGCCCATGGTGTTGCGCCAACACCCATTGAGACAGAGCCGAAACTGTATTACCAAAATCCTCCGGTCTCCGCGACATCAGATCCAAAAGCATGCTTCCTTCTTTAGCACGAAGGATGGGGTCTCGCTTTACCGAGGGAAGAAGTTTCCACACGTTGCTACGCTCTCCACGAAAATAGAACTTGTGGTCAGGAAAGTGTGACCGGAGGTTATTGCATTCTTGGATCAAATCCGAAACACAACTCACGTGCCTGTTGGGCACAGCCGGTTCCTGTTGTCCTGTTGCGGGGCTATCTTCTGGAAAAAGTTTGGCTTGCCACGGTTGTGTCGCTCCGAGGTCTGCTCCCGTAAGTACGGCAGATGTGAGATCAGCATCTTCAAGTTTTGCATGAGAAAGATTTGCGTCTCTGAAATATGCGTTATTGAGTTTGGTATTCGTAAAGTCAGCTTGGAAAAGACTCGTTCTAGGGAAACCAGTATTCCCTATCCTGGAGCCACAAAAGCTGGAGGCATGAAGATTTGCGTCACCAAATTTAGCGCCGTAAAGGCGAGCGCCATCAAATTTTGAATTTGCCATTTCAGACTTTCGCAAGTCAGCATCCCAGAGATTTGCATCACGCAAGTCAGCACCCACTGCCTCATATAAGCTGCTGAGCAGTGCTTTGCGGAAATTTGCCCCTCGAAGATTAAATCCGGCAAGGGGAATATAGCCTTCTTTGTCTAATTTGTCTGAATTTTGAAACTCTTCGTACAAACTTGCATTTTCAAAATCAGGTTCGAAATCTGTCTGCGCCCGGCGTGTGTTCCAGATCTCGACACCTTCTAAAAGCCATCTAATGTGTTCGGGGTTGGCCATGTGTTGTGCTTTTGGTTGATTCTACGATCCGAAAAATGCCAGTATGGCGGTCAAGGTTAGGCGCAGCGTCACGTCATCATTCATGTAATTGAACGCAATATGATTTGTTTTCGCATGGCCGTAGTAGTAGTCCCGGGATGCGGATAGTGCCCAAAAAGGTTTACCGGAGGGTTTCAATTCATCTTGATTTCGTTAGGGGCACGGATTCTTTCATATAGCATGAACAGATGCTCAATACGTTCGCGCTCGGACGAAAATTTAGTGCGGCTATAAAGTCTATCTACAGATCGATCAAGTGCTTGATGTGCTTTCCGCAAATTGAGCGGCATTAAATCGGGGTCGTAAAGGTCGGCTAATGTCGCATCAGGATGTTCAGCTCGAGCGTCGAGGATAGCCTGCGCCAAAGGCTCTAACTTAGTTAAGCTGGCGCTTTGCTTTTTGAAAGCAGACGGTGTCGGAAAAGTGTTGTAGACAAGGCCGATCGAGTATCGATAACGGCTTTCCAATCGTCCGCCGATATGACGTAACCAAGCCATGTGCATTGCGGAAGTCAGTAGCGCGAAGTCAACGAGAGCAGCATTTTGAAGCACGAAAACAAGATCGCTTGGAATTGTCGGAGGCTCAAGCCAGCCGATAGGGACATATTCTCGTCGTTCCGAACTGACCTTAGGCACGACTAGGAACGGTGCGGTGGGCAGAATATTCACATGGTAAAGCGTTGGCGTATTTGCTAGGCTCAGAGTAGGGCCGCTCTCCCTTTTCAGGCGGTACGCGCGAACTGCAGCAATGCATTCGCGCACTTTCGGTAACTTTGCCAACTTGTTTGGTGCGGCATTCTGCAGGGACAGGATCCATCGCTCTCCTCCTTGGAGAAATTCGCGAGCTCCGACAAAGGGATGCAGAAAGGATTTGGCATCTGGTTCGACTTTCAGGAAATTAGCACGTTCTTTGGCATTAAAAATGTAATGTCCTCCATCAATAGGTTTAGAGCCGATAATTAGCTTCTTCATGCCGTTGATTGGCCTACTTTCTTTTTGAACTACCAAGTGTGGATTGGCAAGTCCACTGGCATCGAACAGATAAGGAGACAAGACGGCGTGTCGGGTTTCTTCCGGCTGGCCATTGATGTCGGGATAGTTGAAAAGGCATTTTTTCGCTTGGATATTTTTCCGTCGGTCAAGTCCGATAATCACGACATGCACATGCGCCTTGCCTTTCGCATCCGAGCCCCAGGCGAAAGTCCGGTGTGCAAATGCGATCTCCAGTTTGCAGCGATCAAACAAGATCGGCCAAAGTTGCCCGACCTGCTCGCCCTGAGTAATCGAATTGGTTGCCACGAAGCCGATGCGGGCAGAACTTTTCTGGATATACTCACCAGCCTTGATGAACCAGGCAGACACGTAATCAAGAGAGCCCCCAGTTCCGCCTAAAGCCGCTATGCGTCGCACTTGCATGCGCTGTTCCGGGGTTTGGACTTTAGCGCCTAGATATGGAGGGTTGCCGAACACGTACGAACACTGTTGCGGTGGGCAAAACTCAGCCCAATCAACTTCCAAGGCATCTCCATGATGAATATGCGGTGATTTCTTCAAGGGGATGCGCGCGTAGGTTTGCCCAAACTCTAGGCTTAGCCGGTTATTCATGATGTGATCCATCATCCACAGGGCGGTTTCCGCGACGCGAGCGGGAAATTCGTTAATCTCGATGCCGTAGAACTGGTCCACGTCAATCACGGACAACTCGTCTGGTATGATACCCTTTTGGCTAGGGTGAATCTCTTTCATCACCTCGATTTCAAGAGTCCGCAATTCCCGGTAGGCGATAATCAAAAAATTACCGCAGCCACAAGCCGGATCAAAGAAACGCATTTCTCCCAGTTTCTTCTTGAATTCCCGCAGGTCAGAACGGCGACGGCGGTCTTTTCTGGATTTCAGACGTTTGAATTCATCCCACAGATCATTCAGAAACAAGGGCTCAATCACTTTCAGAATATTGCTTTCAGTCGTGTAATGCGCGCCATCGGCGTGACGAGCCTTAGGGTCCATGACCGACTGAAACAGTGCGCCGAAAATTGCAGGTGATATGTTCGACCAATCGAATCGACAGGCGTCAAGCAATGCTTCGCGCATAGCCCTGTCAAACGAAGGAATGCTTAACGTGCCATCAAACAGGTCTCCATTTACATAGGGAAAACGGGCAAGATCTTCATCCAGTGTTTTTTGGCTCTTCACGGTTTCGTGTGGAAAGGCGGTCTGGGATGCAGGTCCAATCCGCCGAGGTGAAAGTAGATGGCCTGGCGGAAGCGTTCGCGGCTGCGGTAGCCACACGCCTGCCGCTTGATCCACTGCACCTTTGAG
>CAZGIH010000001.1:0-34168 GCA_964526195.1 uncultured Chromatiales bacterium | reverse complement strand
ACTGTTCCGCTGATCGGGGGCTTGGCCGGAGGGCTTGGTGCACGCGTGGTCGAGGGCGAGGCTTCGGTCTCGGCATCAACCGGGGGCGGCACCATTGACGCGGACGGCTACGGCTTTCTCGCGGATCTCGCCTGGCAGGGCCAGGGAGGCTTTTACGGCGTGGCCCACGTCTCCGGGACCCGCTACGACCTGGATCTGAACTCGGCGTCGCGGGGAGCGCTCGCACGGGATGCCGATGCCTCATCGCTGGCTTGGGGGATGGAGTTGGGCCGTCGGCTCGCGCTGACCGAAGCGACGAATCTGGTCGGCCGGGTCTGGATGGGACAATCGGAAGTTTCGCTGGACGCCCTGACCGATGGAGCCGGCTCACGGGTCTCCGATGCCAATGCGGATCATACTTCGGCCGGAGCAGGCGTGGAAGTCGAGGCGGATGCCGTCCTAGGCGACGGCCCGCTTGTGGTTGCCGGTTTCGTGGGCGTGGAACAGGTGTTCGATGCCGACACGTCGATTGTCGTCTCCGGGGAGAGACTACGGTCGGAAGGTCCGGACACCCGCTTGCTGTTCCGGATGGATGCGATCTGGAACCTGAATGCCGTGACTCTCGGAGCCGGCGTGTCGGCAGACGGCATGGGCACGAAAGACCGGGAATTTTCCGCCTCCGTCGGGCTCCGGGCGAAGTTCTAGGCCAGAAACCGGCAGAGCCCTGTGGCAACGGTCCGTTGGGGCGTGCGGTGCCACCGGGACCGGTGCCCGAGCACGGAAATCAGGCTTTCCGGCGGCATTCGCCGAAGATAGCCAGGGTGGTTGCTTTACACTTGCCGGCAAATAGCCAAGCCCGGGAGGCTCCGAGGAGAGACTGATGAGCGAAGAAAACCGAAAGGATATCCGCATGCTTCTGAAGCGGTTTGGGGTGCAGGCGGACGAGGCCATCGTCCGGCACATGGCGGTTCTGGGGGACGGCATCCCCCTACGATTGCGCTGTACGCTGGAGGATCTGACCGATTACGGCGACCGACCCTCGGATTCGTCGTTGAGCGTGGTGGTCGAGAGGGAAATCCAGGCGGAGTGATCGCGCCTACTGGGACTTATACGCAAGAGTTGACACGATGAACACGACGACTTCAGGCATAGCAGATAAGGTTCTGCTCCGACCGGGCCTGACAACTTTCCGGTTTCGGAAGTCCACATCGAAAGCCCGTTACCTTGGCCATGCGCCACCCTCCCTGAGGAGGTGGCTTTCGGTCTGTCAACTCTTGCGTATAAGTCCCCGATCGATTGTCACGGCAGATTCCGACTCGCGGGAGAGCAGGCCAAGCACCCGCAGTGCTTTCTTTTCGTCTTCGAACGAAGGCGATTCAGGAAAATTGCCGGTTTCAGGTCGAAATTGAAAACTCATCCCGACGGCCATTGCAGGCCATCCCTGTGCACGGCAAACTCAGTGGCAGGCTTTGCCCAGTGCCTTGAGCCTCCAATAGTTGTAAGGCCAAGGCGTCACGAAACCGGCCGCCAAAGCCGGCACTAGCGACCACCAACGCAACTGCAGGCTGCCGACCAGAAGCCAATCCGTCAAATTCATCGCAATTTCCATCGACACCATGCTGATCAGGCTCATTCCCGCCGCCGTGCGCAGAGCCACGTTGGCCGGCATGCTTCGCATCAGTAGAATCGTCTCCAGGAGAATACTGGTCAGGATGCCGTTGAGCATGGCCAATCCTAGGATCAGCCAGGGCGAAATCTCGATCTGGTAGTACTGAAAGTAAAAGATCGTGCCGAAATCACCGATGGCGCAGCCGATCAGGCACCACATCGTGTTGTAGGCGGATTTCCCCCAAGTGTGGCGGCACCGCCAATCGATAGCGTACCAGCGCGCGGCTTGCTCCATGCTTAACCGGGCGGCCAACCGAACGAACGTCCGGCCAGCAGGTGCACATGCAAATGAAAGACCGACTGCCCGACTTCGGCACCGTTGTTGATCACGAGCCGGAAGGCTTCCCTGCAATCCAGTTGTCCAGCCACCTTCCCTGCCACCTGCAGCAAGTGGCCCAGCATCGCCTGATCTTCCTCTTCGGCATTCGCCACCCGATCCAGCGGTTTGCGCGGCACGATCAGCACATGCGTTGGTGCTTGAGGATTGACGTCCCGGAACGCCACGCAAACATCGTCTTCGTACACGAAATCCGCGGGAATCTCGCGGTTGATGATTCTCTCGAACAGGGTCGGCTCGGTCATGCTTCCCTCAGGAGCATCTGGACTATTGCCCGGCATAGGCGCGGATGCGCAGCAGCAGCGCTTCAATCAATTCCCCGCTCAGTTCCTTTTTCAGGACCGCGCGAGCCTCGTCAGCCGCGAGGTAGTCTTCCGAATCGAACAGCCAGTGCCGGTAGCGCGACACGATGACTGGTGCCGATGGCTTTTCACCCGGCCGCTGCAGGCGTACGGTCAAATGCAACCCGACCTCATATTCGCGAGCGTCCATGTCGGTGGTCACAGCGATGACCTGATGGCGCTCCTCCGGGCCTTTCAGATAAACGATCAGATCGGCCGCCGCATCGCCTTGCGCCACCTTGACGCCCCCGCCGCGCAACTTGCGCTTGAGCACTTGGCGAAATCCCGGAGATCCCCCGACCAGTTGCAACGAGGCTTGCGGAATCTTGGTCGCGACCCCCTTGGAATCTGCCAACTGGAATCCGCACCCTGCGAAAGTCAGGCAGAAAACTGCGCCCAGCAGAAAGGTCCCCCTACGCATCACGCACCACGACATTGACGAGCTTGTGCGGGACCTGAATGAAACGAACCACGGTTTTTCCTTCAATGAAGCGTTGCACTTTAGCATTATCCAACACTTTCTGCCGCAACTCGTCCTCACCGACGTCGACCGCAAGTTCCAGTTGCGCCCGGACTTTGCCGTTCACCTGAACCACGATCTGCTCAACTGAGCGCTGCAGGGCGGATTCATCCGCTTCCGGCCAAGGTTGATCCAAAACCATCCCGGTAAACCCGAACTCGCGCCACAGCACATGAGTCAGGTGCGGGATGGCTGGCGCCAGCATGCGGAGCATCGCCTCCAAGCACTCGCGCACCAGGCCCGGCTCCGCCTTACCGTCCTCGGAAAGGCGCATCAAATCGTTGAGCAGTTCCATGTTGGCGGCAATTGCCGTGTTGAACGTATGCCGTTGCTCGACCACGCGGCCTGCCTTCTGAATCGTTTCATGCAGCTTGCGGCGCAATTCCTCCTGCTGTGAATCAAGTCTGCCTGCATCAACGCCTTCTGCGGACGCGCAATCCCGGTGCTGGTAAGCGAATCGCCAGAACCGCTTCAGGAACCTCGAACATCCCTCGACCCCGCTGTCAGACCACTCCAGCGTATGTTCGGGCGGTGACGCGAACAACACGAACAGGCGCACCGTGTCCGCGCCGTAGCGCTCGATCAACGGTTCTGGGTCGACCACGTTGCCCCATGACTTCGACATCTTGTGCCCGTCCTTGAGCACCATGCCCTGAGTCAGAAGGTGCGCGAATGGTTCGTCGCCGTCGACCAACCCTTCGTCGCGCATCAACTTGTGGAAGAACCGTGCATACAGGAGGTGCAGGATGGCGTGCTCGATCCCCCCGATGTACTGATCGACCGGCAGCCAGTAACTCGCACGATCGTCCAGCATGGCGTCATCGGAACCGGGCGAGCAGAACCGCGCCTGATACCAACTGGATTCGACGAATGTGTCGAATGTATCCGTGTCTCGCTGTGCCGACCGGCCGCACTCTGGACATTCCACGACTCTCCAGCTCTCAGGGAACTCCGCCTCCGGCGGCAGGGTCTCATCGAGAACAACCGGCAAGTCTTCTTCCGGGACCGGCAGAACACCGCATTCCTCGCAGTGGATCATCGGAACGGGACAGCCCCAGCGGCGTTGCCGGGACACTCCCCAGTCATGCAATCGGTAGCGCACCACGGACTCTCCATAACCCTGCTCGGACAGCCGCTGAGCGATGGCGGCGTAACCTTCCTCGGAACTCAACCCGTCAAATTCCCCGGAATTGACCAGCACGCCCCAGTCCAAATAGGCTTCGGCATCCAAATTGGCTTCTGAACCGTCGGATGGGGCAATCACCTGCCGGATCGGCAAGCCATGGTGTCGCGCAAACTCCCAATCGCGCTGGTCGTGGGCCGGCACCGACATCACCGCCCCGGAGCCGTATTCCATCAATACGAAACTGGCCACCCACACGGGCAATGTCTCACCGGTCAGCGGATGCAGCGCATTCAGCCCGAGCGGATATCCCTCCCGATCTCGGAGCGACTCCTCGGAAGTCTGGGCAGATTGATTAAGAAAGTCTTTCAACTCTTTGTTAGATCTAGATATTTCCTGAACAATGGGATGTCCGGGGGCGAGTGCCATATAGGTGGTCCCCATTAAGGTGTCCGGGCGTGTGGTGAACACCGTCAGCGGTTCTTCCCGTCCCTCCAGATCAAACCGGATCTCCACCCCTTCCGAGCGACCGATCCAGTTGCGCTGCATTTGCAACACCTGGGGCGGCCACCGACCCTCCAACTGATCCAAGGCATTGAGTAATTCCTCGGCATAGTCCGTGATTCGCAAGAACCACTGTTCGACTTCCCGCTGCTCGACGACAGCACCAGAACGCCAGCCGCGTCCCTCGATGACCTGTTCGTTGGCCAACACGGTCTGGTCGACCGGATCCCAGTTGACCAGAGCCTTTTTCCGATAAGCCAGACCTTTCTGGAACAAGCGGATGAAAAACCACTGCTCCCACCGATAGTATTCCGGGTCACAGGTCGCCAGTTCGCGTTCCCAGTCGTAGCCGAATCCCAGACGCTGCAGCTGCTCGCGCATGGCCTGGATGTTTCCGCGGGTCCAGGCGCCGGGGAGAACCTTGCGTTCCAGCGCGGCATTCTCGGCCGGCAAGCCGAAGGCATCCCACCCCATCGGTTGCAACACGTTGTCGCCACGCATCCGGCGGAAACGCGCAATGGCGTCTCCGATCGTGTAGTTGCGCACATGCCCCATGTGCAACCGGCCGCTGGGGTATGGAAACATGGACAGGCAGTAGAACTTGCGCTCGCCCGGCTTCTCCTGTGCAGAGAAGCATTCGTTTTCCAGCCAGTATTTTTGGGCTTCCTGTTCTACGGCTTCAGGGTCGTAGCGTTCCTGCATATGAAAGGCGGAGTGTCCAGAAAAGTTCCCGCGCGCATATTATCACCGGGCACCCGTTTCCCTGCATATGGACAGTTACAATAGCCGTGCGCATTCACGAATTTCTCCTTCGAAGATTTCCATGCAGGTTCTCATCTCGGCTTTCGAGTACGTCCGGGATGTCTTGCGCCATTTCCGGAAAACCGAAGCCTTCAGCAGCGTCGTGCTGGTGTCGTCGGCTGCCGCCGCCATCCTTCTGACCAATTTCGGCGCGCACGACTGGTACGAGGATTTCATAGCCACGCCAATCTCCTTGGTCGTCGGACCCGTCGCCCTGCACAAGACCCTGCTACTCTGGGTCAACGACCTCCTGATGGCGATCTTCTTCTTCGTCATCGGACTGGAACTCAAGCGCGAGTTCATGGAAGGGCACCTTGCCTCCGTCGATCGCGCCATTTCTCCGGCCTTTGCCGCCATCGGCGGCATGCTGGTGCCCGCTCTGATCTTCACCAGCCTCAACTACCAGGATCCGGTCGCCATGCGGGGCTGGGCCATCCCCACCGCGACCGATATCGCGTTTGCGTTGGGCGTATTGATGCTGCTCGGATCGCGAGTTCCCTACTCGCTCAAAATTTTCCTCCTCGCGGTCGCGATCCTGGACGATCTTGGCGCCGTACTGATCATCGCCTTGTATTACACCGAAGACCTATCGCTGGAAGCCTTGCGCTATGCCGCATTGTGCCTAGTGCTCTTGGTCGGTCTCAACCGATTCAAGGTCAGCAACGCCATCCCCTACCTCCTGATCGGAGTGGTCTTGTGGTATTTCATCCTGAAATCCGGAGTCCATGCCACCATGGCCGGCGTCATCCTGGCATTTACGATTCCCACCCATGTTCCACACGACTACCAGTATTCCCCATTAACTCGGCTGGAAAACCAATTCCACGGCTGGGTCGCATTCGGGATCCTGCCTGTCTTTGCCTTCTGCAATGCCGGAGTCTATCTTCTGGATACGAAATTCACCGACCTAGGTGACGCACTTACGCTCGGAGTCCTACTGGGGCTGCTGGTCGGCAAGCCCATCGGAATCTGCCTGTTCGCCGCTTTGGGGTCGGCGCTGAGACTTGGTTCCCTGCCAAGCGGCGTGCACTGGCCGGCGTTCCTCGGTATGTCTTTCCTGTGCGGAATCGGGTTCACCATGAGCCTGTTCGTATCCACTTTGGCGCACGGCGACATGCCCGCATTGATCGTGGAGGACAAGATTGGCATTATGCTTGGCACCCTGCTGTCGGCGCTGATCGGGTTTTTCATCCTGAAGGCGGCGCTAGGCAAACCGAAGGCCGAGCTCCTAGACACGACCTAGGACCTATTGCGACATGTCCACTTCCCTTAAGACTCTGCTCACCGTCACGTGCTTCGTAATCGTGGCCGCAGCCTTGCAGCAAGCACGCGAGATTGTCGTCCCCTTCCTTCTCGCAGTCTTCATCGCCATCGCTTGCGAACCGCCCATGAAATGGTTACGGGAACGCGGGCTCCCCAACCTGCTTGCCCTGGTGACCGTGATCGTAGGCCTGATTGCCGCAGGAGTCGGATTCGCCGCCCTGATCGGTGCGTCCATCACCGGCTTCCGTCAGACCATGCCAGCCTACTATGAACAACTTCGGGAGCATGTAGAGCATGTCGGGCAGTGGCTATCGCAACAAGGCTGGGTAGAGCTCGACGCCGGATTGTCGGCCTACCTCGACCCGTCGTTCTTCCTCAACTTGGTGGCCGATCTCCTCAGCGGGTTTGGCGCACTCCTGACCAATGCCCTGCTGATTCTTCTGGCAGTTATATTCATCCTCTTGGAAGCTCTCGAGCTGCCGAAGAAAATCCAACGGGTCTTCGAGAATTCCGAATCCGGCTTTGCGCTGAGCCAGTTCACCGATAGCGTCAACCGCTATCTCGCCACGAAAACGCTGACCAGCCTGCTGACCGGAGTGCTGGTGGCCGGATGGCTGGCCTTGCTCGGCCTTGACCACGCTATCCTTTGGGGGCTGGTCGCCTTCCTGCTCAACTACATCCCCAATGTTGGCTCTATCCTGGCTGCCATCCCAGCCGTCCTGCTGGCTTGGCTGCAACTTGGGGCAGCCATGACAGTACCCGTGATCCTCGGTTACGTCGTTATCAATACAGTCATTGGACAAATTCTTGAGGCGCACCTGATGGGCCGACGCCTGGGACTATCGGTTCTGGTGGTGTTTTTGTCTTTGGTCTTCTGGGGTTGGCTACTCGGTCCGGTCGGCATGCTGCTTTCGATCCCGCTGACCGTCATCATCAAACTCGCATTGGAATCAAATCCGGACACCCGGGGCGCGGCCATCCTGTTAGGCCCTGCGAAAGAGCCAGACAGTCGCACCTGAATGGTGTGCCTGCTCGCCTAAAAGCGTGCCACGGCTTTCAGGTAGTAGAACCCCCCGTTGGAATCGAACGGCACGAACAAGGGATACTCGGCACCCGCTATGAAATCATAGGGATTAACAGTCGGCTCTTCGTCCAGAAGGTTTTCAGCGCCGACCACCAGAGAGAACTGATCCGTAAAATTGTAAGTAGCTTCGAGATCCATCAGGAAACGGGCATCGGCGCGCAAAAACAGGCTTGGCTCATTCAGGTGATACTCGATATGGCTGCCGTAATAACGCACCCGACTCAACAGCCGCCAAGGACCCGCCTGATGATCCGCGGTTAATGTCAGCCGGATTTTCGGGCGACCCTCCTCGATCTGATGCTTGCGCACGTTACCGATTGTGTCGGTGTTCCTTTCATCAATCGTTGTACGGTTGTAGTTCCCGGTAAGGGTGAACTGGGTCAGACCTCCGAACAATTCCATTGGGTAAGTCGCAACGACATCGATCCCTTCGGTTGTCGTATCGAAATCATTGGCAAACCATTTCGCTTGAACTAACGTGTCAATGGCCGGCACGTTTGGGCGCAATAGATCTTTCTGGTGATTGATGATCTGTCGCACAGTAGCATCGCCCGTAACACCCGGGACTGTTGCACCTGGAACCGTAGATTCATATGCTCTTGATTCCACCCCAGCAGGTCGATCACCCTCGGTATCGAATTCCAAGTTGTAGGCCAACGCCTTCAAATTGCCAGAACTATCTTTGGCGAGAGTCTCGCTATCTACAAATCCGCAAGAAGTCCCTAGCCCGGCCCTTTGCAAAAGCAGGCAGTCCCGATGTTTTTTAGATGTAGTTGCGATTCGATCCTTGACCTCAATATGATAGTAATCCACGGTAACATCGAGGTTCCCCACGCTGAACACCGTCCCTAATCCAACGCTGACAGATTCCTCTGCCTCCAGCGGCTCGGCAATCCCTGCCAGAAGCGGATGCGTTGTTGGCACCGTCAGTTCATCGACCAACTTATTCCCTTCCAAGTTGGTGCTCGACTTGAGGATATTCGTCTGGCCCACGGTGGGGACTCTGAATCCCGTGCTGAACGAGCCGCGTAGAGCCATCGTGTCGGACGCTTGAAAGCGTGCGGAGATTTTCCCGTCCAAAGTCGAGTCGAACTCTTCCGCATCTTCATGGCGAAACGCCACACCCAGCAGCAAATCTTGCGTGACATCCGCCTCAAAATCGACGTAAGCTGCAACACTGGAGCGGTCATGCTTGCCATTGGCTGGGTCGCACGGGTCCGGCCGGAACCCTTGGAAGCCGTTGGATCCTACACCTAGCGTCGGATACTTGGGTACAACATTTCCGGCCTCGATCTCGCCAAGGAAATCCCTATACTCATCGCAACTAATCGCCAAAAGATCCGGCTCGTCATATTCTCCATATACTGGATCTTGCTCAGTGCCGGATTTCGAAAGATAGTCGATGAACCAGGAATTCTTCCCTCCGGGCTCAATCTCATACTCCTCTTCGCGATATTCAAAACCAAATCCCACGTTCAGAGGAGAATGGAAAGCTTCGATGTCGAATTGCTTGGTGAAATCCAAGTTGAATATCTGGTCGGTCTCAATGAAACTGCCGGGCTTGTAGTCGGTCGGAATATACTTACCCTCCGACGCCAACTGCGGGTTGATGGTGTTTTTCATAAAGAACTCGACTTCATGGCGCCCGAAAACAGCACTTGCATCGTACGTTAATCCCCAAGGTAATTCACCGCGGAATCCGAGCGCGATACTGGAGTCTTCTATGTCGCCACCAAACTGCGGCGTGAAGCCGCCAGGAAAAGGCTCGTTGAAGGCAAAGCAATTCTCTGCCGCATTCACTGCTGCCAAATCTTCCTGATTGATAACCCCGTTGACAATGTTGATGTCGGGGCAGTTCGCGTTGTTATCCATGTATGTGCCATTGATAAGGCTCTGCTCGGCATCCGTAATCTCCTGATCCGAATACCTAAGGTCATCCTGCGGACCTGTCGTCGAGGGGTTTTCGTGATGGACTACCAAGACTTTCTGGGATGGAAACGGTTTGTTGCCTTCCTGCTCCCGCTTTTTATTTACAAGACCCAACAATTCATCCGGATAGGCGAAAACCCCGTCCCGGTTATGCGGGTGGCGGAAGAAAAACCCTCCTTCTGTGGTTCGCTCAGAGTAATTGCCAAACGCGTAAACTTCGTGTGAATCTCCTAAATCAATGGCGGCATTTCCGAAAAGTTTGTAATTGTCCTTGATGTCGGGCGCCCCCCAAATTTGTGCCTTAGGTGTTCGCACATCCGTGTTCCCTGCTGCAATCAGAGCTTGTGCGTCGGCTCTCTGCACGCTGCGGCTAGTCGGATCAACTTCGTTGAATTCGGCGCTGAGATTGAGAAACCCGTTGTCCGTCAGTGGCAAACCCATATTGCCTGATACAGTAGCACTCTCGCCGTCCCCGTAGTAATACTGGCCCCAGCGGGCTTCCAGGCTCCCACCCTCAGCGTCATCTTTAAGAACGAAATTCAGAATTCCGGCCACTGCATCAGAACCATATTGTGCAGCCGCGCCATCCCTCAGGACTTCGACCCGTTCCAGGGCAATTGCGGGAATCGAAGAAAGATCCGCGCCATGCGAACCATCGTTCAATCCCCATCCCACAAAGGTAATCACGGACGAACGATGGCGGCGCTTGCCATTGACTAGGACCAAGGTTGAGTCTGGAGGCAAGCCCCGAAGGCTCGCCGGACGCACAAGCGTCGCCTCGTCGCTGATTTGTTCCTGGTTTACATTAAGAGACGGTACGATCCTGGACAGCATCGATTCCATCCTGGAGTCGCCCTGCCTGAGCAACTCGCTGGAATCCAGCACATCCACCGGAACCGCCAGGTCGGCAGCTGAGCGCTCGTGCCCGCGTGAACCGACGACCGAGATTTCCTCGATGTCTTCCTCCTCGGCCAATGCTGAGGTGCTGCTGCAAGTGATGACAGCCAAACAACAAGAAAAAGTTAAAACGTTTTTCCTAAGTAGCATGACTCACCTCGCCAGAAAAAAACTTGTATCTCACTATATACCAAACCGCGCTATTTGGCCTGTTCACATTCATGCACAAGAATCTAGTGTCTGGGACATGCTGAAAAGAATTTGTCACCACAAATTCGCAACACCGCTCGGAAAGCTTAAAAGAATCGGGCGCAACCTAATGGTTGCGCCCGTCGGTCAATCAATTCTGCTCTAAAGCCCTAACCAGAAAAACTTAGAAGTTCAGCATGGCCTTAGCGTAATAGAACCCTCCGTTGTAATCGAACGGCGTTGATTCGGGGTAAAGATTCCCGTAGAACCCTTGATACCTGTGCCGTGTCGGTTCGTTGTCAAACAGGTTCTCCGCGCCGAGGGCCAAAGCAAAGTTATCCGTGAAACTGTAAGTCGCCTCAAAGTCCACGAGTGTGCGGGCCTCGGCTTGCATCATGTCGGGGTCCAAACCTGCCCCCGCGTAATCCACGTGGGCCCCGTAGTAGCGCACTCGGGTCAGGATCTGCCATGGGCCGGACTCGTGGTCAGCCGTAAGAGTCCAACGTATTTTCGGCCGCCCGGCTTCGATGATGTGTTTCTTCTTGGCGTCGATGGTCCGGGGGTTGAATTTGTCGACCTTCGTCCGGTTCCAGTTCGCTGCCAGAGTCAGCGTGGTCAACCCGTCCAGGAATTCCATCGGATAAGTCGCCACAATGTCGATCCCTTCGGTGGTCGTGTCGAAGTCGTTGGCGAAGTATTTCGCCTCGCCGATGGCGTCGATGGCCGGCACCGCGGGGCGAAGTTCTTCTCTTGCCATCAATGCCTTTTCCAAAAGGTCCGTGTCAACATCATCATCCGCCACGTCGCCACTCGTCGATGAAAGGATATTTCGGAATTGACGCATGGCGCCTCCCGAAGTTATGTAGCTCGCGTTATTGGTGTTGTTATCTGGATCTATTCCGGAGATCCCCACACAGTTCCCTGTTCCACCGACCTTCCTCATCAGCAGGCAATCGATAGGCTCCTTGGAGGTGGCTCCGATTCGATCGTCGACTTCGATGTGGTAGTAGTCGATGGTCAGGTCAAAGCCGCCGACATTAATGACAGCGCCCAACCCGAAGCTGGTCGATTCCTCTGCATCCAGCGGTTCGGCGACCCCTTGCAGCAACGCATGCGTCGGAGGCAGCGTGAGCTGGTCGATCAACTGTCCACCCGTAATGCCCGTCGTCACGTTCTGCACGTTTGCCTGACCGACCGTCGGCACCCGGAAACCAGTACCAACCGATCCCCGCAAGGCGAGTTCGTCTGTCGCCTGGAACCGGGCGGAGAACTTGCTGTCTAAAGTCGAGTCGAAATCTTCCGGATCCTCGTGGCGGACTGCCAGACCCATTAGCACGTTTTCCGTTACGTCCGCCTCGAAGTCGATGTAAGCCCCGACACTGGAGCGATCCTCCTTGCCTTCCGCGCAGGGCGGGAATCCGGTGAAGCCGTTGGAGCCAACTCCTAAAGCCGGATATTTCGCCCTCAGGTCTGCCCGGGAACTGTATTCCTGATAGTCCTGGCAGTTCATCGACGCCAGGTTTGCCGGCTCTTCGAATTCAGCGGAATCGTCAAGAGTGCCGTCCCCGTTCGAATCCAACGTGTAATAGTCAATGAACCAAGAGTTAAGGTCGCCGCGTTTCGTCTCGAATTCCTCCTCACGCCATTCCACACCGAACCCGACATGCAAGGGGGAGAAGAAAGCATCGACATCGAATGACGTCGTGAAATCGAGGTTGAAAACCTGATCGGTCTCGACGTAACCGCCAGGACTGTACGGGGTCGGAATATCGTTCCCCAGTGCCGCCAACTGCGGATTGATCGTGTTATAGATGAAATGATCGACTTCGTGTCGGCCATACACGTAACTGATGTCGTAGGTGAAGTCTTCTGTCACCTCCCCACGAAGACCAATCGCAATGCTCGAATCCTCGATATCTCCGCCGAACTGCGGCGTGAAGCCGCCTGGGAATCTGAGGTTGAAGGCGTAGCAGCGCGGATTCGTCGCGATCGCATCCAACTCCGCCCCCTCTCCCATGGCCGATTGCTCCACACTCAGCGGGCAACCAACATCAGCGAAAGGCGCGGTTCCCTCTAACCAAGGCATCTGGTCGATCACGATTGGGGGCCGTTGCTCGTCCGAGAGGGGGCTGTCAAGGGTCGCATCGCCCGCGAAAATCCCAGTGCGTCGCCGTGGGCTGCGGAAATAAAATCCACCATCCACGGTACGCTCGGCGTAGTTGCCGAACGCATAGACTTCGTGCAAGGCACCCAGACCGATTGCGGCATTCGCAAACAGTTTGTAGTTGTCCTCAATGTCCGGCGCCCCCCAAACTATCGGCGGGTCCTTCACGTGCATATTGCCCGCATTGACCAAGTAGTTCGACCGATCGCTGTGCGTGCCACGAATGGTCGGATCAGCCTCGTTGTATTCCGCGCTGAGGTTCAAAAAGCCGTTTTCCGTCAGCGGCAGGCCGACATTGGCGGACACCGTAATGTTCTCGCCATCCCCTTGGTAATACTGGCCCCAGCGGACATCCACGCTTCCCCCTTCGGAATCTTCTTTCAGCACGAAGTTCAGGATTCCGGCGACTGCATCGGAGCCGTACTGCGCCCCTGCGTTGTCACGCAGAACCTCCACCCGGTCGAGGGCAATGGCCGGAATGGCAGAAAGATCGGCTCCATGCGCCCCGTCGTTCAGGCCGTTCCCCAAAAACGTGATAACCGAAGACCGGTGTCGGCGTTTGCCGTTAACCAAAACCAATGTTGAATCCGGCGGGAGGCCGCGCATGTTGGCAGGCCGCACCAAGGTCGCCGCGTCACTGAGCGGCTCCAAGCCCACGGTAAACGATGGCGCGATCCGGGACAGCATGTCTTCCATCCGCGATGCGCCCTGTCGAAGTAGCGAGGTGGAGTCAAGCGTATCCACCGGAACTGCCAGATCGGCCGCCGACCGCTCATGGCTACGGGTACCGATAACGGTGATCTTCTCTGCCTCTTCCTCCGCGGCCAACGCGGAAATACCGCCGCCGATGGCTAAGAATGGAACAAGACAGGATGAAATCAGAAGATTCCTTAGATGCATAAAGCCCTCCTCGCTGAATTGACGCGCATCAACTGGGCAGTTCCATCGTACACAGATTTTTCTTTTTGTCGCCCCCTGTAACTCTTATTCACGTCACGCCCCGTATTTCCCCAAGGCCTCCCGCATGGCTGCGGCCTTGTCCAGACATTCCTGGTATTCTGCTTCCATTTTCGAACCATGCGTCAGTCCGCCACCCGCGTACAGGCTGGTCTCTCCCGCCGCCTGCACCATCGTGCGGATCGCGATGTTGCTGTCCATGTTCCCGTCGAACCCGACATACGCGAGGCTGCCGCAGTACACGCCTCTCGGCTTCGGCTCCAGTTCCTCGATGATTTCCATTGCGCGACGCTTCGGGGCCCCGGTGATCGAGCCCCCAGGGAAACACCCTTCAAGAAGGTCCAACACCGTCCGACCTTCGCGTAATTCTCCCGTTACTGTGCTGATCAAGTGATGCACCGTGGCAAAACTTTCGACCTTGAACAGATCCGGTACCTTGACTGTTCCCGAGGCACAGTTCTTGCTTAGATCGTTGCGTAACAGGTCCACAATCATGAGGTTTTCGGCCCGATCCTTTACGCTTTCCTTCAATTCATCACGTTGTTGTTGCTCCTGCCCGGGAATACGGCGGGCCGTTCCTTTGATGGGGCAGGTTTCGACTCGCCCGTTCGTCACTTCCAGAAACCGTTCCGGTGAAGCACTGGCGATCTCAAGTTCCGGGTGGTTGAAGTAGGCGGAGAATGGAGCGGGATTAATCATCCGGCTGTATTGATAGGCTGTCCACAACCGGCCCTCGCTGGGTGCTGAGAAACGTTGCGCCAAGTTGACCTGGTAGCAATCCCCCGCCTCGATATAGTCTCGGACGGCTTGAAACGCCGCCGCATAGGCCTCTTGCGTGGAATCTGAACACAGTGGCGCCAACAAACGATACGGATGCTCCCGAACGGGAGACTCGTCAAGCAATCGAGCATGCAGGTCTTCCCAGACAAGCCGGGTTGCAGGCGACCGTTCGTGCGTCGCCAAGTAGCAACGCTGCTCCTGATGGTCGCTGACAACCGACCAGTCGTAAAAGCCCATGGCCAGTTCCGGATAATCCGGCATGTCGGTCCGGGGGGCAGTCAGGCCAACACATGCCCGGCCCAGTTCGTAGGACAAATAACCGATTGCGCCACCGCAGAACGGGATATCTGCGTCGCCTTCCAGCTGCGGTCCCAGCAGTTCAGAAAGCAGGCGGAAAGGATTCCCATACAGAACCTGCCGCTCGCCTCCCCGGGTCAGAACCGCCCGTCGCCCGGCGGACTCGAAGGTCGCGTAAGGTTCGGCGGAAAAAATATCAAAACGGCCCTGCCCACTCTGATCGTGGCAACTATCAAGCAAAACTGCCCAAGGCCGGTCAACAAATCTCCTGAAGCGGCGTGTCGGATCCGCCTGCCACGGCAGTTCAACGACACGCATACTCAAGCCGGTATAACTCGGCGACGGAATAGGCCGGCAGGCAATCCGCTAGGGTGAAGGCCCCCTCCGCAGTAAAACGGGATCCCAACAGGTCATCAATATCCCGGTACTCCAAGCCGCAGCGTGCCGCAAGCGGCGGCAGCAGGAACCGTCCGGTACCCGCACCAACCAGAACCCCAGTAGAACCTGCAGAAACATGCGCCTGTAGATTCTTCAGAATTCGTTCCTGTTGCAGGTCGGCAAATGTCCATGCCAGACAGACCCATTCGTCCAAGCCGTCTCCTTCTTCGCAGTCCCGCCCGATCATCCGGGCGATTCGGCGAGCTGACTCGAACTTGGAACATCCTGCGCCATCGGCCGTGTCGAAAGGGTACAGGCCATCCGGCAATTGCCCTAGCAGGTTGTACACATCTGCGGTCGTCGCGAAATGTTCCGCCATCAGGTTGCAAGGATGTCCGCCCACGTCGACCCGGGCAGCCAAACTCATCAGCGGCGTCCGAGTCACGCCGGTATACAGGAGTTCCTGGCAGGCCAGGCGCTCCGCATCGGAAAATCCAGTTACCTTTGCCTGGTTTCCCGCAATCCGGATCAAATCCGTCGTGGTGCTTCCAACGTCCACGAAAACGCCCTGCTCGACAAAGCGCGCAACCAGTCGCGTTGAAGCGACCCAGTTCATGGAACCGATCAAGTGTGATCGTTGCGCCGGATCCTCGATGAATTCCGCGCTGGCCGAAAAATAAGAAAGAGCATCACCAGGCAAGATCTGCGCCAAGCACTCGCCGATCCGGCGAACCCCTTCCGCGCGTGTTGAAAAGATGTCCGCCAACTCCCCCGTCATCGTGACAGCGTGCCTCAGGCGGTGCCCGCCTGCCTCCTCCCGTATTCCCCTGACCGTTTCCACGAAGCAATCCAAACCCTTCCAAAGCGGCACCATCCGATGCCAGACCTTCAGGGCCCGCCCGCCCTCATCCACTTGCACCGCCTTGACGTGGGCGCCCCCGATGTCCCAGCCGATCACGTCGCTCATGCCGGGATTTCCATACAGTCGAACACTTGGAGCATCCGTTCGGCCAGCGGCATTGATAATCCGACGTACGTCAGGGTCAAGCGCGGGTTGATCTCCAGCACGGTCAGTGCTTCCTCCTGCCACATCACGTCCACGCCCACGTAACCCCGCAGGCCCGGCACAGCAGCCATGATCCGAGAAGCCAAAGTCTGTGCTTCTTCTTCGAAACGCAGATTCCCATCGAATCCTCCGGTTTCAAGTTCATGCACATGCAACTGCCCCTCCTGGTTCTTGCAATGAATTCTATTGCAGGACAGGAGTTCCACTTCATTCTCTCCGACCAGAAGGCTCAGGCTGGCTGGCTGCCCGGAGACCCAAGGCTGCCATATCCACCGGCTCTCAGGATCCAAAACCGGTGGGATTGACTGCATGTCCAACGCAAACGTTTCCTCGCATCCGGCTCCGTCACGCGGTTTGATCACGCCCTGAGCCGGGACCGGTTCTGACGGATTCCACGTGCGCGTCTCCACCGCCGGGATTCTCGCCGCCTGAAGGTGACGATTAAGCATCCACTTGTCCGCGGTCAGGCGAATCGCTTCAAGCGAACAATTCAATCCCTTCCTGCCCTCTTCCAGTACTTCCTCGCACAAGCGTTCGAGTTGACCTTCGCTCTCGGGGGCGATCACCAAGACCGTATCGCAGTGTCTCACGAGATTCTTCCAGGTGTCCTGCCAAGGGCCGTCAGGGTACCGACACTGGACTCGCCCAGGCAGATCGAACGTAAACCGTTCCTCGATCAGGGTATAAACTTGCACCGGATCCGGTAAGCGCGAGAAGTCTGCAAGCACCGCACGCAACATCTCACGCCCCTGCCGAAGCAGGTCCGGTGGCGGCGAATCATCCTGATACCCTCCTCCGCAAACGTATTCGAAAATAAAAACTTTCATCTCTCAATGCGTCGCATCATTCCCGTCCTGGACATCCGCCAGGGAAAGGTCGTACAGGCTGCGAGGGGCGAGCGTGCGCTCTACGAACCGATCCAGTCCGCCCTGACACGCAGCGTAGACCCTGTCCAGGTGGTCGATGACCTGCTCCGATTCGCTCCCTTTCCGGTTTTCTATTTGGCGGATCTCGATGCCATCATGGACAAGCCCGGCCAATGCCGGCTCATTGTAGAACTATGCCGCCACCATCCAGCCATCGAATTCTGGGTAGATGCCGGGCCGCCTCCGGATCCGGACGGAAGTTTTCCGGACAACCTCCGTCCGGTCATTGGCACCGAATTCGCCTGCAATTGGACGACTTCGGACGATCGCGCGATCCTGTCGCTCGACTTCGATCAGGAAGGCCTGCGCGGCGGAACCGAAATCTGGGCACAGCCCGACACCTGGCCTACCTACGTCATCGTCATGTGCCTGCACCGGGTCGGTTCCATGGAAGGACCGGATTTTGAACTCTTGGAGCGGATTCGAACAATTCGGCCAGATTGCAGGTTGGCTGCGGCCGGCGGAGTCCGGAATGCGGACGACATCCGCCGATTGCTGGAGGCCGATATGGATATCCTGACTGCCAGCATGCTGCACCAAGGACGCATCTCCGTCGATGAAATTCAAGGATTTGGTATCGACAAAACCAAGGCAATTATTTGATTATTAGACAATTTATAAGAAGAACTTCTTTAGTTTTAGTGCTGCCGTATACTGTGTGGAGCCTCCACTATAGAATGTGCTATCAACCAGACACATTCAAATGAATCCAGCAACACTTGGCCCATCTGGTTTCCTGAAACCAAGAGAGGATGTCGGGCTGCAACCCAGCCTATTGCCGGGAGGAATGCCTTCCGTACCGACACCAAGAGGCAACGGTCGTGCCAACAGGCTGGATGTCCGAGATCGGAGCTTTCACGACTGGTATCGGTTCGTACTCTCGTTTCCTGCCCATTTGGTTCGTGATTACATTCGCGGATTCGGCCTGAGTGAAAAGGACACCATCCTAGACCCCTTTTGCGGCACTGGAACCACTCTGGTTGAGGCGAAACTTCACGGCATTCCTAGTATCGGCATCGAAGCCAACACAATGGCTCATTTTGCGTGCTCGGTAAAGGTGGACTGGTCCATCAATCCAGACGAATTGCTGGACCATGCTGCCAAAATTGCCAAGAAAGCAGGAAAAATCATTGAGTCCGAAATTGCTCCACGCACTCTCGAAAAAGAACAATTTGCCCTTCTACTAAAAAACTCCATCAGCCAAAAACCTTTGCATAAATGCTTAATTTTGCTGAAAGAGATCAAAGGCGCAAAGGATTCACCCTATCGGCAACATGAATTGCTTGCTTTTGCTAAGTCTCTGGTCCTCTCCATCAGCAACCTGCACTTTGGTCCAGAGGTGGGCGTCCGACGAACTAAGAAACACGATGCACACGTCGTTGAGAGCTGGCTCGCCGAAATTCAAAAAATGGCAAGCGACCTGCGCCGGACATGTCGTAAAAATGTGATTGAGACTCCCTCAATTGTTCACAACGCCGATGCGCGTCAAGTAGCCGAATTGCTGGCCCCGCAAAGTATCAATGCCATTTTCACCTCTCCTCCCTATCCGAATGAAAAAGACTATACAAGGACAACACGTCTAGAGAGTGTGTTGCTCGGCTTCATCAAGAATAAGGAGGATTTGAGGAATTTGAAGAAAAGCCTGCTTTGCTCCAACACGCGGAACGCGTACAGATGCAATGATGACGACAAATGGGTCGAAGATCATGAAAAGATTCAAATTCTTGCTGAAGAGATTGAAAAACGAAGAATTTCCATGGGAAAAACTTCTGGATTTGAAAGACAATACGGACGGGTTACCAAGTTGTATTTTGGCGGCATGGCGCGTCACTTGGCAGAATTGCGAACTCTCTTGAAGCCGGGCGCCTACCTCGGCTATGTGGTTGGCGATCAAGCGTCGTACCTGCAAGTCATGATCCACACAGGACAGTTGCTGGCTGAAATTGCCCAATCTCTCGGTTATCGAGTCGTTGGGGTCGATTTGTTCCGCACTCGGCTCGCTACCGCCACTCGGCAACAAATAAGAGAGGAAGTTGTCGTTTTGCAGTGGCCTTAAAATCCCTGATAAGTGGTGAGCACCATATGAAAAAAGACGGTAGCCGATACTCCAAACTGCTGGAGGAGATTTTCGCTAGAAATCATAAGCCAGAAATGGACAAAGTGTCCTTTGAGCGCGAGGAACTGGTCCAGGCCGCGAAAAGACTTAGGATTAAATTGCCTAAAAATATCGGAGATGTTATCTATAGTTTTCGTTATCGAACCGATCTTCCAGAATCAATCCAAAAATCTGCCCCAGAAGGGCTGGAATGGGTAATTCGTCCAACCGGACAGGCGAGGTATGAGTTTTCCTTGGCAAAAACGGCACGCGTTAGTACCAACCCACTCCTTGCCGCAATCAAAATTCCAGACGCAACTCCCGGAATTATCTCTCAGTATTCACTTCGTGACGAACAGGGGCTACTTGCCAAACTACGCTACAACCGGCTCCTTGACATCTTTTCAGGAGTCGTGTGCTATTCGCTCCAAAGTCATCTGAGGACCACAGTGCCCGATATGGGCCAAGTCGAAACGGATGAAATCTATGTCGGCACGGACAAGCGTGGAGCTCAATACGTTTTCCCGGTGCAGGCGAAAGGTGGAAATGATCAAATTGGAATAGTCCAGATTGAACAGGACTTTGCTTTATGTGCCTCAAAATTTCCTCAATTAATTTGTCGCCCTGTCGCAGCGCAATTCATGGAAGATGATCTTATCGCCCTTTTCTCTTTTGATATGGACGAACAAGGGATCTCCATCCTTGACGAGAAACATTACCGCTTGATTGATCCTGTGCAAATGACTGAGGACGACATAAGTCTATACCGTCAAGAGGCTGTCCGATCTTATTAGCTCGTAGAAAGTATATTAATCTCACCATGCGACAGATACCACCTAACGTCACTCAAGAGAGTCAAGCCTATGACAGACCGTGAATTTATCCCCCTTGGGATTGCCGTCTTGACTGTTTCCGACAGCCGGGACGAAAGCCAAGACAAGTCCGGCGACCTGCTGGCCGAAAAAATCGAGGCGTCCGGCCATCGGCTTGCAGCACGCGACCTTGTCGCGGATGACATCTACCAGATCCGGGCACGGGTTTCGGCTTGGCTGGTCGAGCCGGATATCCAGGTAATCCTGACGACCGGGGGGACCGGCGTGACCGGGCGGGACGGAACGCCGGAAGCGGTTTCCCCCCTAATGGACAAACGAATCGACGGTTTCGGGGAAATGTTCCGTTCGCTCTCGTACGAAGTGATCGGAACATCTACGCTCCAGTCCCGGGCCATGGCCGGCGTGGCCAACCGCCGCTACGTGTTTTGCCTGCCGGGTTCCCCGGGTGCATGCCGGGATGCCTGGGAGAAACTGATCGAAAAACAACTGGACTGCCGAACCCGTCCCTGCAACCTGGTCGAATTGATGCCGCGCCTCGGCGAGTGACTCACCCGCCGATATACGACATTTCCACTTTTTTAATCTTGGACGTCGCTTCAGTACGAAGCTCAGAGTATTGATCTCCTCGATCCGTCCACAGGCGGATCAGGTCACGCTTCAGCGCCGCGTCGTCAACTCCTGAACGCAGCAGGCTCTTCAAATCGTGACCATCTGAGGCGAACAGGCAGGTGTACAACATGCCGTCGGCGCTCAAGCGCGCACGGTGGCACCCGCCACAGAACGGCTGGGTCACAGACGCAATCACGCCGATTTCGCCTTGTCCGTCCCGATAACGCCAGCGCCGTGCGACCTCTCCCGGGTAATTCGGCTCCGCAGGCTCGACCGGCCATTGCCCGTCAATCACCTGAAGGATTTCTTCGGCAGGCACCACCGCATCAAGTTTCCAGTCGTTGGCATTGCCTACATCCATGTACTCGATGAAACGGAGAATATGTCCCGTGCCCCGAAAATGCTCCGCCATCGGAAGGATCTGGTCTTCGTTGGCACCTCGCTTGACCACCATATTAATCTTGACCGGCCCCAAGCCCGCCGCGGACGCATGGTCGATGGCCGCTAGCACTTCGTCGACCGGGCGCTGCACATCGGAGAGGCGTTGAAACACTTCGTTGTCGAGTCCGTCGAGGCTGATCGTAACCCGGTCCAGCCCAGCCTCGGCCAAGTGCGCCGCCACTTCGCCGGTCAGCAGGGATCCGTTGGTCGTCAGGCAAGTATCCTCGATTTCCGGTATCTGGCTCAGACGTTCGACCAGGTTATCCAGATGCCGTCGAAGGAGCGGTTCGCCACCGGTCAAGCGCAACTTGACCACGCCCAGGTCGACGAACACGCGGACCAGGCGCTCGATTTCTTCGAAGGTCAGTAACCGGGAACGCTCGAGGAAAACGTAATCGGAATTGAAGACCTCCTTCGGCATGCAGTAGGTGCAGCGGAAATTGCAACGGTCGGTCACCGAGATCCGCAGGTCGCGCAACGGCCGTCCGCGACGGTCCTGCGGCAGTGCAAAAGAGGCGGTCGAAGCGCTCATACCAATATTTTAGGCGACCACCCGCCCTAAAGCGAGCAAAAAACCAGGATTTTCGAACCGGATCAGGCAAATGGCGCCGGCTGCTCCGCATCCGGCACGGTTTGAAGTTCCGTCGCCGGAACTCCCTCAGTTGCCGCTTCCTCTCCTCCGTCCGACGTCGCTTGGATTTCGTCCAGTGACAGGGCCAGGTCAGCTTGTCGACGCTTCGTGTGATACGCCAATCCCGTGCCCGCTGGAATCAGGCGCCCAACAATGACGTTCTCCTTGAGTCCGCGCAATTCGTCTCGGTCGTCACGAATGGTGGCTTCCACCAGCACCTTGGTCGTTTCCTGGAACGAAGCTGCCGAAATGAACGATTCCCGACTGAGGGACGATTTCGCGATCCCGAGCAGCACCCGCTCGAACTGGACCTGCTGGTCCTCCGCCAGTTCGCGGTTCTTTTCGATTGCCCGTGCATGCTCGACCGTATCGCCCACCATGTAGGCCGATCCGCCCGGCTCCACGACTTGCACCTTGCGCAGCATCTGCCGAATGATGACTTCGATATGCTTGTCGTTGATCTTCACGCCTTGCAGACGGTAGACGTCCTGAACCTTCTGCACGATGTGCTCAGTCAAGGCTTCCAGTCCGCGCAACCGCAGCACGTCATGGGGATTGAGCTCGCCGTCCACGAGCACTTCACCACGGGTCACCCGGGCACCTTCGAAGACATTCACGTGACTGGTACGCGGAATATGCATTTCTTCTACCGCGCCGTCATCGGCCGTGATGTACAAGCGCTGCTTGTTGCGGACCTCGGTGCCATAGCTGATCACGCCATCGGTCTCCGCGAGCACCGCGTTGGCCTTCGCCTTGGTTCGTGCCTCAAACAGGTCGACCACGCGTGGAAGTCCGCCGGTAATGTCGCCGGACTGAGTGCGGGATGACAACGGAATTCGGGCCAGCACGTCCCCCTGCCCCACTACCGCGCCTTCGGACAGGCTGATCATGGTGTCGGCAGGCAAGGTATAGTGCACGGCCTTTTCCGTCCCTTCGAACAGGACCGGCTTACCGGATTTGTCGACCAAATCAATAGCCGGGGTCAGCGCACGCCCGGAAGGTGGGCGATCCTTGGCATCCAGCACGCGAATACTCGACAGGCCGGTCACTTCGTCCGTGGTCATGCTCACCGTTTCGCCGTCCACGAAATCGACCAGCCGGAGATATCCCTTCCGATCAGCCAGCAACGGCTGGATATGCGGATCCCAACTGGCCAGCATCTGGCCGGCGGCCACGGTTTCGCCTTCCTTCACCTTGAGAAGGGCGCCGTAGGGAACCTGGTATACCTCCTGCTCGCGCCCAAGGTCGTCCGTCACGATCAATTCGCCGGAACGCGACGTCACGACCCAAGATTGCTTGTCGCGCGGAAGGGTTTCCAGTTGCCGGAATTTGACCCGGCCGCCATCGCGAACGGTGACGTTGCTGACAGCCGTGACGGCACCACTGATCGCACCGCCGATGTGGAACGTGCGCATGGTGAGCTGCGTACCGGGCTCACCGATGGACTGTGCGGCAATCACGCCGACCGCCTCGCCCCGAGTCACCAAGATGCCGCGCGCCAGATCCCGTCCGTAGCATTTCGCGCAGACGCCACGCAGAGTGTTGCAGGTTACGGCAGACCGCACCTTGATCTTGCCCAACCCCCAGTCATCGATTTTCGCGACCCATTCTTCGTCCAGCAACGTGCCAGCCGGAATCAAGACTTCCTTGCTGTCGTCGCTACGCATCGCGTCTTCCGCGGTCACGCGCCCAAGCACCCGTTCCGCCAAGGTCTCGACCACATCCGCGCCTTCGATGATGGGTCGGATAATAAGCCCCGCCTGGGTCCCGCAATCCTCTTCCACCACCACGAAATCCTGCGCAACGTCGACCAGACGCCGGGTCAGATAACCCGAGTTGGCGGTTTTCAGCGCCGTATCGGTCAGCCCCTTGCGGGCACCATGAGTGGAGATGAAGTACTGCAGGACATTCAACCCTTCCCGGAAATTCGCCGTAATCGGGGTTTCGATGATGGTGCTGTCCGGCTTGGTCATCAGGCCGCGCATTCCCGCCAACTGGCGGATCTGGGCCTTGGACCCCCGTGCGCCGGAATCCGACATCATGTAGATCGAATTGAACGACGGCTGTTGCACCCAGTTGCCTTCGCGATCCACCACTTCCTCGTGCTCCAGGCGTTCCATCATCTTCGCCGCTACGTCGTCGTTCGCCTGCGACCAGCTGTCGACCACCTTGTTCCGGCGTTCGTCGTTGGTCAACAGGCCGCGAGCATACTGCTTCTCGATTTCCTCCACCGTCTTCCCGGTGCCGTCCAAAATGCCATCTTTCTCTTCCGGCACCACCATGTCGTTGACGCCAAAGGAAATGCTGGCAATAGTGGAGTATTCGAAGCCGGTATACATCAGGCGGTCGCAGAAAATCACCGTATCCTTCAGACCCAAGCGCCGGTAACACGCATTGATGACGTCGGAAATGGCGCGCTTGTTCATGTCCCGGTTGATCAGTTCGAACGGCAGGCCTTCCGGCAGGATGTCCGCCAGCAAAGCCCGTCCCACCGTGGTCTCGACCCGTTCCAGGCTGCCGTCCGGCTGTGGCAGGCGCACGGTGATGCGCGCATGCAGCGCTGCCTGTCCCGAATCGTAGGCCCGCTTCACTTCGTCCGCGTCCGCCAGCACCAGGCCTTCTCCGGCGACGTTGATACGTGCCCGCGTCATGTAATACAGACCCAGTACGATGTCCTGAGACGGCACGATGATCGGTTCACCGCTGGCAGGCGACAATACGTTGTTGGTCGACATCATCAGTGCCCGTGCCTCCAATTGCGCCTCCATCGACAGTGGCACGTGCACGGCCATCTGGTCGCCGTCGAAGTCGGCGTTGAACGCCGTACAGACCAAGGGGTGCAATTGGATCGCCTTGCCCTCGATCAAGACCGGCTCAAACGCCTGGATGCCGAGCCGATGCAGGGTCGGCGCCCGGTTCAGCAGCACCGGATGCTCGCGGATGACTTCACTCAGGATGTCCCAGACTTCCGGCCCCTCGCGCTCCACCTGTTTGCGCGCCGCCTTGATCGTGGTCGCCAGCCCGCGCCGCTGCAGCTTCCCGAGGATGAACGGCTTGAAAAGTTCCAGCGCCATCTTCTTGGGCAGTCCGCATTGATGCAGCTTCAGCGTGGGTCCAACCACGATTACGGAGCGCCCGGAGTAGTCCACGCGCTTGCCAAGCAGGTTCTGTCGGAACCGCCCCTGCTTGCCCTTGATGACCTCGGCCAGTGACTTCAGGCTGCGCTTGTTGTCGCCAGTCACCATGCGTCCGCGTCGCCCGTTGTCGAGCAGGGCATCCACTGCCTCCTGCAACATCCGCTTCTCGTTGCAGATGATGATGTCCGGGGCACCCAGTTCCAGCAGTCGCCGCAACCGGTTGTTACGGTTGATCACGCGCCGGTACAGGTCGTTGAGATCCGATGTGGCAAAGCGACCGCCTTCTAACGGCACCAACGGACGCAGGTCCGGCGGAAGCACCGGCAGCACGGTCAATACCATCCACTCCGGCTTGTTGCGCGAGTGAAGGAACGCCTCGTACAGTTCCAGACGCTTGGTCAGGCGCTTAATCTTGGCTTCGCTGCGGGTCTTCTTGAGTTCCTCGCGAATCCCTTCCGACTCCTTGCGCAGATCCAGGTTCTTCAGCAGCGTCTGCACCGCTTCTGCACCCATCATCGCTTCGAAGTCCTCTCCGAAACGGGCGCGCCTCTCCTGGTATTCCGGCTTGGTCAGAAGCTGCCTCGGCTCCAGGTCCGTGTTCAGACCTGGATTGGTGACCACGTACCGCTCGAAAGTCAGAACCTTCTCCAGATCCGGCAAGGTCATGTCCAGCATCAGGCCAATCCGGGACGGCAGGGACTTCAGGAACCAGACATGCACGACCGGGCTGGCCAGTTCGATGTGGCCCATGCGCCGCCGGCGCTCCTTGGCACGGGTAACCTCGACACCGCATTTCTCACACACGATCCCGCGGTGCTTCAGGCGCTTGTACTTGCCGCACAGGCACTCGTAGTCCTTGATCGGACCGAAGATGCGCGCGCAGCACAGGCCGTCGCGTTCCGGCCGAAACGTCCGGTAGTTGATGGTCTCCGGCTTCTTGACCTCGCCGTAGGACCAAGAACGGACCGTCTCCGGAGAAGCCAGGCTAATCCGGATCGCGTTGAAGTCGGTCGGATCGTTGAGGGGCCGCAGCAGTGAAAAAGGTTCTCTCATGATGTTCTCCAGTCAAATCCGCCTTACAGGGGCAGCGGCGACAGCGGGTCCGGCGTGCGGTCGCGTTCCATGTCGATGTTGATGCCAAGCGCCCGCACCTCGCGCAACAGGACGTTGAACGATTCGGGCAGCGACGCCTGGAGCTCCAGTTCGTCCCCGATGATGCTCTTGTACACGCGGTTGCGGCCTTCGACGTCGTCGGACTTCACGGTCAGCATTTCCTGCAAGGTGTAGCTGGCGCCGTAGGCCTCGAGCGCCCATACTTCCATCTCGCCGAAACGCTGGCCGCCAAACTGCGCCTTTCCGCCCAGCGGCTGCTGGGTGACCAGGCTGTATGGCCCGGTGGAACGCGCGTGCATCTTGTCGTCCACCAAGTGGTTGAGCTTGAGCATGTACATATAGCCGACGGTCACTTCGCGGTCGAACGCATTCCCGGTCCGTCCGTCGTACAACCGCGTCTGTCCGCTGGTCGGCAACCCTGCCAGTTCCAGCATCGTCTTGACTTCCTGTTCGTTGGCGCCGTCGAACACCGGCGTGCCGACCGGAATGCCGTCGCACAGGTTTTCCGCCAGGTTGCGGATCTCCTCCGCATTGAAGCCGCCGAGTTTCACTTCCGGGTTCCCGGCGCCTTGGTAGATCCGCTCCAGGAACTGGCGAATCTCGGTCGCCTTGGGGGTCTGTTCGAGCAACTGGCGAACTTGCGCGCCGAGCGTCTTCGCCGCCCAGCCCAAGTGGGTTTCCAGCACCTGTCCGACGTTCATCCGCGACGGGACACCGAGGGGGTTGAGCACGATGTCGACCGGTGTGCCGTCTTCCATGTACGGCATGTCCTCAACCGGGACCACCATAGAAACCACGCCCTTGTTGCCGTGCCGCCCGGCCATCTTGTCGCCCGGCTGCATGCGCCGCTTGACCGCCAGCGAGACCTTGATTGTCTTCAGCACGCCGGGGGCCAGTTCGCTCCCTGCCTCGATCTTCTCTTTCTGGTGCTCGAACTGCTGGTTCAGGAATTGGCTCTGGGACTGTAACTGCTTCTGCAGCGCTTCCAGGTTGCGGCTGAGCTTCTCCTGGCGCAGGCTGATCTTGAACCAGTCCTTGCGCTCCAAACCGTCCAGGTATGCCGCGGTGACCGTGAAGCCTCCTTTCTTCTTCGGCCCCTTGTCCGCCATCTTGCCTTCCATCAAGGTGCGGGCACGCAAGTAGATGTCTTCCTCGTAGATGCGCAATTGGTCTTCCATGTCCTTGCGCGCCTGCTCGACCGCGATAGCTTCGACTTCGACCGCGCGCGCGTCCTTGGTTTCGCCTTCGCGCGTGAAGATTTGCACGTCGATTACCGTGCCCTCCATCCCTGAGGGCACGCGCAGCGAGGTGTCCTTCACCTCGGACGCTTTCTCGCCGAAGATCGCACGCAGCAACTTCTCCTCCGGAGTCAACTGGGTCTCCCCTTTCGGCGTGACCTTGCCGACCAGGATGTCGTTCGGACGAACCTCCGCACCGATGTAAACCACGCCGCACTCGTCGAGCTTGCCCAGCAATCCTTCGCTGACGTTCGGGATGTCGGCGGTGATCTCCTCCGCCCCCATCTTGGTCTCGCGCGCCACGCAGGTCAGCTCCTCGATGTGGATCGTGGTGTAGCGATCCTCTTCCAGCACCCGTTCCGAAAGCACGATGGAGTCCTCGAAGTTGTAGCCATTCCATGGCATGAACGCGACCAGCATGTTCTGCCCGACCGCCAACTCGCCCAGATCCGTGGCTGAACCGTCCGCCAGCACGTCACCCTTTTCGATGCAGTCGCCCGGACGCACCCGCGGATGCTGATTGATGCAGGTGCTCTGGTTGGAGCGGATGTACTTGGTCAGGTTGTAGATGTCCACGCCAGACTGCCCTTCACCAGCCTCCTCGTCCTCGACCCGCACAACGATTCGGTTGGCGTCCACATCGTGCACCATGCCGCCACGGTACGCCAGCACCATGGCCCCGGAGTCCACCGCGACCGCGCGTTCCATGCCGGTTCCGACCAAGGGTTTTTCGGCGCGCAGGGTCGGCACCGCCTGACGCATCATGTTCGACCCCATCAGTGCCCGGTTGGCGTCGTCGTGCTCTAAAAACGGAATCAGCGAGGCCGCCACCGAGACGATCTGGCGCGGCGAAACGTCGATGTAATCGATCTTCTCCGGCCTCTCCATCATGAATTCCTTCTGGTGCCGGCAGGACACCAACTGGTCGGTGAATTGGCGATCCTGATCGAGCGCCGCATTCGCCTGCGCGATGATGTATTGCCCTTCCTCGATCGCCGACAGGTAGTCGATTTGATCCGTGACCTGGCCGTTGGTCACCTTCCGGTACGGAGTCTCAAGGAAACCGAAATTATTGAGCCGGGCGTAGACCGCCAGGGAATTGATCAAGCCGATATTCGGCCCTTCTGGGGTCTCGATCGGACAGACCCGCCCGTAGTGGGTCGGATGCACGTCGCGCACCTCGAAGCCGGCCCGCTCACGAGTCAGGCCGCCCGGGCCCAACGCGGAAATCCGGCGTTTGTGCGTCACCTCCGCCAGCGGGTTGTTCTGATCCATGAACTGGGACAATTGGCTGGAGCCGAAGAATTCCTTGATCGCCGCAGACACCGGCTTGGCGTTGACCATGTCCTGTACGGTCAGATCATCCGCCTCGACCTGGGTCAGGCGCTCCTTGACCGCCCGCTGCACCCGGGACAGCCCCGTCCGGAAGGCCTGCTCCACCTGCTCGCCGACACAACGCACCCGGCGATTGCCAAGGTGATCCACATCGTCCACCACATCGCGGCCTTGGTGGATATCAATCAGAACCTGCAGCACATCGATGATGTCTTCGACCTGGAGGGTCCCCGAGCCCTGCATGCTGTCACGCCGCAGCCGGCGATTCAACCGCATCCGTCCCACCGGGGAAAGGTCGTAGCGTTCCGCGTTGAAAAACAGATTGTTGAAGTAATTCCGCACCGTCTCCGCCGTAATCGGCTCGCTGGGGCGCAGGATGCGGTAAATGTAGGTCTGGGCTTCCAGAGTCACCGCCTCCGGGCTGTACCGGGGCGGACGGAAATGGAAGTCGTCCGTGCGCAGGGTGCCGGGAATGCTCTGGGTCGCTTCGGAATTCTGGATGATTTCGAAACCCGTAACCGGCAGGCTCATCAATTCACCCAGCAGGTCCTCGTCAAGCAGGGCGTTGAGACGCAGCCGCCCGTAGATCTCTCCGGTTTCAGGATCGAACAGGTCGCGCGCCAGTGCGCGATCGTAGAAGAACGAAGCCGGGACCTCGATTTCCTTCTGCCCCACCTCCAGCAGCTTTTTCACATGGATCGGCATGAGGGTGCGCCCGGCCCGCACTTCCACACCGGCCTTCTCCGCACGAATATCGAACGACAGTTTCTGGCGCTGAAAGTTCTCCACCCCGATGAAGAACCGGCTGCGCAACGGCAGGGAAATGGCACAAAGATCCGGCAGTTTCCCGGCCCGGGCCGCCGTCAACTTGGTGCCGGCCTTGACCGCGATGCGGTCTTCGTGCAGCAGCGTCAGTGGCAGTTTCTTCCCGACCAGTGAAGCCGGACGCGCCTGCCATCCGTTCGCGTCAAAGACATACGCGTCATTCTCTCCGCCAGGCGTCAGCAGGTCCTGCAGGAACTCCTGCGGCGCCAGCACGCTCTCCACCCCGGCCTGAGTCAGTTTGGTGATCGCGGTCGGCGTCACCTTCTTGCCCTTGTTCAGGATCACTTCTCCCTTTCCGGCATCCACCAGCGGGAATGTCGGTTTCGCACCCTCAAGCAGCGGCAGCGGAACCTCGCGCCACTGCTCCATCCGCACCGGACAACGCGTCGTGAAGGTTTCCAGAATCTCCTCTTCCGACATGCCGATCGCGCGTAGCAGGATCGTTACCGGAATCTTGCGGCGGCTATCTACCCTCAGGTACAACAGATCTTTGTGGTCGAACCCGAACTCCAGCCAGGACCCATATTCCGGTTTGATTCGGGCATGGTGGAGGATCTTGCCCGAGGAATGGCTTCGTCCCTTGTCGTCGGTGAAGATGACGCCCGGTGACTGCAGCAGCTGGGATACGACCACTCGCTCCGTGCCATTGATCACGAACGTGCCATGCTCGGTCATCAGCGGGATGTCGCCCAGGTACACGTCCTGTTCCTTGATTTCCTTGACCTTGCGCGGCGCGCCCTTGGGCGAATCCTTCTCGTGGATGACCATCCGCGTCTTGATCCTCAGGGGCGCCATATAGGTCTGACCTCGCCTCTGGCACTCGCGCACGTTGAAGCGCGGTTCTCCGAGTTCGTACTTCAGGCTGCTCAGTTCGATATGCCCGGCATGGCTGATGATCGGGAACGCCGCGTTCAGCACTGCCTGAATGCCTTGGTCCTTGCGTTTCTTCGCCGGCACGTCGACCTGCAGGAAATCGCGGTAAGACTCGCGCTGGACCTGCAGCATGTCCGGAATCGGGAGCACTTCCGGAAGCTTTCCGAAATCTTTCCGAATGCGTTTTTTCTCGGTGTAGGAATAAGGCATGCCCACCTCGGTGATCGTCAGTTAAAAAAACGCCGTCGGCACGCCAGGCGTGCCGCCACGTCGTGATTGATTGCGAAACCGCGCACTGATTACTTCAGTTCGACGGTTGCGCCCGCTTCCTCCAACTGTTCCTTCAGCTCCTCGGCCTCTTCGACGGGAACCTCCTCTTTCACCGCGCACGGTGCACCTTCCGCCATTTCCTTGGACTCTTTCAGTCCCAGGCCGGTGGCCGCGCGGATCACTTTGATGACCCCGATCTTGTTGTCGCCGACCGAGGCCAGCATGACGGTCCGTTCGGTGGCCGCTTCTTCCTCGGGCGCAGCCGCGGCCGCTCCGGCCGCCGGCGCTGCCGCCACTGCCGCCGCGGAAACACCGAACTTCTCCTCCATCGCAGAGATCAGGTCGACGATTTCCATCACGGTCATGTTGGAAATAACGTCAAGGACGTCTTCCTTGGAAACACTTGCTGTGGTCATGGGTCAATAACTCCTTTGGTTGCAATCAGTAATCAGGATGCCGCCTGCTGGCGGTCGCGGTGTGCCGCCATCGTGCGCACCAGCTTGCCTGGGATGTCGGCTGCCATGCGCACCATCTTTTCGATCGGTGCACGCATGACTGCCATCAGTTGTGCCAAGGCCTCGTCACGGGTCGGCAGGTCCGCCAACTTCCGCACATCGGCCACCTCCAGCACAGCGCCGTCCATAGCGCCGAACTTGAGTTCCAGCAATTCGTTCTCCTTGCTGAAATCCCGGAACAGGCGCGGGCCGTCCATCGGCTGCTCCTCGGAGAAACCGAGCAGCAGGGGACCGATCAGGCGCTCCTGCGCGCATGCATAGTCCGTGCCGTCCAGCGCCCTCTTGGCCAGGTTGTTCTTGACCACCCGGACGTAGACGCCGTAATCCCGGGCCTGTCGGCGCAGGCGGGTCAACTCGGTCACGCTCATGCCCCGGTACTCCGCCGCCACCAGCGAATGCGCGCGGGCCGCGACCTGCGTCACTTCCTGCACGATGGCTTCTTTTTCTTCGCGTGTGCGCGCCATAATCCGTTCCTCTAGGTTCTCCCGTGCCGCCTTACACCGTCGCCGGGTCTATCCGGACGCCCGGCCCCATGGTCGGGGACACGGTGATGCGCTTGATGTACACCCCCTTGGAGGAGGCCGGCTTGGCCCGGATCAACTCCGCGATCAGGGCGCGGAGGTTCTCGGCCAGTGCTGCCGTCTCGAAATTGGCCCGCCCGATCGAGCAATGCACGATGCCGCCCTTGTCGGTGCGGTAGCGAACCTGCCCAGCCTTGGCGTTTTTAACCGCCGTGGCGACATCCGGCGTCACCGTCCCGGTTTTCGGGTTCGGCATCAGGCCGCGTGGGCCCAGAATCTGTCCCAGCGCCCCCACGACGGGCATGCTGTCCGGTGTCGCGATCACCGCGCTGAAATCAAGGTCACCGCCCTTGATCCGTTCCGCCAGGTCTTCCAGGCCGACTACGTCGGCACCCGCGTCGGTTGCGGCCTGCGCTGGGTCGCCCTGCGCGAATACGGCCACCCGTGTCCGCTTGCCCGTGCCTTGCGGCAGGACCATCGCCCCGCGCACGTTCTGGTCGCTCTGCTTCGGGTCCACGCCAAGGTTGATGCTGACGTCGATGCTTTCCTCGAATTTCACCGTTCCGCTCGCCGTGCGTACCAGTTCGACCGCCTCGTCGACCGGATACAGTTGCAGCACGTCGATTTTGGCCCGAGCCTCGGTGATTCGACGGTTCTTCATTGGTCCATCTCCAAGCCCATGCTTCGGGCGCTTCCCGCGATGATCTTCACGGCCGCATCCAAGTCATTCGCGCTCAGGTCCGGCATCTTGACCGTCGCGATCTCTTCCAGCTGCTTGCGCGTCACCTTGCCGACTTTTTCCGAGTTCGGGGTCGGGCTGCCCTTCTCAATGCCGGCCGCCTTGCGCAACAGCACCGCGGCAGGCGGCGTCTTAATGATGAAATCAAAACTGCGGTCGGCGTATACCGTGATTACCACCGGCAACGGCATTCCCTTCTCCATCGACGCCGTACGGTCGTTGAAGGCCTTGCAGAAGTCCTGGATGGCGAGGCCGTGCTGGCCCAAGGCCGGGCCGACCGGAGGCGCCGGGTTGGCGGAGCCCGCCGGCACCTGCAGCTTGACGTACGCCTGAATGTCCTTGTCTGCCATGAGCGGGCCCTCAGTCCTTGGTGACCTGGTCGAAACTCAGCTCGACCGGCGTGGAACGCCCGAAAATCTGGATGGCGACGCGCAGGCGGCCCTTTTCATGGTTGGCCTCTTCGACCACACCGTTGAAGTCGTTGAACGGCCCGTCGATGACCCGAACCACCTGGCCCGGCTCGTACATCACCTTGATCCGCGGCGCCGTCTGCCCTTCTTCGGCCCGGGCCAAGATGGATTCGACCTGGGAGTCCGGAATCGGTTCCGGGTGATGGCGTGCGCCACCGATGAAGCCCAGCACCTTCGGCGTGTTGCGCACCAGATGCCAGTTTTCCTCAGACCATTTCATCTGGACCAGGACATAGCCGGGGAAGGTCTTGCGCCGGATGACCTTCTGCTTGCCGTCGCGCAGCTCGATGCTGGCTTCCGACGGCACTTCGATGCGTCCGAATTCGTCTTGCTTGCCGAGGCGCTCGATTCGCTCCTCAAGTTGGGTGCGCACCTGCTCCTCGTAGTTGGAGTAGGCGTGAACCGCGTACCATTGCAGCCCTTGGTCGTTTTCCCGGGAGGCTTCTTCCGTCATCGTCCTCACCCCAGAAGCAGGCTGACCCCCCAAGAGAGGAGTCGATCCAGAAGCCACAGGAACAGGGCCATCACAATCACCGCCGCGAACACCACCAGGGAGGTCTGCAGGGTTTCCGCGCGGGTGGCCCACACCATCTTGCGCACTTCGCCGCGGGATTCGCGCATGAAGCCCAGAAAACGCTGGCCGTGCGCCGAGCCTACTGCGACGGCCGCCGCTGCCGCGAACAACGCGACCAGGCCCAGCACCCGATACAGGAGCGCCTGGTCCGCAAAATAGTAAAAGCCGGCGATTCCTGTCACCAGCAATGCGGCCACGACCGTCCAGCGAACGATATCCGCTTGCGAGAGGCTCGATTCGATGCGTTCTTGCACCATTACACGGCCTCCCATCGCTGGCAGGCCAGGAGGGACTCGAACCCCCAACCTGCGGTTTTGGAGACCGCTGCTCTGCCAATTGAGCTACTGGCCTTTGCAGACATGACTTTACCACTCTTCGGCCTGAAGCAATGCCCGGCCGGTTACTTGGAGATCTTGGTGACGACGCCCGCGCCGACCGTACGCCCGCCTTCGCGAATCGCGAAGCGCAGGCCCTCCTCCATCGCTATCGGCGCACCCAGCGCCACCTCCATCGACACGTTGTCCCCCGGCATCACCATCTCCGTCCCCTCCGGTAGCGTCACCGCACCTGTCACGTCCGTCGTCCGGAAGTAGAACTGCGGCCGATACCCCGAGAAGAACGGCGTGTGCCGGCCCCCCTCGTCCTTCGACAAAATGTACACCTCCGCAGAAAACTCCGTGTGCGGCGTGATCGAGCCCGGCTTGCACAGCACCTGACCGCGCTCCACCTCCTCGCGCTTGGTGCCC